>CADEFJ010000086.1 GCA_902826575.1 uncultured Pseudomonadota bacterium | reverse complement strand
TACTTCCACCCGAACTATGCGTGGACATTGCTGCCGTTCATGCTGGTAATGGTGCTCGTGCTACCGGTGATCACCGCGCTGTCGGGCGGCCGAGGCAGCGAGCCGTGGCGGCGCGCGCAGGGCGAGGTGAATGCCGCACTGACCGACAGCCTGCAGGGCCTCCGTGACACCGTGGCGTTCGGCTACGGCGCCCGGCGCCGCAAGCACCTGTGGGAGATCGGCGAGCGCCTGAAGAAGGGTCAGGACACGATGACACGCGCCGACGCCCTGCAGCGCGGCGTGACGGAACTGGTGATCGCCGCGGCCGCCATCGCGATGCTGTGGGTCAGCTGGGACCTCTACCAGGGCGGCGCGATCCAGCCGCTGCGCGACATTCCCATCGTCGTCGCCATCGCCATCACCGGCTTCAATGCCGCGCAGGCAATGAACAACGTGGTCGGCGACTTCCAGGTCGCGATGATCTCGGCGCGCCGCCTGTTCGAACTGATGGACCAGGAACCCGCGGTCGGAAACATGGTTGCGGCCTCTGCCCCATTGGCCGACGCATCGATTTCGCTGCGGCACGTGAGCTTCGGCTACGGCTCTCAGGCGCAGGGCGCCCCGCCCGTGCTGCAGGGCATCAGCTTCGATGTCGAGGCCGGCCGCCACATCGCGCTGGTGGGATCGAGTGGCGCGGGAAAGAGCACGATCGCAAACCTGCTGCTACGGTTCTGGGACGCGACGGAAGGCACGGTGCTGGTGGGTGGTCGCCCGGTGCGTGACTACACGCTCGAGGACCTGCGCAGCCACATCGCCGTCGTCTCGCAGCGCAACTACACCTTCAACACGACGATCGGCGAGAACATCCGCATGGGCCGACCCGCGGCGTCGCAGGCCGAGGTCGATGAGGCGGCGCGGCGCGCGCAACTCAAGGACTGGATCGACAGCCTGCCGCTGGGCTACGACACCCAGGTCGGCGAAATGGGCAGCAAGGTGTCCGGCGGCCAGCGCCAGCGCATCGCGATCGCCCGCGCACTGCTGAAAGACGCGCCGATCCTGATCCTCGATGAGGCGACATCGAATCTCGACGTCGAATCGGAGCGCGAAGTGAATGCCGCAATCCGCGAACTCTCGCAAGGCCGTACCACCCTCACGATCGCGCATCGCCTCTCGACGGTGCTCGGCGCCGACGAGATCCTCGTGCTCGAGCATGGGCGCATCGTCGAGCGCGGGACGCATGCCGCGCTGCTCGCGCAGCGCGGCGTCTATGCGCGCCTGTTCGAATTGCAGCAGGACGAGGTGGATACGCGGCTCACGCCGCTGAGCGAGCAGCGACCTGCGAACAGCTGACAGCCAGAGAAGATCGCCGACCGCCCCGCGCATCTGGCTGTTCTCTGATCGCTATTCGCTGTTCGCTAGAATTCAGCCTCTAGCGGCATCCACGAAGCCCGGCCAGCTGCGCATGTAATCCACGAACGCGGGGCCCAGGCCCTCCTCGACGAGGTACTGCGACGTGACCGGCAACGCGGGCGATTCATACGCGGCATCGCGCCGCACGCGCTCGGGGAAATCGTGGCGCAAGACCGCGGCGCGGCCGATCACGACGAAGTCGCAGCCCGCTTCGATCACGCCAAGCGCGGTACGCGCACTCATCACCTTGCCCGCGGCAGCGAGGCGCACCTTGCCGCGCGGCAGGTCGATGAAGTAGCCGAGCAGCGAACGTCCCTTGTGCGCCTCCTCGTTGGGTTCCTTCGCCACATCCCACAGCGAGAGGTCGAGGTAGTCGATCCGGCCTTCGGCGAGCACTTGCGCTGCGACCTCGCGTATCTCCATGAGCCGCAGCCCGAAGCGCTCGGGCGAGAGGCGCAGGCCCAGCTGGAAATCCGGCCGGCAGGCCGCACGGATGCCGTCGATGATCTCGAAGAGCAGGCGCGCGCGATTCGCGAGGCTTCCACCATAGCGATCGTCGCGCCGGTTGATCTCCGGCGAGAGAAATTGCGAGAGGATGTAACCATGCGCACCGTGCACTTCCACGGCATCGAAGCCCGCCTTCTCGGCCCGCCTCGCCGCCGCGATGAAGTCATCGCGCAGGGTCTCGATTTCGCCCGTCGTCAGCGCACGCGCTCCCGACTTTGCATCGTCCGACGCGCCCACGGGTGTACCCACGAGTTCCCTGGGTGAACGATTCCCCGCGTGATGCAGTTGCACGGCGGCGTTCGCGCCGCGCGACTTGATGCCCGCCGCGAGGCGCGCGAGCCCTTCGAGATGCTCATCACCGAAGACGCCGATCTGGCCGGCAAAACCCTGCCCCGCCTTCTGCACATGCGATGCGGCGGTGCTGACGAGCGCGAAGCCACCCGCCGCACGCATCGTGAGCCAGCGATACTCATCGTCGGAAAGCGTGCCGTCGGCATGACTTTGCAGGTTCGTGAGTGGCGCCAGCATGAAGCGGTTCTTCATGGCGGGGCCGCGCGCGAGCGACAGCGGTTCGAATAGCGTCGTAACGATCATGCCCCAGGGGATTGCACCACCGGAATGATAACCGGGCGGACCCGCATCCCGCCGCTGCACCAACGGACCAGCGTTGCCGTAAACTCGGGATCTCGCAACCCAAAGGACTGGAAAGGCAGCCACTTCCGGGGAATCGGTCAATGCGCAAGCTGGTGCTGGTCGTCGTCGGCCTGGTCTTCACCGGGCTGTCACTGCTCGGTGCCGTGCTTCCCGGCCTGCCGACCACGCCGTTCCTGATCATTGCGTTGTGGGCGTTCGCCCGATCTTCCCGCAGGCTCACGCTCTGGATCCAACGTGTGCCGATCCTGCAATCGGCATTGCGCGAGGCGCAGCGGTTCGAGGAACGGCGCGCGTTGCGCCCCGCGGTCAAGTTTGCGGCGCTGGGCCTCGCCTGGGGCACCTTGATGGTCGTGGCCTGGTGGAAGCGTTCACTGACCGAGCCGCTGGTCGGCATCATGGCGCTGGGCGTGATCGCGGGGACGTTGACGATGATGCTGATTCCGACGGATCGGGAACGCGACTAGCCGCAACCGCGCCGCGATCCGGGAGCGATTGATTCCGGTGCCGAGCGCCGTCCAATGGATTATCCGTACCATGACGGGGTCCTTTCTTGCGCCTTGCCACAACCGTTCTCTCGTTGCTGATCGCGGCGACGTCCGTCGGCGCAGCCGATGTGCCTCCCAATAAGGCTGGCGCGCACTGGCCGGCTCTCGACGCCTACGCCGGCAAGGTTGTCCTTCTGGATTTCTGGGCCTCGTGGTGCGCGCCCTGCCGTCAATCATTCCCCTGGATGAACGGCCTGCAGCAGGAGCACGAGGACGAGGGCCTCGTGATCGTGGCCGTGAATCTCGACCAGGACCGTGAGCTTGCCGAGGCCTTCCTCGCGCAGCGCCCGGCGCGGTTTCGCATTGAGTACGATGCGCCGGGCAACATTGCCCGCGAGTTCGGCGTGCAGGCCATGCCGACCAGCTTCCTGATCGATCGCCAGGGACGGGTGCGCGCCCGCCACGCGGGATTTCGCGACAAACAACGCGAAGAGCGCGAGCGGCAGATCGACCAACTATTGAAGGAAACCTCATGACCGCCCTGCGCAACCTTGTCTTCCTGGTTTTCGCCGCGACCGCTGCCGCCTGTACGACCGTCCAGCCGTGGGAGCGGGACCTGCAGGCGCGGGCCGACATGCAGCCCGACGCGCACGACGCCGCCATCGACGATCACATCTACTTCAGCAAGGAAGCGAGCAGCGGTGGCCGCGGCTTCGCGGGCGGTGGTTGCGGATGCAACTGAAGAAGCCGATCGGCGGATCCCTGGCGGCCGCCACCTGCGGCCTGCTCGGCGCATTGCCCGCAGCACCGGTGGTGGCGCAGGAGGCGCCGCGCTGGGAAATCGACAGCTCCCTCCTCTACTACGGCGAGGACGGCGAGCGCGTCACCGACGTGAGCCTCATGGTCTCGGCGCGCCGCGCCTTCGACGAGGATCGCGCGCTCGACCTGACCCTCACCGTCGACTCGCTCACCGGCGCGACGCCCTCGGGCGCCGTGCCGGCCTCGACCGTCCAGACCTTTACCACGCCGAGCGGCAAGGACAGCTACACCGTCGCGGCCGGCGACGCGCCGCTCGATGACAGCTTCCTCGACACGCGCGTCGCGCTGTCGGCGCACTGGCGGGCGCCGCTCGGCGAGTCCATGCGCTGGAGCGCGGGATTCAGCGCATCCAGCGAGTACGACTACCTCCACCTCGGTGTCGACGGCCGCCTCGAGCGCGACTTCAACCTGAAGAACACCACCGCCTATGTCGGCGTCGCGTACTCGCAGGACGACATGGATCCGGTCGGCGGTGCCCCGATTCCCCTCGCCCCGATGCGCGAGGTCGGCAACCTGTCGAGCAAGGCGGGCAACGATTCCAAGGACCTCACCGACGTGCTCGTCGGCGTGACGCAGGTGCTGTCGCGGCGCTCGCTGCTCGAGGTGTCCTATTCCTATGGAAGCAGCGATGGCTACCTGAACGACCCGTACAAATTCCTCTCGGTCGTGGATCCGGTGAGCGGCGCCCCGGTCCCCGGGCCGGCCGGCAGCGGCCTCGACCTTTACGTCTACGAAAGTCGCCCGGATTCGCGCACCAAACAGAGCCTCTTCGCAGAATGGCGCCACGCCTTCGACCGCGACTCGATGGCGGTCAACTTCCGGTACATGACGGACGACTGGGGCATCGAATCCGCGACGGTCGAGGCGCGTTATCGCTGGAACATCAGCGACCGATCCTGGCTCGAGCCGCAGCTGCGCTGGTACACACAGGACGCGGCGGACTTCTACCGCACGGTGCTGTTCGAGGGCGAAGCGCTGCCGCGCCATGCCTCGGCGGACTACCGCCTCGCGGACCTCGACGCGTGGACGGTCGGCGCGAAGTACGGGCATCGCACGGACCACGGCGAATTCTCGGTGCGACTCGGCTACTACCGGCAGGAGGCCGATGCCACCGCCGGCGTCGCCGTGGGCGACCTCGCCGGCTTCGACCTGGTCCCGCCGCTGACGGCAGTGATCGTGCAGTTTGGGTACAAGTTCCAGCTTTAGCCTTGATCGTGAAGGCGGCAGCTGGCGTGCCGCATTCCAGTCGATGGGCAGTCCCTGCGAGTTGCTCGTCGAGACAGACAGCGGTGCGCTCGCGCAGCGGCTTGCTGCATATGCCCGCGACGAAGCCAACCGCGTCGACCGCAAGTACAGCCGCTACCGCCCGGACAGCGTCATCTCGGCGCTCAACGGCGCGCGCGGCAAGCGCCGCCGCGTCGACGAGGAGACCGCGCGGCTGATCGAATATGGCGCGGCGCTATGGCGCATGAGCGAGGGTCGCTTCGACCTGACCTCGGGCGTCCTGCGCCAGGCCTGGAACTTCGACGAGGGGCCTGTGCGCGCGGATCCTGCGCGGATCCCGGCGTTGCTGGCGCGTATCGGCTGGCAGCGCGTGACCTGGGAACCACCGTTCCTGACGCTGCCCGAGGGGATCGAGATCGACTTGGGCGGCATCGGCAAGGAGTATGCCGTCGACCGCGTCGCCGACTTCGCCGCCGCACACACGGATGCGCCGGTGCTCGTGAACTTCGGCGGCGATCTGCGCTGCACGGGCACGCCGCCCACGAACCGCGCCTGGCTCGTCGGCATCGAGTCGCTGACGCGCGCAGGGGAAGCGGCGCGCCGCATCGAGCTCGCGACGGGAGCCCTCGCAACCAGCGGCGACACGAAGCGGCACGTTGTGATCGACGGCGTCCGCTACGGTCATATCTTCGACGCCCGCACCGGCTGGCCGGCGCCCGACGCCCCGCGTTCGGTGACGGTCGCGGCGGATACCTGCTCGCAGGCCGGCAGCTATTCGACCCTTGCGATGCTGCGCGGCGCCGGCGCCGAGTCCTTCCTCGATGCCGAGGGCATCAGCTACTGGATACTTCGCTGACGGGCGTGGCAGACGCTGGCCTCGAACCCGTACCGAGCGTCGCTGCGCACAGGACGCGGCAGCGCCTGCTCCCGTCAGAACGAAGCCGACGGCGGGAGGTAAGTGAACGGCTCGATCATGCGGCCGTCCTGCTTCGCAACCCGCCCGCCCTTCATCACGAAATCGATGTGCAGCAGCGCGGCGACGTCATCGAGTGGATTGCCGGCGAGCGCGACGAGGTCCGCGAGCTTGCCGGGCTCGACAGTGCCGACCTCGCCCGCCAGGCCGAAGAGGTCGGCGGTCGCGACCGTCGCGCTGCGGATGGCGTCCATGGGCGACATGCCGAACTTCACCATCAACCCGAACTCCTTGGCGTTGTCGCCGTGCGCGAAGGTGCCCGCGTCGCTGCCGAAAGCGATCTTCACGCCCGCGGCGCGGGCACGCTCGAAGGCCTGGTGTTCGTTGCGGATGCGTACCGATTCGGGATCGGCAATCCTGAAAATCGGCGGCGGATAACTCGCCGACAGCGTCGGGACGAGAAACGTGCCCGCCTTCTTCATCAGTGCGAGCCCCTCGTCGTCCACCAGGAATCCGTGCTCGATCGAATCGACCCCCGCCCGCACGGCTTGCTTGATGGCAATTGCAGAATAGGCGTGGGTCGCCGCCTTGAGGCCGACCAGGTGGGCGCTGGACACAATCGCCTCGATCTCGTCCGCAAAGAGCTGCGGATCGAGTCCCGTGTTCGAGCCGAAGCCGCCGGTCGACGTGAACTTGATGACATCGGCGCCGAGCTTGTACTGGTAGCGCACCGCCGCACGGCATTCCATCGGACCGTCGCAGGTACCATCACGCAGACGCGACTGTGGGTCACCGGTGCCATCGAGCGGCAAAGAATCTCCGTGGCCGCCAGTCACGGCAAGCGCCGAGCCGGAGACGAGGATGCGTGGCCCGATCATGCGGCCGGCGTTGATGGCATTGCGTACTGCGAATACGGCCTGATCGTCAGAGCCCAGGTCGCGCACCGTCGTGAACCCCGCGGCAAGCGTGCGCCGCGCGTAGACGACTGTATTCACGGCACCTTCCGCGCTCGTCGGCGGATTGCGATCGCCGCGCTCGGTGCGACGGCGGGTGAACGAGGGCTCATGGATCAGGTGTACGTGGGCGTCCATCAGGCCCGGCAGCACGAAGCGGTCGCGCAGGTCGATCAGGTCCACCGTCGCGCCGGACGGCAGCCCGGCAGCCGTCGCGTCGAGAAATCCTCGCACCACGCCGGCGACGCGGTCGTTCTTCACGACGATCGTCATCTCGCGTTCGGCCGGCCGGCCCGGAACGGCGAGCAGCGTGCCCGCGTGTACGAGGACATAGCGATCCGGCGTAGTAGGCGCGGCAGGCGCGGCGAGCGCCGCAACCGACAGGATTGTGGCGAGCAATGCCAAGTGAGAATTTACCAGCATCAGGTTCTCGAAAGGCGAATAGCGAACGGCTTACAGATTACAGATTACGGCCAGAGAAGATCACCGCAAGACTTGTGCCTCTGGCTGTGAGCCGTAAGCTGCTCGCTGCTCGCTGTTCCTCTGGCTGTAATCTGTAAGCCGTTCGCTGTTCGCTCTTGTTCATTCAATCGGCTCCACGTGGGTATCCAACGTGATCCCGGCGCCCAGGACCGCATCTTCCACCTCATCCGCCAGATCATGCGCCTGCGCGACGCTCCAGGAACCAGGCACGCGCATGTCGACATGCGCGAAGCGCATCGCGCCGGCGGCCCGCGTGCGCAGGTTGTCGAAGCTGCAGCCGCGCGGCCGGAACGACGCGAGGATCGCCTCGATCCGCTGCAGATCGTTGTCATCGAGCGCGCGATCCATCAGGCCATCGGCCGACTGGCGCATCAGATGGAAGCCTTCACGCAGGATATTGCACGCCACCGCGATCGCAACCACCGGGTCGATCCAGTGCTGGCCGCTGACCCAGGCCAGGCCGACGCCGACGACGACACCGGCTGTCGTCCACACGTCGGTCATCAGGTGGCGGGCATCGCCCTCCAGTGCTATCGAGCGATGCGCGCGGCCGACCCGGTACAGCACGCGAGCCACGGCAAGGTTGATCAAGCTCGCTATCACCGACAGGGTGGTACCCCAGCCAAGCGATTGCAGCGCCTGTGGATGCAGCAACCGTTCGCCGGCCGCGACGAGGATCGCGAGCGCGGCGACGAAAATCAGCATGCCTTCGAAGGCGGCCGAAAAATACTCGGCCTTGCCGTGCCCGAACGGATGTTCGGCGTCGGGTGGGGTGTGCGCCAACGTAACCATCAGCAACGCGAACGAGGCGCCCGCGAGATTGACCAGCGATTCCAGCGCATCCGAAAGGAAGCCGACAGACCCTGTCAACCAATAGGCCCCCGCCTTCAGCGCGATCGTCGCGATTGCTGCGCTGATCGAAAGCCACAGGGCCTGACGGGGACTCATTGGGAAGCGAACAGCGAACGGCTTACGGCTGACAGCCAGAGACGACTGCCGCCAGGCCCGCGCCTCTGGCTGTAATCTGCAAGCCGTTCGCTGTTCGCTTCCTCAAGAGCATATCGCGCTGGCCTCCTCCGCAATGTGCTCCACGCAAGTATCCATTTGTGCCTTTCGCGTCCGAAAGCTCAACACGCATACACGTGCAAGGAAGCGGCCGCCGGCGTGGCAGCCGGTGATGAACACCTTGCCGCGCCGCGTGACGCGCTCGAGCAGCTCGCGCGTGGCCGCGTCCTGCTGCGCGGGCGTGGCGCCGGGCCATTCGAGGTGGAAGGCGAACAGCGAGAGTTGCGGCGGGGCGTCCATCACCACGTGGGGCAGCGCCGCGATGCGCCTTGCCGCGTCGAGCGCGAGCGTACGCTTCTCGGCGAGCGCGGCACGATAGCGCGCCGCGCCATACAGCTTGAACGCGAGCCATACGCGCAAGCCCGGAAAGCCGCGCGAGAGATCAGGCCCGTACTGGTGCGGGTCGTAGAATTCGGCATCCCGACTCTCGGGCATGTAGCTCGCCGTCTGCGCGTGCGCGGCGCGCAGCGCCTCACCGTCGCGGACCAGCACGGCGCCGGTCCCATAGGGAATGAAGAGCCCTTTATGCGGATCGAGCGTGAGCGAGTCGGCCTCGGGCAGCCCGGCGAGCAGCGGGCGCAGCTCGGGGCACAAGTGAAAACTCGCGCCGTACGCGCCGTCAATGTGGTGCCACAGCCCCTCGCGCCGGCACAGGGCGGCGATCTCGCGCAGCGGATCGACGGCTCCGGTGTTGGTGGTGCCGGCGGAGGACACGACGAGGAACGGCACGAGGCCTGCCGCACGGTCGCTCGCGATCGCTTCCTCGAGCAGGTCGATCCGCATGCGAAATGCGCCATCCACGGCGATCGTACGCACGCGGTCGGGCAGGATGCCCGCGAGCTTCGCGGACTTGCCGACCGAGTGGTGCGTCTCGGTGGACAGGTACATGGCGCCGCGGCGCAGCTCCGTGCCGAGCTGGCGCTCGCGTGCGCAGACGATTGCCGCGAAATTGGCCATCGATCCGCCCGTCGTGAACAGCCCGCGCGTACTCGGCGGCAGCTGCATCCACTCACGCAGCCACTCGAGCACGTTCGCCTCGAGCTGCACCAGCGCCGGTGCGGTGGGCCACACCCCGGTATAGCGATTGACACCGGAGGCGATCAGGTCGGCGAGCGCACCGGGGAACACGCCGCCGCCGGGTACGAAGGCCAGGTATCCGGGGCTCGCGGTATTGAAGCTGCGCGGAATCCATTCCTCGAACAGCGAATCGAGCAAAGGCTCGAGCGTCGAGCCCAGCTCGGGCGCCGGCTCGCGCATCGCGCGGCATAGGTCCGCCGCATCCATGTCCCCGCGCACGGGCTGCTCGCCGATGGTCGCAAGATGATCGACGACGCGCCCCATGACCGCCTCGCCCATGCGGCGCATGTCACGCGGAGTGAACTCGAGGCTGGCGGCGTCAGTCATGTTGCGGCGGCGGGTCCATGGCGAGGGAAGCAAAGAAGCATACCCGTGCGACACGTTGCACGGAATCGCCATGGACAATCGGACACCCGCGTACCGTGTCGCTGCAGCGGGAGTACAATGCCGCTGCAACCGCCGCATGCCGCGACAGCATCCCCACCTTCAGACGCCACCCTCTTCACCAGTCCCCGCTGGCAAGTTCACTGCGTATGAACGAAAAACGTCCCCTGCCCCGCGCAACGCTCGGTGCACTCGGCGTCGTCTACGGCGACATCGGCACCAGCCCCCTGTACGCATTGAAGGAGGCCACCGCGGCCGCGGGCGGCCTGAGTGATCCCGCCGCCGTGATCGGCGTGCTGTCACTGATTTTCTGGAGCCTGTTTCTCGTCGTCACGCTGAAGTACGTCGTGCTCATTTTGCGCGCCGACAACGAGGGCGAAGGCGGTATCCTGTCGCTGCTCGCGCTCGTGCAGCAGAAGGTCGGCACGGCGAGCATGTGGGCGACACGCCTGGTCGCACTCGCCGCGCTCGGCGCCGCGCTCTTCTACTGCGACGCGATGATCACGCCGGCAATCTCGGTACTCTCGGCCGTCGAGGGTCTGGAACTGCTCGACCCGTCCCTTGCGGGCGCGGTGCTGCCGATCACTCTCGGCATCCTCGTCGCGCTTTTTGCGATCCAGCGCCACGGCACGGCGCGCGTAGGCCGCATATTCGGGCCCGTCATGGTGTTGTGGTTCGGCACGCTCGCCGCGCTCGGCGCCCGCGAAATCGCGGCAGCGCCGCAAGTGCTTGCGGCGGTTTCCCCGCACCATGCGCTGGCACTGCTCGCAGGCCACCCGACCCTCGCACTGACGATCCTGGGCGCCGTGTTCCTCGTATTGACGGGATCCGAGGCGCTGTACGCCGACATGGGTCACTTCGGCAAGCGGCCCGTGCGGCTGGCCTGGCTCGGCCTGGTCTGGCCGGCGTTGTTGATCAACTACTTCGGCCAGGGCGCGTTGCTGCTGACCGCCGGCGAACCGGTGACGAATCCGTTTTTCGCACTCGCGTCGAAGGCCTGGCTGCCCGCCCTGGTCGTGCTCGCGACGGCGGCCACGATCATCGCCTCGCAAGCCACGATCTCGGGAGTTTTCTCGGTGACTCGGCAGGCTGTGCAGCTCGATCTGCTGCCGCGCGTGCGGATCCGCCAGACGTCGCCCGACGAGCGCGGGCAGATCTACGTGCCCGCGGCCAACACGATCACGTTTGTCGCCGTGGTCGGTTTCGTGCTGGCGTTCGGCTCCTCGAGCGCGCTATCGGCCGCATACGGCGCAGCGGTGATCGGCACGATGTTCATCACGACGCTGCTCGGCGCCGTGCTGGCGCGCACCGCATGGAAGTGGCCTGCGACGCGCATCGCGATGGTGTTCGGGCTGTTCCTCGCCCTGGAACTCGCCTTCCTCCTCGGCAATGCAACCAAGGTCGCGAGCGGCGGCTGGGTACCGCTCGCACTAGCGGCGGCGATGTTCGCGGGTTTCGTCACCTGGCGCGACGGCCGCGCCAGGCTGCGCCACGAGCTGCGCGCGCGCGCCGTGCCCTGGAGCGCGCTGCCCGGGTTGCTGCAGAACGCCACGCGCGTGCCGGGAACTGCGGTATTCCTCGTGAGCCACGCGGGCTTCGTCCCGACGGCGCTGCTGCGCAACCTCGAGCACAACCACGTCGTCCACGAGCGCATCGTGATCCTGCACCTCGAAATCATGCGCACGCCGCGCCAGGACCGCACGACGCGTGCGTGGCTCGAGGAACTGACGCCGAACGTGCACGCCGTCCACGCCCGGTTCGGCTTCATGGAGACGCCCGACGTCACGGAGGCGCTGCGCGGCGCGCGGCAGAAGGGGCTGCGCCTGGATGACGCTGATTGCACGTACTTTCTCGGCTGGCACCTCGTGCGCGCGCGACCTCGTCCGGGTGTCGCGGGCCTGCAGGGCCGGGTGTTCGCGTATCTGCAGCGCCGCAGCGCGCAAGCCGCGGAGTTCTTCCGCATGCCGACGAAGCGTGTGGTCGTGCTCGCCACCGAAATCGACATCTAGACTGCGCGCATCGCGCAACGTGAACTCGATGCCGACGGCGTCGTTCATCTCACGGGACCCCACCGCGAGCATCGAGATTTGCGGCGAGGAATTTCTCGAGTTCCGCGAATACCCTGGTCCGCCGCTCGGCGCGCGAGAGCCAGTGGTGC
>CADEFJ010000085.1 GCA_902826575.1 uncultured Pseudomonadota bacterium | reverse complement strand
CTAACCCAGCCAGCTGCCGCAACCTAGCGATAATCGTGCCCGCCCGGGGCGCAACGCCCCGGCTTGGCCCGCGCTCGCCTGCTCGCGTGGGTTACGCAGCCAGCTTCGCCGCGACCTCGGCGATCCGGCGGCCCTGATAGCGGGCGCCGTCCAGCTCGGCATCGCTCGGCTGGCGGCTGCCGTCGCCATCGGCGATGGTGGTCGCGCCATAAGGGGCCCCGCCCTTCACCGCCTCGACCCCCATCTGGCCCTGTTAACCATAGTCGAGGCCGACGATGGTCAGGCCGAAATGGAGCAAATTGGTGATGATGCCGAGCAGCGTCGTTTCCTGCCCGCCATGCTGGGTCGCGGTGGAGGTGAACGCACCGCCGACCTTGCCGTGCAGCGCGCCCGACATCCACAGGCCCCCGGCCGTATCCCAGAACGCCGCCATCTGGCCCGGCATCCGCCCGAACCGGGTCGGCGCGCCGACGATGATCGCGTCATAAGCCTTCAGCGCCTCCGGCCCTGCGATCACGTCATGGGCGGTATCGGTCTTGAAATGCGCTGCCTTGACCACCGCATCGGGCGCGGTTTCGGGCACGCGCAGCACATCGACCTGCGCACCGGCATCGCGCGCGCCCTGGGCCATCGCATCGGCCATCTGTTCGATATGGCCATAGGACGAATAATAAAGGACCAGCACCTTGGTCATCACTTGTCTCCTTGAAAAATGGATCGAACCCGCGTGGCGGGTCGTCGGCGCGCCAGACGTCAGTCGGCGTCGACCAGCACGATTTCGGCATCCTCGACCGCGGTGATCGTCACCGTCTGCCCGCCGTTCAGCGCAGCACCGTCGCGTGCCTCGAACGTCTGGCCATCGATCTCGATCCGTCCGGTCGCGGGGACGAGATAGGCGTGGCGCCCCGCACCGACGCTATGCGTCAGCCGCTCGCCCGCCTTCAGCGTCGCGCCCAGCACGCGCGCATCGGCGCGGATCGGCAGCGCATCGCCATCCTCGGCAGCGGTACACCCTGTGCGACCGGCGCCCCGGCGCATCTCGCGGCGATGACCCCCGCGGGCATCGAGCTCGTGCCCTGGCCGCTGCCGATCCCGGCCTTCCCGCACACACCCTTCGATCACGTGCTCGTTGCCGCGAGCCATGCGGCCGCCGCCGCGGAAGCCGTCGCGGGCGGCGTTGACGCCCTCTACATCGATACCTTCGGCGATTACGCGATCGACGCGATGCGCGCGCTCGGCGACGTGCCGGTGATCGGTGCCGGCGAGGCAACCTTGCACGCCGCGGCGCTGGTCGCGCGCCGCTTCTCGATCGTGACCGTGTGGCCGCACTCGATGCGTTACATCTACGACGGGCGCGTCGCGGCCAGCGGCCTCGCGGCGCGCTGCGTCTCGATTCGCCACCTCGGCGAGCCGGTCGAGGTCATGGCGCGGCTGCAGGGCGAGGACACAGACGTGACCGCGCGCATCGCGCAGGCATGCCGCGACGCCATCGAGCACGACGGCGCCGAAGCCATCGCGCTCGGCTGCACCTGCATGGCGCCGGTACACGCGGCGGTGGCCGCCGCCGTCGATGCCCCGGTGCTGTGCTGTTCGCGCACCGGACACGCGATGGCGATCGCGGCGCTCTTCGGCGACTGGTCATCGAGCGCGCTTGCCTACCCGCGCGTTCCGCGCCAGCGCGTCGAGCACCTGCTTGCACTGACGAGCGGCGCGGACAGCGCGCGGGGCGGCGACGACGGTGCCTGCCCGGTGTGCCCCGTCTCGCCCGGGGGCTGAGCATGCCGGCCGGAGTCGTCAAGTCGGCGGCGCGCGCGCTCGAAGTGATCGAGACCTTCGCGCGGGAGCGCCGGCCGCTGCACGCACGCGAGATCCAGCTCGCACTCGACATCCCTGCCTCGAGCACCATCGCGCTGGTCAAGAGCCTGATGCGCCTCGGCTACCTGCGCTTCGACCGTCGCACCCGACTCTACGTACCGACGCTGCGGGTCGCGATGCTGGGCGACTGGCTGCGCCGCGACGCCCTGGCAAGCGACGGCATGCTCGCGGCGATGCACAGCGTGAACGACTCGACCGGCGAGGCCACCTTCCTCTCGACGCCGAACGATGTGCACATGCAGGTGACCCACATCATGGCGGGCCGCCAGCCGTTTACGCTTCCGGTGATGCCCGGCATGCTCGTGTCGATGACCGACTCGGCCGTGGGCCTCGCGTTCCTCGCGAGCCGCTCGAACGAGGAGATCGAAGCGCTGTGCCGCCGCCTCGCCCGAGAGCAGCGCCACTCGCTGCCGCCCGATGTCCCCGCGCTGATGGCGCAGGTCAAGACGGCACGCCGGCGCAAGTACGCCGCGGTCTACGGCGTGTTGCCCGGCGTCGGCTCCGTCGCGGCAGTGCTGCCCGCGCCGCTCGATACCGCGCAGGCCGTGCTCTGCATCGGCGGCCCGGAGCAGCGGATACGGGAATTCGAGCAGAACTACGCGCGCGACATCCTCGCCGCGATACGCAAATTCCGGGCCCGCGTGCGGATCAGCGCGCCGGCGGCTTGCCGGGCGCGGGAGGATCGGCGCGCAGCAGCAGCCTGAGGATCGACGGGCGCATCAGCTTGCCGATCATTGTGCGCAGTTCCGACGGTCGCAGCGTCGTCTCGCAAGGCAGCATGCCGGCCACCCCGCTCATCTGCAGCAGGCCGTCCTTGGCGGCGAGTTCATCGATCCGCACGTCCAGTTTCATCGCCGGCGTGACCACACGCATTTACGCCACCCTCCGCATCGACCAGGCGTCCAGCATAACCGCACTGCGCCCCGCTGCGCGGCCGGAGATCATCGCCTCGGTGAGATAGGAGCCGTTCTGGTACAGGTGCGAAATCATCGAGCCGAGCTCGCCGGCCTCGTGCAGCCGTGCAATCGGCTTGCCGCCCGGATCGAGCACCTGCGAGAGGATATTGCGCTTGGCGCCGCCGCTCGTGCACACGATTGCGAGATCGATCTTGACGGCGTAGTACGGCGGTGCGACGAGCGGCTGCAGCGAGTATGCGGGCCGCCCGAAGTCCGTGTCCTCACCATTCCCACAGGCCGCGTTGAAGCGCGTGACCTCGGCCAGCACCCGTGCCGGATCGCGCCCGATCTTCACCGCCAGCTCCTCGATCGAATCGGCCTTCACGATCCAGCCCTTATCGACCTCGACGCTGTTGTCATCGCTCCATTCGTAGCCCTCGACCACCGTGTTCCAGCTCATCGCATGGGTGATGAGGCAGTTGTTGGCGCGCACGTTCTCGTCGAACAGCATGTGCACGGGCCCGACGCGCCAGTGCGGCGTGTCGACCCAATGGCCGTGGTGGCGTTCCTTGTAGTGCGTGTAGTAGAGCTCGGCGCCCTCGTTGTAGAAGCGCCGATCGTCGGCGCCGATCTCGAACCAGCTGAAGGTCTGCCAGAAATGGCGGCGCATGAAGATCGTCGGGTAATCGGGCACCTTGATGCCGGGCCAGATGCCGCCCGACTGGCCGAAATTGCGCATGTGCCACAACTCCGCACCCGCCTTCTGCAGGATGCGCACGCCGTCGCCGGTGTTGGCCGGCGTGCCGAGCGGATGGGCCTGCGCGAGGCCGAAATAGTTGCGCTGCATGTCCATGTCGGCTTCGTACCCGCCGACCGCGACGATCACGCCGCGCCGCGCGCGGATCGCGCGGCGCACGCCGCGCGTCTCGACGATGGCACCGAACACCTCGAGCGTATCGGGGTCCTGCACCAGGTCGACGAGCGGCGACTCGAAGGCGTGGCGGATGCGCGGACGCTTCTCGACGCAGGTGCGCATCGTGATCCACACGCCGCTCGGGATCGGCTTCACGAACGCGTTGTATGCCACCGCATCCTCGGCGCCGAACTCGGGGAACTCGTACACCGCCTCGCCCGAACTCCAGCCGCTGCCCTTCACCAGTTGGGTGTTGCCGGCCTCGGCGATGCGCGCTTCGATATAGGCCTCGAGCCCGGCCATCTGCCGCGCCCACTCGCGCAGCATGTCGTCAGGCGGCGGGTTCGTCGCGCTCATCGCCTTCTGGTAGCGGTACAGCGCCTCGGCGTTGTGCGAGATGAGCAGCGATTGCCCCGACACGCGGCCATTGCCGCCGGCCCGTTCGGCGGGCATTTTCTCGACGATCAGGATATCGGCGGCAGGATCACTGTCGTGCGCCTCGATCGCTGCAGCACATCCGGCGACGCCGTAACCGGCGATCAGGACGTCGGTCTCGTCGTCCCAGTGTTTGATCGATTGCAGGCTGGCCATGTGGCCTATCCGGCCAGAGGCGTAGCTGCGCTGTCAAATTCATGTCCATGAATCCGCCGACGGGCAGTTGCCGGGCGAGCGCGGTGAACGACATGCTCGCTACCAGGGACCCGACCTCGCATGCGAAACGAATGCGATAGGTGCGGCCAGCCAGCGTCTGTGAAATCGCCGGGGGACCCCGATTGCGCTGCCGGCCTACCCTTCGCCCACGATTTCACCGACAACTTCACCGACCGGGCAAACCGAGCCCGCCGGCTTGGCGTGCTTCAAGACACCGCTTGCAGGTGCCACGACGTCCATAGCGCTTTTTTCGAGCTCAAGCGTGTAGATCGGCTCACCCTCGCGCACGAACTGACCATCAATGGCGAGCCAGGCAACCAGGGTGCCCTCTTGCATGGACACCGCTGCCTTCGGAATCCTCAGCAGCGTCAGCATGACCGCCCCCCTTCCATCAGTTTGCGCGCGGCAGTTTCGATGCGTGACGCAGTCGGGAAATGCAGCGGCTCGAGGCCCTGGGAAAAGGGCACTGGCGTGTAGCGCGCACCGACGCGCCCCACCGGCGCCTTCAGGCGCCCATGCAAGCGTTCATTCAACAGTGCCGACAGCTCGGCGCCGAATCCGCCGAACTCCACGGCCGCGTGCACGATCAACGCGCGCCCGGTTCGGCTCACTGACTCGAGCAGCGCAGGAATATCGAGCGGCACGATCGTGCGCAGGTCCAGGACTTCCGCCGCTATGCCCTCACGCGCGAGGCCCGTGGCCGCGACCAGGGACTCGGCGACCGTCCAGCCGTAGGTGACGATCGTCAGGTCACTCCCGGGTCGTTTGATGTCCGCTTCTCCGAGCGGAATCGTGTAGTAACCCTCGGGTACCTCGCCTGGCGTGAAGTAGCAGCGCATGGGCTCAAAGAACACGCAGGGGTCGTCGTCCTCTATGCAAGCGAGCAGCAGGCCTTTCGCGTCAAACGGGGTGGACGGGCAGGCGACTTTCAGTCCCGGTGTGTGTGCGAGCCAGCCCTCCAGTGACTGAGAGTGCTGCGCACCGAAGCTGCCAACGAAGCCGGCGGTCAGTGTCCGAATGGTTAGCGGCACCTGCGTACGGCCGCCCGACATGTAGCGCAGCTTGGCGGCATGGTTCGCGACCTGGTCCATGCAGACTTCCAGGAAATCGTTGATCATGATTTCCGCAACTGGCCGCAAACCCGCCAGCGCCGCGCCGATACCCGCCCCTACGATCGCGCTCTCCGCGATCGGCGTGGAGCGCACGCGTTCGCTGCCGTACTTGGCCGACAGTCCCTTCGTGACCTTCACTACACCGCCTGCGGGATCAGCGACGTCTTCGCCGAACAACACGACCTTCTGGTCGCGTGCAAGTGCAATGTCGAGTGCCTCCGTGACGGCGGCGCTAAAGGTGATGCGTCGGGACGCGGACGGTGAGCCCGCTTGCCTCGTGCGCGCGGATCGCGTCTCACCAGGGAGATCCTCACGCGAGGCGAACACATCGGAATCGAGCTCCTCGGGACCAGGCAGTGGTGATTGTCGCGCGAACTCGATGGCTTCCATCACTTCCGCGCGTGCGGCAGCGTCAATTGCCGCCAGTTCCGGCTCACTCGTGAGGCCCTCTGCGAGCAACCTGCGCCGGAAAGCCTGTACCGGCGCCTCCGCGCGCGCCCGCTCAAGTGTCAGCTTGTCCATATGCGACTCGTCGCTGCCAAAAGCGTGGCCTTGCAGTCGGTAGCAAACGGCCTCAAGGAAGGTCGGCCCCTCGCCACGGCGCGCGCGGTCGATGGCATCCTGCGCCGCATCGTGCACGGCCAATGGATCATTGCCGTCGACGCGAATCCCGGGCATTGCGTAGCCATCCGCTTTGAGCGCGAAGCTCGGCAGCCGCGTATATTCCGCCAGCGACGTGTACTCGGCGTACTGATTGTTCTGGCAGACGAACACGACCGGCAGCCGCCAGATCGACGCAAGGGTCAGGGCTTCGTGAAAGGCTCCGGTGCTGGTCGCACCGTCACCAAAGCTGACCATCGTCACCCGCCCGTCCCTTCGCAGCTGCGATGCCCACGCGAGACCGTTCGCGATTGGCAGGCCCCCGCCCACGATCCCGGTGGTCACCATCAGGCCCGAATTCGGGTCCGACAAGTGCATGGGCCCGCCCTTGCCCTTGGATGTTCCGGACGCTCGTCCGTACATCTCCGCCATGATCTCCTTGAGAGGGGTGCCCTTGGCGACGATGTCATGCATGCAGCGATATGTGATGACGGCGTAATCGTCGCGGTTCAGCAGTGGCTCCAGTCCTGCAGGTATCGCTTCCTGGCCGCTGACGGGATAGTACTGGAACTGGAGTTCACCGGCCGAAAGTGCGCGCTGTATTGCCTGGTCCGACTCGGCGATGCGCGACATCGTGCGATAGCAGCGAACCGTCAGTTGCCGCCGGTCCGTGTCCACCTGCGATTCGGATGCGAATTTCGCCATGGCGCTCAACCGCCGAATTCGCGCAGCGGATCCTTGCCGTCCCACGAAGCGGCCTGTGCCTCAAGTCCGTTCAGGATCTCCTCTATCTGGGGATTCACCTGTATGAACTCCGTGATGCATCCCAGCCTGTTTCGGGTATCCATATAGGCAAGCGCGGACTTCGGCTCGAAACGCCCCCCAAGCAGGAGCGGACATCCGATCTTCTCGTAACGCGCAACTGTGGCTTCGATATCGCGGGTCAGGCGCGCCACGTGATGCGGATACGGCGGCCTGCCGAAACCCGGCAGGTTGTAGACACAGGGACCATAGCTGTGCACTTGTATGAGTTCGATGTTGACCACCCCGCTGAAACCCAGGGCGAAGCTGAAGTCCGGTACCGCGAGCCCAGGGGCCGTGCGGGGCTCCATGAACTGGAAGTGCCGGAAGATCGAGAATGGGCCCGCACCGCCCTCCTCGACCCAGCGCAGCGCAGCCGCTTCCAAGTCGTCGACTATGTAGCCAATCTGGTAGACGCGATCGATCGGACGCATGAGTTCTTCTCCGGGGGAAGGGCAATGGACTCGGGATCAGGTCGGCACGGGCAGCCAATCCAGATCGTTGAAACCGCGCAGGAGGTAACCGCCCTTTTCCAGTGATGGGCCCTCGTAGCCGAAGAGGCGGGTAACATCGAGGTCCGTGTAGAGCGCAAGCAGCCCGCCGGTGCGTACCGCCGAGAAGAACGGTGTGCCGCCCATGCCCTCCAGGATCCCGCGCCGGCGTTTGCTGTCGAGTGTCCTCCAGACTCCACCCGCGCGCCGGTCCAGCTCCGCACACCCTTGCTTGAGCATCGCCGCTGTCGACGAATCGGCTGTGCCGACCAGCCGCGCGGCAAAATCCCGAAATTTCAGAATTGGCACGATCCGGTGCGGGAACATGTCGCGCACCACGCGGGTAATCGTGACGATTTCACCGGCATCTGCGGCCGCCGCGCCAGCAGCCACCACGACCCCCGGTATTCCGCTGGCGGCAAGCGCAGAACCGCCTGCCATGAGCAGATTGCGTCGCGACAGGACCAAGCTGTCGGAATGCCTTGTCATTACAGATCTCCCCGGCCGAGCCGCTCGGCGATGCTGTCGGCCTGGCGCAGTGCCAGTGCCACGATGGTGAGTGTCGGATTCTCCGCGCTGCTGCTTGGGAATACGCTACCGTCGGAGACGAAAAGGTTCGGCATCTCGTGAACGCGCCCGAAGGAATCAACCACGCCATCCTCGGGACGTCGGCTCATGCGCGCCGTACCCATGTTGTGGGTGGCGAGCGCAGTTCGGACCTGCCGGACATCGACGGCGCCCACGGCATCCATGAGCACCTGCGTTGTCAGCCGCCCGTGCGCCTCCATGCGCCTGTCATTCTCGTGCACGTCGACGTGGATGCAGGGAATACGCAGTCCCAATGCATCGAGCTCCTCGCGATCGAGCGTGACCCGGTTGTCGGCGCGCGGCATGTCTTCGCCGCAGATCAGCAGGCCTGCAAGGTGATCGTACTTCTCCATGAAATCGGCGTTGCGCTCGCCCCAGTCCTCCGCATCGAGCAGGGAAGCAAGAAAGGACGGCGCAACCGACATGGCCTGTATCAGGTAACCGCCGACGAAGCCCCGCGTCTCGTCATGACGCGCCTCGTCGAACAAGGAGCCAGGCACGGAGATCCCACGATGCATGTTCACGGGCTTCGGCATGACGCCGAAAGTCCCGCCACCCACATGATGAGTGTAGTGGCGACCGACATGTCCCCAGCCGTTGCCAAGACCGGACGGGAACTTGCCGCTGTCCGACAGCAGCAGCACACGCGCGGTCTCTACTGCGTTGCCAGCCACACATACCACACGTGCTACCTGGCTCTGCAGGACACCATTTCCATCGCGATAAACCACGGCGCTTGCGCGGCCCGACGCATCGTGCTCGATGCGCACCGCCATGCACCCAGTGCGCAGGTCGAGCCTGCCGGTTGCAATGGCCTTGGGAATCTCGGAAGCTTGTGTCGACCACTTGGCGCCGATCTTGCAGCCCTGGTTGCAGAAGCCCATCTGGATACAGCCTGCCCGCCCATCGCGCGGTTCGCTGTTGATTGCGAGGTTGCCGTTGCTGATGGATCCATAGCCGGCCCGCTTCGCGGCGTTCCACAGCACCCGGTAGTTGTTGTTGGCAGGATGGCGTGGAATGCCGTGTGTTCCGGTAACGCCAAGCTTGTCTTCCGCGCGCTCGTAGAATGGCAACAGATCTTCAAGCGTGATGGGCCAGTCGGCGAGAGAGGTCCCGGCGACTTGCCCGTAGCGGGTCCGGGGTTCGAACTCGTGTGCCTGCATCCGGTACGCAAGACCGTTCCAATGCAGGGTGGAACCGCCGACCGCCTTGACCGTCCACAAGGGCATGGCTGGCGAGGAGGTTGCGGCCAGCCAGTTCCCGGTTGCCCGCCGCTTGTCCATCCAGGTGAGCTGGCCGAACGCGGCCATGTCATCCTGGATGAATTCCGCTGGTCCGATCTCGCGCCCCGCCTCGAGCAACACGACTTTGATGCCCCGGGTCACCAGTTCGTGGGCCACCGTGCCTCCGGCGGCACCAGAACCAATGATCACCACCGCCGGGTCCCGCTTGCTGATTTCAGTCAAGGAACCCCACCTCGGCACAGAAGATCGGCACCCCGACCTGCTTCAGAAGCGATACTTCAGTTCCGCACCAAATGTCCGACCCGGCGCCTTGTACAGGATGTTGATCACGGGTGGCAGCACGACCACCGCCTCCGTCGGATAGAGCTCGTCGGTCAGGTTGCGACCCCATAACGCCATCTCCCACTTCTCTCCCGCAAGTGCAAATCTCGCATTCACTTGTCCCACGCTGTCGCGCTGGGTCGTCGGCGTGTTCTGGATGTCCCACCACACCGGCCCGGTCAGCGTGTATTCGACGTGCGAGAGCAGATTGACCGCCCCACCCACTGGCAGCACGGAATCGACGCCGAAGGACCCCGTGTATTCGGGTATGTACGGGAAGAAATTGCCTTCGAACTCCGGTGCGGCAACCAACCGCTTCACTTCGCTTTCCACTCGGCCGTACGAGCCGAAAAGCGTGAACGCGTCGCTGATCCGCAAGCGCGCGTCCAACTCGAATCCGCGGGACTCCACCTCATCCACGCCGTCAATCGCCTGGATGAAAGCGATAGGATCGAAGCGGTACTGCTGCGCATTGGATGTATCGGTTGCGAATACCGCGGCGCTGAGATCGAGGCGGCGGTGAAGACGAAGTTTTACCCCAAGTTCCGCACTGTCGGAGACATCCTTGTCATAGTAGTCCTGCGTGAGAACGGCTGCTTCGGCACTCGCGGTTGCCTCCGGCAGGGACTGGCCTTCGGCGAGATAGATGGGAATCCGCGCCTGCACAAGCGCATCGCGCGTGCCAATTGCATTGAACCCGCCGGTCTTGAAACTGCGCCCCCAGCTCGCGAACACAGAGCTTGAATCATTATTGAACTTGTAGACCAGCGACACCTTCGGCTGCAGCTGGGAGAAGGTCTTGTCGATGCCGGCGGCACACTGGGCAGCGGTCTGCCCGGTGATGCGGACGCAGGGGTTGAATGACGCGCCGCCAAGGAACACGTTTGGCAGGTCCGGGCCTACTGCCTGCTCCGTCCGCTTCTCTTGGTCATAGCGCACCCCGAGATGAAGTGCCAGCTGCGGGGTCAGGTCGAAACCAAGATTGCCGAACTGCGAAAAGTTCTCACCACCAGTGTTGTTCTGCTGGAAACTGATCGACGGCGTGTTGCTGTTCCGATCGAGCAGTCGGTATGGGTCCCATGGAGGTGACACACCGCCGCCAACGAGAACCCGGTTGCCCATCGCGTCAAAGCCGACGAAGCCCGCCAGGTCGGCGTCTGCAATCGAACCGGGCACGGCACCATTCAGAGCATTATTGGTCAGGAACGTGCGCCTGGTTTCGATGTACTGCAGGCCGACCTGCCAGCGCAGGCGTTGCTCGCTTGCGGATGTCAGTCGCAACTCCTGATTGAATGTGCGGTTCTTGACGCGATAGTTCTGAGTTACGTCGCCGAAGATCAGCGGCACGATGCCGAAGTCAGAGGAGCTGTCGCCCGGCGACTGGTACGGCGCATTCTTGCCGCCGTAGTTGTCGGTCGCCTCGGAATAGGCAGTCACGGACGTCAGCGTTGCGCCGCCCAGCCAGCCTTGCGGTGCGTAGTCGGCCTTCAGCGAAGCGTTGACAATGTCGCGATCGTAGTGCCCCTGGACGTCAGTCGTGAAAGGAATGTCGATGTTGTGGTTGGTGGAGATGTCGCGGACTTCCACGCCTCCGACCACCGACCCGTCCGGCAACACCCCCGGCCAAACGCCGAACTTGGGTGTGAACGCCAGCCCCCCACCTATGCCCTTGAGCCCGCCGAGCCGCAGGTCGAGCTGCAGCGCATCGGACGCTTTCCATTCAAGCCGCGCACGGGCATTCGACTCCCGGTAGCGTTGTGCCCTCTCACCTGTATTGATGTTGGTGTAGGAACCGTCGGTATTCTTGACTGAACCTGCGACCCTGAAGAGCAGCTTGTCCTCGATGATGGCTCCGCCGAGGCTGGTGTTGAAGTTGTAGCTGTTGTCGTTGCCGAAACCGATTGTCGACTGGCCGGCGAGTTCGTTGGTCGGTGGCACCGTGGTGATGACGATCGCACCTGCGGATGCATTCCGCCCGTACAGCGCACCCTGCGGCCCCTTCAGGATCTCGATCTGCTTGAGGTCGAACAGCGTCGTATTGAATTCCTGCTGGTTGCCAAGGGCAACGCCGTCGACGACCACCGCCACCGCGGACTCGGAGGCCCTGATCGAGGCCTGCCCTCGAATGTTGATGAAGAAGTCGCCTGCGTAGTTCGACTCGTGGAATGTCACGTTCGGTGCGAGCAGCAGGTAGTCCTGCGTCCGCGTGATACCGGAGCGCTCGATGCGCTCGGCGTCGAATACCTGCACGGTAACCGGAACGTCCACGTAGCGGGCATCTCGCTTGAGACCGGTGATGATGACTTCCTGCAACTCATCGGACGCAGATGGCGTCTCGCCATCTCTTGCCGACTGCGCTGCGGCGGTTGTCCATTGGAGTATCCCAAACGCCAAGGCGAACGACGCAACCCTGAATCCCTGCTGTGTAAGCATGTACGTCCTCTCGCTACATTCGTTGTGCAAGCGCATCGGCATACGGGCAGGTCCGGACTGTATGGGTCCGGGCAGTCATGCGATAGCCAGAAAATTAGCGCGCGCTAGCGCGAAATCGGCATTTCTGCCTGGAGGCAAGACTCGCGCCGGACACTCGACGGCGCATTACCGAATTGGGCACGGAACCTGGCCGCAAAATGGCTTAGCGAGGAGAACCAAGTCAACCGCGCGATCTCGCC
>CADEFJ010000084.1:1533-12349 GCA_902826575.1 uncultured Pseudomonadota bacterium | reverse complement strand
GCCGCAGACTTGCGCAATGTCGGTCGCCTTGCTCGCCCACGGCGAAACGGTTCCCGGACGCGGCGCAACGATGAGCCGGCGCGCGTCTGTGCCGACCGCAGCCGCCGTCATGCGCGGCCCGTAGGTCAGCAGCGAATCGAGTACCTGGCGCTCATCCGCCGTCAGCGTGCCGGCGGCATCGACGATGTGGATGTAACGCGCATCGATCGCGCGGATGGCGGGTTCGAGCGCGCGCAGGCGTTCGAGCAACTTCGCGAGTCGAAACGGTGATAGTGCGGGTGCGCCCTGTAGTACTAGCATCTGGCGAGCGACCTACTTGCGCGGTCCCTCGCTGCCGGGCGGCGGTGAATAGATCGGGCCCGGAAACTGCGCGATGTTGCCCCCCTCGAATGCGGTGATCTTGCTGACGCCCTGCTTCTTCACTTCGTCGATGCGCAACACCGAATGCAGCGGCAGCCAGGTGCGCTTGACCCCCTCGAATTCTCCCTTGACCCGCTCCTCGCCCGGATCCACCACCACCGAGCTCCGTTCGCCGAAAACAAGTTCTTCTATCTCTATGAATCCAAAGAGATTTCCATGATGGACCTTGCGCGCGTAGATCTCATAGACCTTGCCCTGGTTCACGAACATGATCTTGAAAATGTGACTGGCTGCCATCGGAACCCGGCTGTCGCTTGTTAACTTACAGTCCCCATTATATTCCGTGTCGTATCCCGCATGGCGCTAAGGCTGCGTGTCGTCAGTCCACAGCGACGCTCTCTCGGAGGGCGCGGGACGATCGTGTTCGGCGTTGGCGGCGGCACCATCGGACGCGCGGCCGACAACGACTGGGTGCTGCCCGATCCACTGCGCTACGTTTCCAGTTGCCACGCGCGCGTGCACTTCCGCAATGGCAAGTGGCTGCTCGAGGACCTGTCGACCAACGGCGCCTACGTCAACGACCAGGAGCGCCCGATCGGCAAGCACGGCAGCCACTCGCTCGCGAACGGTGACATCGTGCGCATCGGCGAGTACGAGCTGCTGGTCGCGATCGATGCCGCCACCGATTTTCCGCCCGACCAGAGCGCCATCATCGCCATGGACGTGCTCGGCGCCAACCGGCCGGATCCGGTCGCAACACATGGCGACATCGGCGCATCGATCAACATGGCGTCCCTGCTGACCCCGGATGTCTCGGCGAGCGACAGCTTCCGCGCGGTGAATGCATTCGGCCAGGCCGTGAAAACGCCGCTCGACCCGGCGCGTGACTCGGGCATCGAGCGTGAGGCCGATGCGGTGGCGCGACGCATGGCGCGGCTCGCACGTGCCGCGCGCGCCCAGGAGCAGGCACAGCGCGCTGCGCTGTACGACGTGCAGACGGGGCTCGCCGCCTTCTGCCGCGGCGCCGGCATCGATCCTGACCGCCTGCCTGCCGAGGCACAGACACGCATGCTGCACCTCGCCGGACAGATGTTCCGCGAAGCGCTGCTCGGCCTCAAGGACCTTAGTCGCCACCACCACGAGATGCGCAACAATTACCGCATCGAATTGCCGGCGTCTGCAGCCGATGAGCCGTTCCCGCTCGACCGGGGCGCCGTCGACGACATGGTGACGAGCGTGCTCGCGAGCCACGACAGCCGGCGCATCGATGCCGTGCAGTGGCTGCGCGACCGGTTCGAGGACACACGTGATCACGAGAAGGCCGCCGGCGCGGCACTGCGCGCGGCGTTCATCGAATTCATCGATCGCCTCGACCCCGCCGAACTCGAGGGCCGCTTCGAGCGTGCACTGAAGAAGGGCAAGGCGAACGGCGCGCAGCGCGGTCAATACTGGGATCTGTACAGCGACTTCTACCGCAATATCACCGAGATGCCGGCGAACCAGCTGCCGCACGTATTCGTCGAGGCGTTTGCGCGCGCCTACGGCGAGGCACGCAAACCCCGCAAATCAAACGCGGCCTGACAGCGCCATCTGCTGCGCGAGCAGCTCGCTCACCCCGCTCCACAGAACCTGCACGCCGATGCAGAGCAGCAGGAAGGCCGACAGGCGCTGGATGATCACTGTGCCGGTCGGGCCGAGCGCACGCGCCACGCGGTCGGAGTAGCGAAACAGCAGGTAGATCACCGCCGACATGCACAGCGCGGCGAACGCGATCTGCCAGAGGAAGCTGAACAACTGGCCGATCTCGCGCGGCCGGGTCGCCCCGAGCGACACCGCGATGGCAATCGTGCCGGGACCGGTCGTCAGCGGCATCGCAAGCGGAAAGAAGGCAATGCGGCGCACGGTCTCGCGCTCGGCGAGCACCGCGGCATTGCCCTCGGCGGCGCGCTCCCTCTTTGGCTCCGCATCGTCCGGCGCATTCAGCAGGCGCCAGCCCGCGGCCGCGATAACGATGCCGCCGGCAATCCTCAGCACCGGCAGCGAGATGCCGAAGAAGCCGAGCACATAGGCGCCGATGTACACCGAGCCGATGATGATCGCGAAGGCGTAGATCGCCACCCAGCGCGCGAGTTGCGCGCGCACCTGCGGTGGATAGTGGCGGGTGAGCGACAGGAAGACGAAGCTGCCGCCGACGGGATTGATGATCGAGAACAGCGCCGGAAAGGCAATCAGGAAGTTGCTCACGTCGGCAGGTTACCGGAACACCTTCGTCCATGCCCCTTCGGCATCGTCCGCAAACGAGAACAGCGACAGGTCGGCGGCGCTCACCATGCCGTGCTCGACCAGGGCGTCGAAATTGACCACCGAGGGCCAGTAGCCGCGGTCGACCAGCACGGTCGGAATTTGCGGCGCCTTGCGTGTTTGCTGCAAGGTCAGGATCTCGAACAGCTCATCGAGCGTGCCGAAGCCGCCGGGGAACACCACCAGCGCGCTGGCGCGCATCGCCAGGTGCATCTTGCGCATGGCGAAGTAATGGAAGCGGAAGGTCAGCTCGGGCGTCGAGTAGGGATTCGGCTCCTGCTCCTGCGGCAATGTGATGTTGAAGCCGATCGACGGCGCGCCCGCCTCGCTCGCGCCGCGATTGGCCGCGGCCATGATCCCGGGTCCGCCGCCGGTGGCGATCACGTTCCTGCGCTCCGGACCGTTGTTGCTCAATGCGCCGCCGCGCTCCGAGGCAATGCGGCCGAAGCGGCGTGCCTCGGCGTACCAGTGGCCCCACCGCCCCGGCCCACCCTCCTGTGCCCGGGCACTGCCGAACACGACGATCGTGGACAGCACGTGCCAGCGCCGCAGCACTTCCTCCGCCTTCGCGTACTCGAGCATGAAGCGCGCGCCACGCATCGAATCGCCGAGGATGAACTCCTGGTCGAGCGCGGCCAGGCGATAGGATGAAGACTGCATCTGCGTCGCATTCGACGGTGCGGCATCACTCGGCTTCGGCATGGCTCTGCGGTTGTTCGCTGCAGGAATCCACCGGAACACCAGCCGTGGTGGCGGGTTCACCCGCCAGCGTCTCGGTCAGCGCGGCATCAAGGCCCTGGGTATGCCAATGCAATCCCCGCCCTGGCGAACGGCCCTCTTCGGTGACATAAAGCGCACCGCTCGCGACGGGAACGCTGAGCAACCCGTAGGCTTCGCCGTCGATCAACAGCTCGACGCGCGACGCCTGCCCGCCGCCACTCAAGTAGCGGGCGGCGATCTCCCTGCCGCTGTTGCAGCCATAGAGCACCTCACGCACCGTTTCCGGCGCCGACGAAACCGGTGCCGCGGACGCGGCCACGTCGACCTGCCCAGGCCGCTCGCCGCAGGAACTGATCGCCGTCAGCGCGACCACGCCCGCGCAAGCGGCGAGCGCCTTCGGCAGCGTGCGCAACATGCTGTTCTCCTCGTGAGCCATTGCCGCACCTTATCGCGAAGGCGCGGGCTTGGCGACAGGTTCGCGGTCGCTAAGGCGAGCGCCGCATCAGCGTCGTCTTGCCGAACAGGGATTCGATCAGCTCGACGGCGAGCACCGCGGTCTGGTTGCGCACGTCGAGCGCCGGATTGAGCTCCGTGACATCGAGCGACCCAAGCCGCCCGGTGTCGGCGATCATCTCCATGCAGAGTTGCGCCTCCCGATAGGACGGGCCGCCCTGCACCGTGGTCACGACGCCGGGTGCGATCTGCGGATCGAGGAAGTCGACGTCGAAGCTCACGTGCAGGTGCGTCTCGCCATCCATGCCGGCGAGCGCGAGCTCCATGGCCTCACGCATGCCGATCTCGTCGATGCAGCGCATGTCGAAGACCTCGAGGGCCTGCTGCTGCACGAAGCGGGCCTCGCCGGCATCGACACTGCGAATGCCGATCAGGCGCAGCCACTGCGGGTCAAGCGCGGGAGTAACGCCACCGATGGTCACCAGCTCCGGCGGACCGAAGCCGCACAGGCAGGCAAGCGGCATGCCGTGCAGATTGCCGGTCGGAGTCAGTTCCGCGGTATTGAAGTCGGTATGCGCATCGAGCCAGAGCACGCGCAGCTTGCGGCCCGCCTCGCGGCAATGCCGCGCGACCGCGCTGATCGAACCGATGCCGAGGCAGTGATCACCACCGAGCACGATCGGCAGGCGCTGCGCGGCAAGTTCGGCGTGGACCGCGTCATGGACGGAGCGATTCCACTCCGCCACCTCGTGCAGGTGCCGGTAGCCATGGACTGCCGGCAAACAGGGATTGGCCGGCCCGCCCAGGTTGCCGCGATCGATCACGGTCATGCCGCGGCGAATGATCGCTTCGCGTATCCCGGCCACACGCAGTGCCTCCGGACCCATCGACGAGCCGCGGGCGCTGGCACCGACATCGGTCGGAACGCCGATCAGGCTCACGGTGTGGCTCGCCATGGGACCTCCTCCTCAGGATGGGCCAGGCCCCAGTGTTGGCCATGGGCGTGTTATTTAAAAGACAGATAACTGATCAAGAAAGCAGGGGCATTGATCGTTTGATCATGCCTTCCTGCCGTTATGGCTACAATCGCGCCAGGCCACCCCGGAGCTTCCATGGACGACATCGACCGCAAGCTGATCGCCCTGCTGCGCGCCGATGCCCGCGCTTCACTCGCAGCCCTCGCGAAGCAGCTGCACGTTGCGCGTGGCACCGTGCGCAATCGCCTAACCCGGCTCGAGGAGAGCGGCGTGATCGTCGGTTACACGCTGCGCCTCAAGCCGCAAGTCGAAGAGCAGCAAATCCGCGCGCTGATGACGGTGCTCGTCGAGGGCAACCGGACCGAGGCGGTGATCAGGGCGCTGCGCGGCGATCCGGCTGTGAGCGCCCTGCATTCGACCAATGGCCGCTGGGACATCGTGGTCGAGCTGCGCGCCGAGAGCCTCGAGGCGTTCGACCGCGTGCTCGCGCGGATACGACTCGTGGAAGGGATTTCGAGCACCGAGACGAGCTTGCTGTTGTCGACGCACAAGCTTTGATGTCGGGCCACGAGCTCAGGGCTGAGTGCTCAGGGCCAGAGGGCGGTCACCGTGTTCGTCGCGGATGCGCGTCGGCAGGCCCATGCGGTCCAGCAGCGCGAGGAACGGCCGCGGTGGCAGTTCTTCGACGTTGACCATCTTCTTCACGTCCCACGCACCAGTGGCGATCAGGATCGCGGCGGCGGCGGCGGGCACACCGGCGGTATAGGAAATCGCCTGGCTGCCCACTTCGGCGTAGCTCGCCTCGTGGTCGGAGATGTTGTAGATGAACACCTCGCGTTCCTCGCCACCCTTCACGCCCCTCACCAGGTCGCCGATGCAGGTCTTGCCGGTATAGCCCGGTGCGAGCGATGACGGATCGGGCAGTACCGCCTTGACCACTTTCAGCGGCACGACCTGCTGGCCCTCCGCGGTCGTCACCGGCTGCTCCGACAGCAGGCCGAGGTTCTTCAGCACGGTGAACACCGTGATGTAGCGCTCGCCGAAGCCCATCCAGAAACGGATCTGCGGCACGTCGAGGTTGCGCGACAGCGAGTGGATCTCGTCATGGCCGGTCAGGTACGAGGTGCTCTCGCCAACCACCGGCAGATCCCAGACCTTCTTCACCTCGAACATCCGGTTCGAGGTCCACTCACCGTTCTGCCACGACCAGACCTGGCCGGTGAATTCGCGGAAATTGATCTCCGGGTCGAAGTTGGTCGCAAACCAGCGGCCGTGGCTGCCGGCGTTGATGTCGACGATGTCGATCGAGTCGATCCGGTCGAAGTACTCGTCGCGCGCGAGCGCCGCGTACGCGTTGACCACGCCGGGATCGAAGCCGGCGCCGAGGATCGCGGTCATGCCCGCCTTCTCGCAGGCCTCGCGGCGGCGCCACTCGTAGTTGCCGTACCACGGTGGCGTCTCGCAGATCTTCAGCGGGTCTTCGTGGATCGCGGTGTCGATATAGGCCGCGCCGGTCGCTATGCAGGCGGACAGCACCGACATGTTGACGAACGACGCGCCGACATTGATGACGATGCGGCTGCCCGTCTTGCGGATCAGCGCACTCGTCGCCTCGACGTCCAGCGCGTCGAGCGCATGCGCCTCGAGCACGCCGTCCACCTGCAGGCTGCGCTTGGCGCGCACCGAGTCGACGATGGCCTGGCACTTCGCCACGGTGCGCGAGGCGATGTGGATATCGCCCAGCAGCCGGTTGTTCTGCGCGCACTTGTGCGCGACCACCTGGGCGACGCCGCCGGCGCCGATGATCAGCACGTTGCTCTTCATTTCGTGTGTGAACCTCCTGTGGTATCACCAAGTGAAGGCGGCCTCAGGAGAGGCTCGCCGCAAAATCCTCGAACGTGAACTCGCGCTGGACGGTGACGCGGCCATCGAGCTCGCGCACCGCGATGGCAGGCATGCGCACGCCGTTGAACCAGTTCTTCTTCACCATCGTGTAGCCGGCGGCATTGGCGATCGACAGGCGATCGCCGACCGCCAGCGGCCGCGGAAAGCGGAACTCGCCGAAAATGTCGCCCGCGAGGCAGGACTTGCCGCAGATCATGTAGGTGTGGGGGCCCACGTTCGGCTCGATGTGCGCACTCTCGCGGTAGATGAGCAGATCGAGCATGTGCGCCTCGATCGAGCTGTCGACGATCGCCAGGTGCTTGCCGTTGTACAGCGTGTCGAGGACGCTCACTTCGAGGCTGGTGCTGCCGGTGACCGCCGCCTCGCCGGGCTCGAGGAAGACCTGCACGCCGTAGCGGGCCGCGAACTCACGCAGCCGGGCGCAGAACGCCTCGAGCGGATAATCCTCGCCGGTGAAGTGGATCCCGCCGCCCAGGCTCACCCACTCGACGCGCTCGAGCAGTGGCCCGAAGCGCGACTCGAACTGCGCCAGCATGCGGTCGAACAGGCCGAAGTCCTCGTTCTCGCAATTATTGTGGATCATGAAGCCCGAAATCATCGGCAGCACGACCTCGATCCGCGCCGGGTCGCTCTCGCCGAGCCGGCTGAACGGCCGCGCCGGATCCGCAAGATCGAAGCTCGAACTGCTCACCTGCGGATTCACGCGCAAGCCGCGCGGCACCGCCGCAGTGCGATCCGCGTAACGCTCGAGCTGGCCGACCGAGTTGAAGATGATTTTGTCGGCGTGCGTCACCACCTCGTCGATTTCGCTGTCCGCCCAGGCGACGCTGTAGGCATGCGTTTCGCCGCCGAACTTCTCGCGCCCGAGTCGCAGCTCGTACAGCGAGGACGAAGTCGTGCCGTCCATGTACTGCCGCATCAGGTCGAACACGGACCAGGTCGCAAAGCACTTGAGCGCGAGCAGTACGCGCGCACCGGAGCGCTCGCGGACGAACTGCATCGTCCGCAGATTACGCAACAGCTTCGCCTTGTCGACGAGGTAGTAGGGAGTCTCGATCATTGCAGCGCCGGGGTCAGGGGTGGAGCCGCGCACTCCGTTGGAGATGCGCACGATTGCCGGGACCGGTAATTCCGGGTCCGCGGGCTCAGCGCGGTAGTTTACCGTTTTGGCGCAAGAAAAGCAGTGAATGCGTGTATCGCGCTGCGAGACGCTGGCCGGCGCACGCAGCGCCGCCGGGCCACGTGCCGTATCCTCCGGGCTTATCATGCCGCCGCGTACCTCCCCCCGGATTCTGCTCGTCGACGACGATGCCGACCTCGCCGCGATGCTCGCCGAGATCCTGCGGCTGCACGGTTTCGAGGTCGACGCGCTGGCGCGCGGCGAGGCGGCGCTCGCCGCGATCCGCACGCAGCCCCCCGATCTCGTGGTGCTCGACGTCATGCTGCCCGGCATCAGCGGCTTCGAGGTGCTGACGCGCCTGCGCGCGGAGTCGGACCTCCCGGTCATCATGCTGACTGCGCGCGGCACCGAAGCCGAGCGAATCGCCGGCCTGACCCGCGGCGCCGACGACTACCTGGGCAAGCCCTTCAATCCCCTCGAACTGATCGCGCGCATCCGCGCGATCCTGAAGCGCGCGCCGGGCCGCGACAGTGCGACGCGGGCGGCACCGGACGAACTGGCGGTCGGCACATTGCGGCTCGACCTGAAGCGCTTCGAGTTGTGGGCCGAAGGCCAGCTGCTGGCCGTGACGCCGGCCGAGTTGCGCGTGCTCGAAGTGCTGATGCGCCGGCTGGGCGAGGTGCTGTCGCGCGCCGAGTTGACCGAATACGCGCTGCAGCGCCCGCTCGAGCCGTACGACCGCAGCATCGACACGATCATGAGTCGCCTGCGTCGCAAACTCGCCGATGCGCAAGTGGCCAATCCACGCCTGCACGGCGTGCGCGGCCATGGCTACGTGCTCGACGACGTGGCGGCGGGCGCGCCGTGATCCGCCCACCAGGCTCGCCGCTCTACTGGCGGCTGTTCCTCACGGTCGCCGCGGCGATCGTGCTGTTCATCGCGCTCGCGATCATCACGCTCGTCTTGCTCGTCTCGCGCGAGCTCGAGGGCTACGTGCACGCTCGGCAGAGCCCGCTCGGGCAGCAGGCGGCGGACGTGTTCACCACCGGCGGACGCCCCGCGCTGCGCAGCTGGCTCGTGAGCGGCGAGACGGGAATTCCAGGTGACGTGACCGTTTATGTCGTGGCGCCGGACGGCACTGAACTGCTGGGGCGCGACCTGCCCGGCTGGTCGGCCCGCATGATGCGCGCGATCGCCGCACACGGCCCGGATCCGCAGCCCGGGAACTATCGCCCGACGGTGCTCGCGCCGCAGCTCATCGGTCCGGACGGCGAGGTACTGTCGCTGTTCGTGATGCCGCGCAACGTGGGACCGTGGGGCAGCAGCACGACGACGCTCGCGCTGCTCGCCCTCGCGCTGCTCGTGATCGGTGCGGCCGCCTGGCTCGTCGCGCGCGCGCTGACGCGACCGATCAGCGAGCTGCAGCTGGCCGCCCGCAGCCTCGCGTCGGGCCGTATCGAGGCGCGCGTGCCGGCGCGTATCGCGGCGCGCGGCGACGAACTGGGCGCACTCGCGAGCGACTTCAATGCGATGGCGGATCGCCTCGCCCGGCTGCTCGAGCACCGCGAGCACCTGCTGCGCGAGGTCTCGCATGAGCTGCGCTCGCCGCTGACCCGCCTGCAGGCCGCAACCGTGCTGGCCGCACACCACGGCGGCCTCGCAGCCGAGGACCGCGGGCGCATCGAGCACGAGATTCGCCGCATGGATGCACTGATCGGCGACATCCTGCGCTACTCCCGTCTCGGCGACGCCGGGTCGCTCGTGCGTCGCCTGGTGCGGGTCGATGAATTGCTGCGCGACGTGTCGCGCGATGGGGAGCTGCTCGCCGGAGGACGCAGCGTCACGCTGCGACTCGCCGCCGCCCCCGGCCTGCTCGCCGTCGGCGACCCGGCGCTGCTGCGCAGTGCGTTCGACAATCTCGTGCGCAACGCGATCCGGCACAGTCCGCCCGGCAGCGAGATCGAGATCATCGCGGCGGCCGGCGAAGCGATCGACATCGAAGTGCGCGATCGCGGCGAGGGCGTTCCTGCGGAATACCTCGAGCGCATCTTCGAGCCCTGGTTTCGCGTGCCGCGCTCGCCGGGCGATGACAGCGCGCCGGGCGCCGGCGGGCTCGGCCTCGCGATTGCACGCCGCGTGTTCAGGCTGCATGGCGGCAACGTCGCCGCCCGGCCCCGCGACGGCGGCGGACTCACCCTCGCCGCCCACCTTCCGCCGGCCCAGGTCAGCTAGGCGGCGCGATCAGCCAACAGGCGGACAGGCGCTGCCCCCTTGTCGCCGATCGGGCGCCGTTGACCCACCGTTGACACCGCCCGCGCCCCCTTGTGCCTAGACTGCCTCCCGGGGGCGTATGTATTGACGGCGCACCCCGCGTGTCCGAATGTCAGGCCGTCACTCATTCCGGAGAAACGAGAGCATGAGCGCCACGCCATCGAGCACCGCCCCGACGAGCAAACTCAAGTCGTGGCTCTACCGGCCGCCGTTCGTGGGCCTGCTGGCCTTCGTGGTCGTGTTCGTCGTGCAGGCGCTCGGCCACACCGTGATGATCGTCATGGAGGACGTCTTCGGCGAGAGCCGGGTGATCCTCGCGGCGTTCATTGTCGGCCTGGTCGGCGCGGTCCTGTTGCTGGTCGGCATGCGCAACAAGAACGAAGTCGCCTCGACCTGGTACGGCTTCTGGGCAGGCACTCTGTTGTGGACCGGCTGGATCGAATTCTCGTTCGTCTGGTCGGCCCAGACGCTCGGCGTGGCGGACCTGATGGACCCGCGGGTGGCCGGCGAGATCCAGACCAAGGGCGAGTACCTGGTGATGATGTCGTCGGTCGGCCTGCTCGGCGCCACGCTCGCCTACTTCCTCCTGAACAAGGAGACGAAGTGCAACATGTTCCTGTGGATCCAGCGCCATGGGCGCATGCAGACGGGCAAGCCGAACCCCGCGCACCAGCCGAATTGCGCCGCGATCACCTCGCTCGAAACGATC
>CADEFJ010000084.1:0-1523 GCA_902826575.1 uncultured Pseudomonadota bacterium | reverse complement strand
TTGCTACACTATGCTGCTATTCATACACGATGAGAACATCCTCGGCGACCACCACCCGGTGACCGACGGGATCTTCTTCCTCATGATCATCTGGGCAGGCTACCTTTTCCTGCGCCTGATGAAATTCTGGAAGGTGACCACCGCGGTCCGCTACGGTATCCCGACCGCCATCATCGCGTGGAACGCGGTGGAGATCGCGGGGCGCTGGCACCTGTTCACCGAGTTCTGGGAGAAGCCATGGGAGTTCGCGCTCGAAATGACGCTGTTCACGGTCGGCCTGGCGATCGCCGCCTGGCTCGCTATCCGCACGCCGGCGAACATGAAAGCACAGCTCTCGCGCGAGCAGCTCGCAGCGGCAGCGGCGGCCGGCAAGGACAACCTGCAGTAGCGCCGGCCGGGTGCTCGCGATGAGCCACCCGCAGTACGCGGCGCAGGAGCTCGAGCGCGACGAGATCTCGCTGTGCGTGGTGCAGTCGCGCGTGCGCGCCGTCGACGTGAAGAACCTCGAGGCGACGCGCGCCGCGAACCTCGAGCACATGCTCGGACTGATCGACGCGGCCAATGGCTGGCTCGGGCCGAAGGATCTCGTGATGTTCCACGAGTTCCCGATCACCGGCTTCGACGCCCGCTGGCGGCGCGAGGATCTGCTGAAGGTCGCGATCGAGGTCCCGGGTGAGCAGACCGAGGCGATCGCGGCGCGGGCCAGGCGTTACGGCTGCTACGTCGTGTTCGGTTCCTACGCCCGCGACCCGGCGTGGCCCAACCACATCCTGTCGATCACCACCGTCATCGACCGCAAGGGCGACATCGTCGGTCGCCACTGGAAGGCGCGCAACATCAAGGGCCTGTTCGGCGGCGCGTTCGAGATCTTCACGACGACGATCTTCGACGTGCTCGACCAGTACGTCGAAATGTACGGAGCCGACGAAGTGGTGCCTGTCACCCGCACGCCGATCGGCAACATCTGCACGACCTCGACGCAGCTCGAGCCGGAGATCATCCGTGCATTCGCGCTGAAGGGCGGCGAGATCATGCTGCGCACCGCCACCGGCGGCTTCGACGAATACGACATCCGCGCCAACGCGCGCTACAACCAGATGTACACGGCGATCGCGAACAACGCGATATCGCCCGGCAACCCGGGCTCGTTCGACGACATCAGCTCGGGTGGCAGCGCAATCTACGGACCGGACGGCGTGCAACTCGCCAAGGCGAACTCGCCCGCCGAAGGGCCGGTGCTCGCGCGGATTCCGATCAGGGCATTCCGCGCACGACGCAAGCTCCCGAACATCCACCCGTCGCTTTATCGGGATCTGTACGCCAATTACGTCGAGGCGTTCCCGCCGAACCTGTACTCCCGTTACCAACCGACAGACGGCCGCGATGCGGCCCGTTACCTCGGCGACCGCAGCCTCTGGAAAAAGTAGGTATCCCATGAATCACTGCACACGGATTGTGCTGGCGCTCGTCTCATCGGCAGCGGTCGCGATGCCCGCGCTCGCGAGCGACTACTGCGCCACACC
>CADEFJ010000083.1 GCA_902826575.1 uncultured Pseudomonadota bacterium | reverse complement strand
CCGGCGCCTACACCTCGGGCCCGCTGTCGTTCATGGATATCTACGACAAGATGTGTTTCACCGTGTCGTCGGCCGGCGGCAGGCGCGGCGCGCAGATGGGCACTTTCGATGTCAGCCATCCGGATGCCATGGAGTTCATTCGCGCCAAACGCGAGAACGGCCGGCTGCGCCAGTTCAACCTCTCGTTGCTCATCACCGACGAATTCATGCAGGCGGTGCGCGCGGATGCCGACTGGCAGCTCGCGTTCCCGCTGTCCCTCAAGGAATTCGAGAGCGACCAGCCCGACCTCAACGACGCCAGCAAGTTCGTGTGGCGCGAGTGGCCGGTCACCGCGAACTACGTGACCTCGGATGAAGGCCTGGTCGCCTGCAAGATCTACAAGACGCTGCCGGCGCGGCGCATGTGGGACGTCATCATGTCGTCCACCTACGATTTCGCGGAGCCGGGCTTCATCCTGATCGACCGCGTCAACGAACTGAACAACAACTGGTGGTGTGAAAATATCCGCGCGACCAACCCGTGCGGCGAACAGCCACTTCCGCCCTACGGCTCGTGCCTGCTCGGCTCGGTGAATCTCACGCAATTCGTCAGGAATCCGTTCACTGAGTTCGCGGAGTTCGACTGGAACGAGTACCGCGAAGTCGTCAAGGTCTTCACGCGCATGCTCGACAACGTGGTCGAGGTGAACGGCCTGCCGCTGCCGCAGCAGCGCGAGGAGATCCTGCGCAAGCGCCGCCACGGCATGGGGTTCCTCGGCCTCGGCAGCACCATCACGCTGCTTGGCATGAAATATGGCTCGCCCGATTCGGTCAAGTTCACCGAGGATGTGTCGCGCGAAATGGCGGTGGCCGGCTGGGAAGCGGCGCTCGATCTCGCGCGTGAAAAAGGCCCGGCGCCGATCATGAACGAAGAGTTCGAGGTCACCAGGGCGATGCTGCGCAAGCGTCCCGAAATGGCCGCGGACGGCTGGAAGGTCGGCGCGCATATTCCGGGCCGCATCCTGCACGCCAAGTACAGCCGCTACATGCAGCGTGTCGCGGCGGTGGCGCCGCGACTCGTCGAGCAGCTCGCCGAAGTGGGCGCGCGCTTCACGCACCACAGCTCGATCGCACCGACCGGCACGATCTCGCTGTCGCTCGCGAACAATGCCTCGAACGGCATCGAGCCCTCGTTCGCGCATCATTATTTCAGGAACGTGATCCGACCGGGCCGCAAGACCAAGGAGAAGGTCGACGTGTTCTCGTTCGAGCTGCTCGCCTACCGCGAGCTCGCCAATCCGCGCGCGATGCCCGGTGCGCAGGGCGAGGCGGAGAAGCTGCCCGAGTATTTCACCACCGCCGAGGACATCTCGCCGCGCGAGCACGTCGACATCCAGGCCGCCGCGCAGAAGTGGATCGATTCGTCGATCTCGAAGACCGCGAACGTGCCGACCGACTACAACTACGCGGACTTCAAGGACATCTACCTGTATGCGCATGAGAAGGACCTCAAGGGTTGCACCACCTTCCGCTTCAACCCGGAGGCATTCCAGGGCGTGCTGGTGAAGGAAGAGGACCTCAGGAACACCACCTATGTGTTCACGCTCGAGGACGGCAGCGAAGTCGAAGTGCGCGGCGATGAGGAAATCGAATACGACGGCGAGAAGCACACCGCCGCCAACCTGTTCGATGCCCTCAAAGAAGGCTATTACGGAAAATTCTGAGCATGAGCGCCATGAAGCTGGACAAGAAGATCACCAAGTACCGCGTGAAGAAGGTAGAAGAGAAGGCTCCCGAGGCGAAGGCGCCCGCCGGATCGGCGAAGGTGATTCGCATGCACGAGGAGATCCAGCGCCCCGAGGTGCTGATCGGCTCGACCTACAAGATCAAGACGCCGGTGTCCGATCACGCGATGTACGTCACCATCAACGACATCGTGCTGAACGAGGGCACCGAATACGAGCAACGCCGCCCGTTCGAGGTGTTCATCAACTCGAAGAACCTCGATCACTTCCAGTGGATCGTGGCGCTCACGCGCATCATCTCGGCGGTGTTCCGGAAGGGCGGCGACGTCGCCTTCCTGACCGAGGAGCTGAAGGCCGTGTTCGATCCGCGCGGCGGGTACTGGCAGCCGGGCGGCAAGTTCATGCCCTCGATCATCGCCGAGCTCGGCCACGTGATCGAGAAGCACCTGCAGACGATCGGCCTGCTGCGCGTGCCCGAGCTCGACGTGCACCAGCAGCAGTTCATCGCCGAGAAGCGCGCCGAGTTCGAGGAGCGCCAGAAGCAGGCCGACGCCTTCTCGAAGTCGCACTTCCCGGATGGCGCGCAGCTGTGCTCGAAGTGCAGCACCGCGGCGCTCGTCATGATGGACGGCTGCATGACCTGCCTGAACTGCGGCGATTCCAAGTGCGGCTGAGGGGCTCTTGTCAGCACGCCGACCTGGCCTCGCCCCAGTAGTGATAGCTCGCGAATCGGGGTCCGGGCAGATAGCGGGCCTCGATCCGCGCGTCGAAGCCTGCGGCGCGCAGCACTGACGGGACATCGACATCGAGGCGGCAGTCGCCCGCGATGGGGCCCCAGTAGGGTTGCAGTTTGCGCTGCCAGCGCTGTACCGAGGCGTCCGGCGCGAGTCCATGCTCCGCGAACAGGAAGCGCCCGCCCGGTCGCATCACCCGGAGCACCTCCGCCAGCGCTGCGGCCGGATCTGCGATCGAGCAGAGCGTGAAGGTGCAGACGACGGTGTCAAAGCTCGCATCGGCAAGCGGCAGCCGCTGCGCCGGGAGCCCGACGATCTCGATGTCGAGCCCACTTTCCCGCGCGCGCCGCTTCGCCAGCGGGTGCATCTGCACGGCCGGGTCGACTCCGACGATCCGGCGCACGCGGGCGCGATCGTAGTACGGGAGATTGCGGCCGGTGCCGATGCCGAGCTCGAGTACCTCGCCCTCGGCCTTCGGCACGACCTTCTCGCGCTGTTTGCGCACGGGCTCAATGCCGCAGGCGCAGTCGAGAACATGCGGCAGGATCACCCGGTCATACCAGTCCCTGGTCCGATGTGATTTCATTCCGCAACGGTCGCAGTTGCGTGAAGCGGCTGCAAGTCCTTGCGCGGGCCGCACGATGCCCGATACTGGCCGCTCGTCACAGGTTCGGGTGAATGCCGATGACGCGTTGCCGGGTGCTGGTTTGGGTATTGGTTTGCGGCGCTCTTGCACCGCTGGCGATGGCGGCCACGCCTGCCTTCGATATCGGGCGGCTCGATCCGGCGGCCGGCGATGTCTCACCGGAAATTATCGTGGGCGGCGCGCTCGATTCCCGCTTTGGTGACTATTCGCTGCGCGAAGTGCGCACGCATGGCGGGCCATTCTGGCTGCGCCTGACCGTCCCCGACGCCGTATCGACACCCGGCGCGCACCCGTCGGGCGCACCGGCACTGATCATCGAGAGAGGCCATCACCTGCTGGCGCAGCTGTTTTTCAATGGGGAGCCGCTGCCGCCCGCGACAGCGCTGCCGGAGTTCAGCGCCGTGCAGTCGGCCGTGTACGCGCTGCCGCGCGCGCTCGTGCCGGGAGACGTGCTCTACGCGCACTTCGATGTCATCGGCGAGGGCTCGGAAGTGCTGCGCTTCGAGACCGGCACGCTCGATGCGGTGCTGGCCCGCGGTGCCGAGCACACGCGCATGATCGCGCTCGCCTTCGGCGCACTGCTCGCGGTAGCGGTGGCGGCGCTGCTCATCTGGTTCGTGCTGAAGGATCGCCTGTTCATTCTCTACGCGTCGCTGTTCTCGCTGCAGGCGCTCTACATCGCGTACCTGTCGGGGCAGGGCTTCGACTGGCCACTCCTGTCGGTCGCGACGCCGCTGACGGCACATGCGTGGAATGTCCCGGCGGCGCTGAGCGGCGCGGCCGCGTGCCTGTTCGTGCGCGAGATTGCCGATCTGCGTCATTACTCGCGCCGCGCGTACCGCGCTTTCGGCTGGCTGGCCGTGATCTTCGTGCTGCTCGCGTTCTCGAACGTCGGCACGTATGTCGGCCTTGGGGGCATCGTCGCGGCGATCGGCAACCTGCTGTTCATCGGTACCGCGGTGTTCACGCTGGTGGTGGCGTTCCTCGCCTGGCGCCGCGGCAGCCGTCCGGCAGGCTGGTTCCTGCTGGCCTGGGTGCTGCTCGAGGCGTTCACGATTGCGACCGCGCTGCGGCTGCTGTCAGGCGCCGAGGACGCGCATTTCCTGATGTATTACGGCCTGCCGCTGTCGATGGTGGCCGCGGCGATCCTGATCGCGCTCGGTGTCGCCGATCGCCTGCGCGAGCAGCGCGTTGCGCTGTCCGAGGCCGAGCGCCACGCACAGACCGACGCCCTGACCGGCGTACTGAACCGCCGCTCGCTGATCGAGCGGCTCGACGTGGCCTGCGCGCGTGCGCGTGCGCGTGGCCTGCCACTTGCGCTGCTGTTCATCGATCTCGACCACTTCAAGGAAATCAATGACACCTGGGGCCACCCGGCCGGCGACGCCTGTCTTGCGGCGATCATCGCGCCGATCCAGGCCGAACTGCGCCAGTCGGACGTCATTGGCCGTTACGGCGGCGAAGAGTTCATCGTGATCCTGAGCAGCGCGGATGCCTCCGCCGCACAGCCTATCGCGCAGCGCATCCGCGAGCGCGTCGCGGCGGTGGTGGTCGAGGGCTTTGGCGCGCCCATCCAGCTCACCTGCAGCATTGGTGTGGCCACCAGCGACACGCTGGGGGTGTGGGGCGAGCACCTGATCGCGCATGCCGATGCGGCGGTGTATGCCGCCAAGCGCGCCGGACGCAATCGCGTCCAGGTGGCTCAAGCGGTGGCGGCGTAGCCGCGCCGGCAGCGCAGCCGCGGGCAAAAAAAACGGCCCCGCTCACAACGGGGCCATGGTCGCTTGCTTGCTTGCTGAGGAGCTTCTTCTTGTGGTTATGCGGTTATGCGACGGCGGCGCACCAGGCCGAGGCCCATGAGGCCCATGCCAAACAGTGCGAGTGTGCCGGGCTCGGGCACGGGGACCACGCCATTGACCGATTCCACCATCACCACGAAATCGTTGTAGTCGTAGTCCCAGGAGCTGAACGGCAGGTCTTCCCAGGCCATCACGAACTCGTTGTTGCCCCACACGCCGGGCATCGTGTTGCCGATCTTGACCATATCGCCGGCGCCCTGGTACGCGAGCATGTGATCGGCGCCATCGTTGTTGAGCGCGGCATCCGAGAACCAGGTGTTGCCGACCGATGCGAGGTAGAAGCCGAACACATTGGCGGAGAAGTACACGCCGGTTTCGTCGAACAGGTTGCGCACCACGTGGCCGTCATCGAGGATCGAGAAGACCGCGCGACCCGAGCTGCTGCCGGCCGAGGCGGAGCCCGAGAACAATTCGACACGCCGCAGCGGATCGGCGGCATCGTAAATGCCGAAGCTGTTGACGTTGGCGTAGCCCGCCAGTTCGATCACGATCTGCGAGAACGAGCCGCCCGAGCCGCCGAGGCTCCACAGGGTATCGTGGGCGTACTGGTCGTTCACGACATCGATGCTGCTCGGACCGCCGACGGTGATGCCGTCGAGGATCTGCTGCAGGTTCCGCTCACCGTTGGCACCGGTGATATTGATCGGCGCCGCGTGGGCTGCCGCGGCAAGTGCGAGCGACGCACAGGCAAGCGGAATGGAGAGTTTCATCGTCATGACGTGAGAGCCTTTCTGCACTGCGACCGGTCACATCGACCGCGCTTGCCCGGGAGAGGAGCAAGGCTTGTGCCATGCTTCACGATTCCGGGATTATGTCGGGTGGCCGGGCGCAAACCGGTGCGAAGATGTGATCGGGCACGCACTTTGTGGCCACCCCGGACCGCTCCTGCTCGCGCGGGCCGCGCGTGGCGCGCGAGGCGCGGGTGGGACTGTCAATTATCTCGACACTGAGGTGGGCATGGACCTGATGAAAAGAGTGGCGATGGTGCTGCTGATGTGTGTCGCGACGAGTGTCGCGACGGACGTTGCGCACGCACAGTCTGCTGCCGACGTCATTCCGCGACCGCCGGAGCTGCAGCCCGATGTCGACTTCTGGATCCGCGTCTATTCGCAGATCACCACCAACGACGGCTTCCTGCACGACGAGCGCGACCTCACCATCGTCTATGAAACCCTGCGCTTTGCGCCGAACACCCAGCCGAAGCAACGCTCGGCGATCGTCGACGAGGCGCGCAAGGGTTACCAGGCGATCATCGATCGGCTGCTGACCAATCCGCCGTCCAGCGAGCTGACCGCGGAAGAGAAGCGCGTGCGCGAGTTGTGGGGCAAGGCTGGCAACGATCGGCTCAGGACCGCGCGCGAAGGCATCCGCTTCCAGCTGGGCCAGGCCGACCGTTTCCACGCCGGCCTCGTGCGCGCCGGCACGTGGGAGGCGCACATCGCGCAGACACTTGCCAACCTGGGCCTCCCACCGGAGATCGCGGCGCTACCGCACGTCGAGTCCTCGTTCAATCCGGCCGTGTATTCGAAGGTGGGCGCGGCGGGGCTGTGGCAGTTCATGCGCTCGACCGGGCGGCGCTACATGCGCATCGACAGCGCGGTCGATGAGCGCATGGATCCGTTCCGCTCCACCGAGGCGGCCGCGCAACTGCTTGCGTACAACTACCGCTTGCTGGGCACCTGGCCGCTCGCCCTCACGGCCTACAACCATGGAGCCGCGGGCATGCGCCGCGCAGCGACTGCCACCGGTACCACCGATTTCGTGCGCATCAACCGCACCCACCGCAGCCCGAGCTTCGGATTCGCGTCGCGCAATTTCTACCCGTCGTTCCTGGCGGCCCTCACCATCGACCAGAACCCGGAGAAATACTTCGGGCCGATCGAGCGCGCGTCGGAACTCAAGTTCACCGAAGTCGTGCTGCCGTCCTATGTGCCGGTGCGGGCGATCGAGCGCGCGCTCGCGGTCGATCGCGCGACGCTTCGCGAGTTCAATCCTGCGCTGCTGCCCACGGTGTGGAACGGCGAGCGCCTCGTGCCGCGCGGCTATCGACTGCGCCTGCCCGGCAACGGCAAGGCGTTGACGAGTGAGGAACTCGCGAAGCGACTGCCGGATTCCGAACAGTACGTGGCGCAGATCGAGTCGCGCTCGCACCGCGTGAAATCGGGCGAGTCGCTCGCGAGCGTCGCGAAGCGCTACGGCATCCCGGCGCGGCAGCTCGCCTCGCTGAACGGCCTCCCGGTCGATGCGGGCGTCAAGCAGGGCCGTACGCTGCGGCTGCCGGAGCGCATGCCGGCGCTGGTGTCGGGGGCGGCGGTGGCCGCCGCAACTGCGGGCGCGAGTGCCGGCGCGGGCGCGGATGTGGCCGAGCCGGGCCGGGTGCACGTGGTCAGACGCGGCGATTCGCTCTCCGCCATCGCTGCGCGCAATGGTGTCAGTGAGCGCGAGCTGATGCGCATCAACGGGCTGCGCAACCCGAACTATATTTTCGAAGGCCAACGCCTGGTGCTCGTTGCGGACGGCGCGGCCGCAGAGGGCACGGCCGCAGTAGGCGAGGCAGCGTCCGCTGCCGTGGTCGCGGCCGCGCCCCGCGAGCCGGCCGTGGTGGACGCACCAGTCGTCGCGGCCACCGATGCCGCCGAGGTGCGCGATACGCCCGCGGTGCGCGAGAGCAGGGAGGACGAAGCGGCGGTCGTCGCGAGCGCGCAGCGCGCGAGCCGCGCCGAGCCGGTGTCGGCCCGAGAGGCCGAGGCGCTCGGCCCCGCGCTGGTCACGGGCGGGGAGAGCGTGCCCTCATCGGTCGACGCAGTGGACTACAGCGTCGCGAGCGACAACACGATCCGCGTCGTCGCCGCCGAGACGCTCGGCCATTACGCTGACTGGCTCGGCGTCAGCGCCGCGCGCCTGCGCCAGATCAACAACCTGCGCGGCGGCCAGCCGGTGCTGCTCGGGAACAAACTGAAACTCGACCTCGGCAAGATCACTGCCGCGCAGTTCGAGCAGAAGCGGCGCGACTACCACTACGCGCTGCAGGCCAACTTCTTCGGCATGCACCGTATCCTCGGCACCGAGATCTATGTCGTGCGCCGCGGAGACTCGATGTGGAGCATCTCGCAGCGCTACGCGCGCGTGCCGGCGTGGCTGCTGCAGCAGTACAACCCGGACGTCAACCTCGGCGAGCTGCGGCCGGGCGCGCAGATCGTCGTGCCGAGGGTCGAGATCGTGGCGGAGGCGAGCAGCTAATCGTCGGCGGTCGGCGGTCGGCGGTCGGCGGCGATCGGCGAGCGGCGCCGCGCTTGCCGCCACGGCACCGGAATATTTGTGCCCCGGTGTGGCGCTATCAACGACCGGACAACAACGGGGAATTTGTCCGCCTGTTGACGGCGGTGCGGAGGGAGGGTGGAAAACTCGGGGCGCCGGGGGCGGAACCGAGCCCGTCATCGCCAAACCAGGCCTTACCACGCCATCGGCGCGCAGCGGTTCGCCGCCGCCGCTTACTCCCTCACCCTCTGCGTGAACGTCGCGAGATCCCGGCCGCGCGACCCGTCGCTCGCAAACCGCTCCGCACCAACCTCGATCTCGACGCGCGCGCCGCTCGCCAGGCAGTCGAGCCAGCCGGTGTCGATCGGTATCACATGCACGGCGCTCCACGCGGCCGGCGCGCGATAGGGCAGGCGCGCGACACCCATGCCGGCGGGCGGCATGCCGCCCGCGAGCGGCGCCTCGAGCGGCGCGGCGAGCCCGTCCCCGCAACGAACACTCGGTATCACCGCGCTGTCGCCCGCCGTCGCCGCCCACAAGAACAGCCGCCGCTCGCCCACGCGATTCGTTTCGAACGGCGCGAGGTACACGAACGGATCGAGGTTGCGCGCGCGCGGCGCCGTGGCGAGGAGTTCGACGGGACGCGCCAGGCGCAGGACCGTGGTGCCGGTGTCGCGATCGAGGCGCTCCTCGACCGTGTCGACCGCCGGTGTCGCGCAACCCGCAACCACCGCCGCTGCCAGCAGCGGAGTACTCCATGTCCCCATGCCCGGATCGTGACGCGGCGCACGTCCTGCCGCAATCCCGGTGCGCTGTCGCCACGACGTGACAGCCGCACGGTCGCGCCCGGCGGCCAGCGTACCTATAATCTGCGCCATGGGTTCCAAGTGCCTGCGCACGCTACCGTTTCTCGCGGCCTTCGCCGCCTGCCTGCTGGCCGGACCAGCCGCGGCCGATGCGCTGGTCGCCGCGCAGCGCGTGTCGATCGTGCAGCCGGCAGCCGAGAGCCTGCCGCTTGCCGACCGCGTGGTCGTCAGGAAGGGCGAGCGCAAACTGCAACTGCTGCGCTATGGCAATGTGCTGCGTGAGTACAAGATCGCCCTCGGCCTCAATCCCACCGGCCACAAGGAGCGCTCGGGCGATTTCCGTACCCCCGAGGGCAGCTACAACCTCACCCGCCGCAATCCGCGCAGCGACTTCTTCCTCTCGATCCAGGTCTCGTACCCGAGCGCGGCCGACGTGCGCAATGCACGCCGCAACGGCTGGCAGGCGGGTGGCGCGATCATGATCCACGGCCTGCCGAACGAGCTGAAGCGCACGCCCGAATACTACGAACGCACCGACTGGACCGACGGCTGCATCGCGGTGACCAACGCCGAGATGCTCGAGATCTGGCTGCTTACGCCTGACAACGTCCCGATCGACATCCTGCCCTGACACGCGTTAGCGTGGCGCGGATGGATACCAGGATCGTCATACCCGAGTTCGTCGATGCGCGCGTGGGGCCACGCGGCAGCCTCGAAACCCTTTCGCAGGAAGAAATCGACCAGCTGCTCGATTCGAGCCAGGCCGGCCTCTATCCGCTGTTTCGCCAGTGCGTGCTCGCGGTGCTCAATTCCGGCAGCGAGACCGACAACGCGCGCGAGATCTTCGAGCGCTACCGCGATTTCGACATCGAGATCGTGCGCCATCCTTGGGGCATCAAGCTCGAAGTCAAGAATGCACCCGCGATGTCCTTCGTCGACGGCGAGATGATCCGTGGCATCAAGGAACATGTGTTCGCGGTGCTGCGCGACGTGGTGTTCATCTCGAACGAGATCCACGACAGCACGCGCTTCGACCTGACCCAGCCGGAGTCGATCACCAACGCGGTGTTCCACATCCTGCGCAATGCCCACCTGCTCGACCACAAGGCGCCGCCGAACCTGGTGGTCTGCTGGGGCGGGCACTCGATCAGCCGCGAGGAGTACGACTACACGAAGAAGGTCGGCTACGAACTGGGCCTGCGCGAGCTTGATGTCTGCACCGGCTGCGGTCCCGGCGCGATGAAGGGGCCGATGAAGGGCGCCAATATCGGCCATGCCAAGCAGCGGGTGAGGGGCGGTCGTTACATCGGTATCACCGAGCCCGGCATCATCGCCGCCGAGCCGCCGAACCCGATCGTCAACCATCTGGTGATCATGCCGGACATCGAAAAGCGCCTCGAGGCGTTCGTGCGCCTGGGCCACGGCGTGATGATCTTTCCCGGTGGCGCGGGCACGGCCGAGGAGATCCTGTACCTGCTCGGCATCCTGCTCGACCCCGACAATGCGCAGCAGCCGATGCCGGTGATCCTGACCGGACCTGCGGGCAGCGACGCCTATTTCGAGCGCATCGCGCAGTTCATCGAGGGCACGCTCGGCAGGGCGGCGCTGGCACGCCTTAAGATCGTGCCGGGCGATCCGGCAGAGGCGGCGCGGCAGATGCAGCAGGCGCTCCAAGACGTACGCCAGCACCGCCGCAGTGTCAACGATTCCTACAACTTCAACTGGTTGCTGCGCATCCGGCCCGATTTCCTGCTGCCCTTCGAGGTCACGCACGCCTCGATGCGCGCGCTCGAACTGCATCGCGACCAGCCGCCGCACATGCTCGCCGCGAACCTGCGGCGCGCGTTCTCCGGCATCGTCACCGGCAACGTGAAGGACCACGGCATCAAGGCCATCGAAGCGCACGGCCCCTACGAACTGAGCGGCGATGCGGGAGTGATGCGCCTGCTCGACGACCTGCTGCGCGCATTCGTCGCGCAGGGCCGCATGAAACTGCCGGGCAGCGAGTACCAGCCCTGCTACCGACTCGTCGCATGACATAACGCGGCGCGCTGCCGCTGCACGCTGGCGCGGCGCACTGGCGCAGCACGCGATGCCGTGACGCAGTTCCTGTCGATGCGCTCGCGTGTTCCCTACGCTCGCTTCAGCAGCTGCGGATGTATGTCATGAAAATTTCAGGTGGACCGAGGGGCGAGATACCGGTGGCGGCGGGCGCAACGCCCACGCCCACAGTGACGCCTGCGACGTCCGAACCCTACGCCAACTGGTCCGAGCGCATGCAGCGCGCCCGCGGGCGCCATTCGGCGATCACCCGCAACCTCTACACGTGGTCGAGCTACAAGAACTGGGCCGAGCGCGTGAAGAACGACTGGGACGACGGCAGCGAAAAATAGGCCTTAGCTGGCCGACACCGCACCCGTGACAGCGGGCGCCGCTTCCTCGGCAACGAATTGCGGCGGCGGCGCCTCGAGCCAGCCGATCAGCGGCGTCCATTGCTCGAGATCCTCGCGCACCAGGTAACTCTTCATCTCGTGGATGCCGAGCCCCAGCTCGGCGCTGCGCACATAACTCTGCGAATCCCGGAACGTCGCGACGATCGGAATGCCGAGCGACTCGAGGAAACGCATCAGCGACTGGTAGACCAGCGTGTTGCGGCGCACGCGGTTCGCGATCACGCCGATCCGGTTGTCGCCGCGGCGGATCTTCGCCACCAGCAGCAGGTCTGCGATGCACTTGGAGGCGGCGTGGATGTCGATGTCGGACGGCAGCACCGGCACGATGATCTTGTGGGCATCGCGGGTGATATCGGGAAAGCCGTGCGAGGGCACGGCGGCCGGGGTATCGACGACCACGCGGCCCGTGCCTTCGGGCGCGCGCAGCTGGAAGCTGCGGGTGAGACGCGTGTCACGCTCGAACGCGGCGACCGCGCGGATCTCCGGCAGGTTGGGCGGGCGCTTCCTGATCCAGCGCATCGCGGAACCCTGCGGATCGAAGTCCATCAGCAGTGGTGTCAGGCCGCGGGTGGCGAAGTAGCTGGCCAGGTTGATTGCAATGGTCGTCTTGCCCGATCCGCCCTTCGGGTTCATGACGACGATGCGTTGTGGACTCTGCATCCTTGTGAAAGCCTACACTGTGAGACCGCGCACGGCGAGGGCGGGGCACGCACGCCTACGCTATCGCCCATGGAACGCCTGCTCCTGCTGTGGGACGAGTTCGACGACTGGTTCGGCGCCGGGCGCCATCTCGCCTTGATTTTTCCGCGCGAGGCCCTAAATTCCCCGCGCCATGACCCAATCACAGACCGAAACCCGAGGCTTCCAGGCCGAAGTCCGTGAGCTGCTGAAGCTCATGATCCATTCCCTGTACAGCCACAGGGAAATCTT
>CADEFJ010000082.1:4652-12477 GCA_902826575.1 uncultured Pseudomonadota bacterium | reverse complement strand
ATTTCGGCGCGCAGATTGCAGTCGGTCGCTCGTTCAGCGACAAGTGGGACGCCGAGCTGGCCCTCAGCCACGTGAACCCCGATGCACAGGGCGCCTCGACTGTCTCCGTCAACAGCTACTTCCTGAACTTCCACCGCGTGTTCTACCGCGATTCGCGCATCTCGCCGTACCTTAAACTCGGCGTCGGCTATGTCGATGCGGATTACGGTGACGGCACGCTCGGCGGCCAGAAGTTCGAATCGTGGACCGGCGCCTATGGCCTCGGCATCCTCGCCAACCTGAAAGAGAACGCCTCGCGCGGCACGGCGCTGGCACTGCGCGCCGAAATCTACGGCCTGCACTCGAGCAGCACCGCGCCACCGAACGGCGATCACCTGAACGACACCGTTGCGGGCCTCGGCCTGCAGTATCACTGGGGCGCGCCGGTGGCGGTCCCGGTCGCCGCTGCGCCGGTGGTCGGCGATGCCGATGGTGACGGCGTCAACGACAACCTCGACAAGTGCCCCGGAACGCCGAGTGGTACGCCGGTCAATGCCGAAGGTTGCGAGCTCGACGCCGACGGCGACGGTGTCGTCGACCGCCTCGACAAGTGCCCGGGCACGCCCGCGGGCGCCAAAGTCGACGCGAACGGCTGCGAGCTCGACGGTGACAACGACGGTGTCGTCGATCGCATCGACCAGTGCCCGAATACGCGCGCCGGCGAGAAGGTCGACGAAGTCGGCTGTTCGTTCGCGCTGCGCCTCGAGGTGTACTTCGACACGGGCTCCGCCGAGATCAAGCCGGAATCGTTCCGCGACCTCGACCTCGCGGTGGGCCTGATGCAGCGCAATTCGATGGTGCACGGCACGGTCGAAGGCCACACCGACGATCGCGGCACTGACGCGTACAACCTCGGACTGTCGCAGCGTCGCGCCGCGTCGGTGCGCCAGTACCTGATCGACAAGGGCGTGCCAGCCTCGCGCCTCGACTCGGTCGGTTACGGCGAGAGCCGTCCGGAAGCCGACAATTCCACTCCGGAAGGTCGCGCGCAGAACCGCCGCGTGGTGCTGATCCGCACGGATCGATAAAGCGCCCGTTTGCTGCGATGAAGGCCCGGTGCCGCAAGGCGCCGGGCCTTTTTTGTGCATGCCCGCCGGGGCACAGTGTCCGCATGCTCGACCTGCCGGGACAACCGCCTCTCGACAAGGCGCAACTGATCGGCGGCTGCATGCGCCTGCCGCTGGCTGTCGACGCTGCGCGCCTCGCCGCCGAAGTTGCGGCGTTGCCGGCCACGTTGTGGGGCACGCAAGGCGGACGCGTCGGCGTGCATCGCGCGGCCGAGGCGATCTTCCTGCGCGGCTACGCGCCTGCCGAAGGCGAGCGGCCGATCGAGGATCGGGCGCCGCTCGCGCTGCTGCCGTACGTGCGCGAGATCGTGACGACACTGCTTGCGGCGCCCGTGCAGCGCTGCCTGCTCGCGCGGTTGCCCGGCGGCACGGTGATCGATCCGCACATCGACCAGGCGCCCTATTTCGCCAAGACGATTCGCATCCATGTGCCGGTCGAGACGCACGGGCAAGTGTGGATGCTCGCCAGCGGACGTCGCTACCAGATGGCTCCAGGCGAGGTCTGGGCGCTCAATAACAGCGCGCCGCATGGCGTGCGCAACGACCACGCAAGCCGCTCCCGCACCCACCTGATCGGCGATTTCCTGCCCTCAGCCTCGCTGCTCGCGCTGCTCGCACAGGGCGATCGCACGCTGGGCCGCGCCGGATGATTCTCACGCAGCGTTTCGTGTTCCTGCATCTGCACAAGTCCGGCGGCAGCTTCGTCAACGAAGCGTTGCTGCGCCACGAAGCCGGCGCGCGCCAGGCCGGCTATCACCTGCCGCGCAGCGCCATACCGCCAACGCACTCGGCGTTGCCGGTGCTGGGCCTCGTGCGCAGCCCGTGGAGTTACTACGTGTCGTGGTATGCCTTCCAGCGCGCGCGGGCGCGCCCGAATGCGCTGTTCGGGGTGTTGAGCGACTCTGGCCGCGCAGACTTCGCCGCGACGGTTCGCAATATGCTGTCGCTCGGCGAGGACGACGCGCTGCTCGATCGCGTGATCGCGGCGCTGCCGGCGCAGTACACCGACCACGGTCTCAATCTTCCGGGGCCGGCGCTTGCGCCTATACGCGGCACGGGACTCGGCTTCTACTCCTACCTCTATCGATACCTGTACGGCAATCCCGCGCAACTGCACATCGCGCGCATGGAAGCACTGCGCGCGGAGCTGCCACGGGTGATGTCGCAGGCCGGCGTGCCGGCCGGCGCGGCACTGCGTGAGTTCCTGCGCGCAGGATCGCCGCGCAATATGTCCGCGCATGGCCCGCCGGATGATTACTACGATGCGCCGCTGCGCGCGCTGGTTGCCCGGCGCGACGCGGCGCTCATAGAGCGATACGGGTACAGCGCCGAGGCGGGGTCACCGGGCGCCAGCCTGCGCAGCTGATCCCACAGGGGCGTGATCGCCGGCAATACGCCGAGCACTGCGGACTCGCGCCGCCGCCACTTGTCGGGTGCCGGCGCGGTATGCGTGTAGCGCGACAGCGGCAGCGCGCCCTGCACCCGGATTTCCAGCGCCGCGTCGAATTCGATGCCGGTGAAGTGGCACAAGTGCAGGGCGGTGGCGCGCGTATCGGCGATCAGGTCCTCGTAGCGCACCGCGGTCCAGCGCGCGCGCGGCAGTTGCCCGAGGTCCTCGAGCGCAATGCGATTGGCGCTCTGCCACTGGAAGGCCGCGATCTGCGCCAGCGGCTGCCCGCGCATCGTGCGCCAGTCGGGTGGCAGCAGCAGCGACCATGGGCCATCGAAGCCCGCGAGGTCCTGGTAGGTTCTCCATGCCCCCGATTCCCAGGCCTCGATGATGCTCGCGAGGCTGGCGCGAGGATCGCGCCACAGGAAGATGAACTGCGCATCGGGAAACACGCGGTTGATGAACGGCACACGCAGCGAGTTCTTGGGTGTCTTCTCGAGGAACCTGTGTGCCGTGTCGCCTGCGACACGGCGCCCCGCCGCATCGACGCGCCGCTCCATCAGGCCACTGACGATGTGTGCGGCCACCGCATCGGTGGCGTGGGCGGCCGTCAGCCGATTCGACTCGACGCCCGGCGCACCGGGACACAGCGCCGCGATGCCCTCGATCAGCCAGGACGCCTCGCCGCCCAGCGTCGCCACGCCATGGCTTGCCGCGAGCGTCTCGAACAGCAGTGTGCTGCCCGAACGAGGCGCTGCGATGATGAATACCGGCCGCGCCGGCCGGCGCGCAATGACGCGCGCCAGCGACAGCGCTGGCCGCAGCACACGGCCTTCGAGCACCCGGTTCGACGCCACGCGATTCGATCGCATGGCCAGGTTCGCGCCGAGCGCCTGCGCCTGCGCGCGCACCGCGTCGAGCAAGCGCTCGAACTCCGGCCATCCGGGCGCCTCCTGCGCGTGCAGCGCATAGAGCTGTCGCCAGTCGCGGCACAGCGCGTCGAGCACGGCGTGATAACGGGCAAGGCGCTGCACGGCGTCGGGTGAGTCCTCGAGGCAGACGAGTTCCGCGCGCAGGTCGAGCACGAGCAGCTCGAGTTCACCGGGCGACATCACCAACGGCTCCGGCGCCTGCTCCGTCATCGGCATCGCCTCGCGCCCGGGATCGAACCGCAGCATGGGCCCGCTCATTCCTGGCCAGCCTGCCTGCTGCGCCGCGCTCCGCTGCACGAACTGCCAGAACGCGGCGCTGCCGGACGTGTCGGCGACCAGATGGATGCGCGGCCGCGTGCCTGCATGCTCGACGCGGTGCAGGCGCCAGTTATCGAAAATCCAGGCCTCGCCCGCCGCCATGTGCACGGACGCCTCTGCGCAGTGGAAGCGCACGTCCGGCTCGGTCGCGATCGGCACGTGCACCCGCACGCGGCTGAACCAGTGATGATTGATGTCAGCGTGCTCGGGCACGACGGCGCCGGGCGCGAGTCGCAGCAAGCGCGAGCGGCTCCACACGACCCCGAAGCTCGCGAGCACCTGGCGCAGGTAGGGCATGCGCGCAAGTCGCGGTGTCGGCAGCATGCGGCCCGACACGGCGTCGTTCTCCTCACCTTCGACCGAGATCAGTCGCAGCGCGCTGTTGCCGGGAATGCCGTCCGGATGATCCACCCAGGCCTCGGGCGGAAGAGCCTCGACCTCCTCGCGCAGGCGCTGCGCGTCGAAGTGCACGGCGAGGCGCTGGAAGGGCTGCGGGAGGCGCATCTATGCCGCCTCGAGCGTGCGGCGGAACTCGCCGATCGCGCCCACCAGATCGGCCAGCGCGAGGCGCTCGACTTCGGTCAGGTGGGGATTCCACACGTCGAAGATCAGCACCACGCGCGTGTCGCGGCTCCTGTTCCACGCCTCGTGCTCGCAGGTATCGTCGAACACGACCACTTCACCCTCGCGCCACACGTGCAGCTCGCGGCCGACGCGCAGCGCGCAATCGGGCGGCACGATCAGCGGCAGGTGCGCGACGAGGCGCGTATTGGTCACGCCGCGATGGGGCAGCAGGTGCGTGCCCGGCGCGAACACCGAGAACAGCACTTCCGGCCCGTGGCCAGGCACGCGCGCCAGCGGCAGCGCGTCGAGCGCACGAGCCGTGGCGGGGCAGCGCGCGCAATTGTCTTCCCGCCGCTCGCCATGGCGATGGAGGTAGTAGCCATTCCAGCTCGGAGCCCCGCGGCTGCCGCGCAGGTTGTCGCGCTCGAGCGCCTCCGAATCGAATACGCGCTCGCGCCCCGCGCCCTGCGGCAGCAGCGCCTCGAGTTCACTGCGTATGGCGGCGTACTGCGCCTCGAGGGACTCGATCCAGTCGAACAGCGCCCGCTCGGGAATCGGCGCAGTGGGCAGGCCGGGGAACGCAAGGAAGGTGGGCTGTTGTGCGCCATCGACGGGCAGCGCGCGCTCCTCCTGCAGGTAGATGCGCAGCGCCCGCTGCACGCGCTCGAGCGCCGCACGCCCATGGCGCGCCTCGAGCGGCGCAATCGCCTGCGCGAGCATGGCCCGACGCCCGCTGCGCACCGCCTGCACCGCGCGCTCGACGAGCGGGCGCAGCCCCGATGGCGTGGTCGCGGCATCGAGCCAGCGCTGCCGCGACTGCGCATCGCGCAGCGCACGCGCCCACTGCCACAGGGCGCGCTCGCCCTCGCCTGCGCGATCCAGTGCCGCGCCATAATTGAGCCTCGCCAGGTGAAAGTCCGGCGCCAGCGCCAGCGCCGTGTCGTACCAGGCGAGCGCTGCGATGACATTGCCTGCCAGTTCGTGCGCTCGCGCGAGGTGATAGCGCACGATCGCATCGCCCGGATCAACCCGGGCTGCGTGGGTCAGCTTCACGATCGCGCGCACGGCATCACCGCGCCGCAGCGCCGCAACGGCCACGACCTTGAGGGCCTCGACATCGTCGGGATGGGTTTCGAGCCGCAACATGCAGGCCTGTTCGGCGGCGAGCACATTACCCGAGCGGAACAGCTGCAACGGCTGGCCGCGTGGAGCGCTCATGTGCCGCGGCCTGTGTTAGCGTTGGAGCTGCCATGGCATTCGCCGACCTTCGCCATTACGTGCGCACCTACGACGACTGTCTCGACCCCGCGCTGTGCGCGCGCATGATCGCCTCCTTCCATGGCCTCGAGCGCTTTCATGCGGTGAACGGCGCTGAAGTGCGCCGCGGCCTCGAGCAGTCGCGCTGGACCGAACTCAATGTGAGCCGCTACGCCGATGCCGCATTCCTCGCATCGTTCCGGCGCACGATCGAGTCGGCGCTCGCCCGCTACAACGCCGACGTGGGCCTGGAAATACGCGTGCCGGACTCCGGCACCCATTCCGATCTGGTCCTGAAGCAGTACCGGTCGGGCGGCGCCGAGAAATTCCAGCTGCATTTCGATGCGATCAACCATGTCGCAAACCGCTACCTCGTGTTGCTGTGGTACCTGAACGACGTCGCCGCGGGCGGCGAAACGCGCTTCCCCGGACTCGATCTCGCCATTGCACCGCGCGCCGGCCGGCTGCTGGTGTTTCCGCCGTACTGGATGTACCAGCACGAGGGCGTGCCGCCGACCTCGGGCGACAAGTACATCCTCTCGACCTATCTGCTTTTTACCGATCATCCGGCGTCATAGCCCCAGCGTTCGAGCAGGGGCGCGAGCAGCGGCAACACCGGCTCGAAGTGGCGCCGATAGGGGCGCCAGCGACCCACCGCGTTCGCGTTCACTGGCTGCACCACCTGCGAGTAGCTCGGCGTGCTGATGAAGGGCTTGCCGCGCGCGTGTTCGGCGGGCGCGAGCAATGCGTCATGCCATGGCAGCCCGAGGAATCCAGCCAGCGCGCGCACCTCGCGCTCGAAGCCGGTGACCAGCGTCTCGTAGTGCAGCTCGTGCACCGCCGCCTGCAGCACGGCCTGCTCGCGATACCAGAAATCGAAGGCCTTGCGGTAGCCGGCAGCAAGCGTCGGCAAGTCGGCGCACAGCAGCGCGAACTCGGGCGCCGTGAACTGCTGCATGTAGCAGCTGAGCAGCACGTCGCAGGGATGGCGGATCGCGACAATCACGCGGGCGTGCGGGAACAGCCTGCGAATCGTCGGCAGGCGCAGCAGGTTGAGCGGATTCTTGTCGACCAGCCGCTGGCCGCTCGCGAGCGCGACCTTGTGCCGCGCGCGCTCGTAGTAGCGACGGCGGATGGCGTCGAGATCGGGCTGCGCAACGGCGGCCAGCCGGTCCGGGTAGCGCCCCCCGACGGCCGCCAGCTCCTCGAGTGCGTACTGCAGGAAAGGCTGCTCGTCCATGGACACAAGGTCCGGATGCGCATCGAGCACCTGCTCGAGCAACGTGGTGCCGGAGCGTGGGAACGCGACGATGAAAACCGGACTTGCCTCCGCGGCTGGTGCGCCCCTGGAGTCCCACGCCGCGACGTCCTGGCGCTCGGCGCCGCGCCCCGCGATCGCGAAAGTCGGCGCGCCGCGCAGCGCGTGCAGCGGCGCGGCGAGCGCCACCTGCTGCAGCTGCGAATGATGCGCCTCCGAGAGGCGCTCGAAGGCCTCGTCCGTGCGACCCGCGGCATCGAGCGCGCGGGCCAGCGGGTACAGGTCGTAATGGCGCCGATGCGCGCTCGAATTGAGCGCGAGTGCGCGCTCGAAGTGCGCGATGGCCGCATCGGTCCTGCCGGCGCGCTGTGCGAGCCGCCCCTCGGCGGAGCTGAAATCCGCTGCACTTGCCGTCGCATGATTGCGGCGTGCAGCGGCAAGTACCGCCTCGGCATCTGCCAGCCGATTGGCACGCTCGAGCATGTGCACGAGCGTGAGGCTCGCCTGCGGCCCGGGATCCGGGAGCGCCATCAGCCGCGACATCGCGGCAGCGGCGCGCGCCGACTCGCCGGCACCCTGCAGCCGCTGGCCGGCATCGGCCGCCAGTTCCGGCGGCAGGTCCTCGAGCCACTGCTCGTCTGCCAGTGCGCTGATGCCCGCCTCGGTATGGCCTGATTCGAAGCAGGCGTTCGCGTACTGCAGGCGCATCGCCGCATCCCGCGGCGCGAGCGTGACACCGTGCGCCAGCACCGCGCGCGCCGACTCGTAATCCAGCCGGTCGAGATGGGTCAGGCCGACGTTGTAGCAAAACGCCGGTGAGTAGCCGCCAAGCGCGTGCGCGCGCGCATAGGCGCGCAGCGCATCGTCGTAACGCGCGAGGCCACGCAGCGCCGTGCCGAGGTTGAGCCAATGCGCGGCGCGTGTCGGCTGCAGTTCCGTCAGCTGGCGGAACGCCGACTCGGCCGTGTCGTAGCGTCCACCGGCGTGCGCCGCGGCGCCC
>CADEFJ010000082.1:0-4552 GCA_902826575.1 uncultured Pseudomonadota bacterium | reverse complement strand
GCAAGCTGGGCCGAGGTCAGGCCGGCACACGGATCGTTGAACGTGGCCGCGGTCTGCGACGGCGCGAGCGCGAGGTCGGTGATCGTCGGTGCACGGAACACTTCCGCATAGGACGCGCGCAACAGCAGGTCCCTGACCGGGCGATACTCGAGCTTCAGCTGGAAAGTCGTGTCGTCGCCGATCGTGTCTTTGCTGTAGTCCGAATAGCGCACGCCCGCGGTCAGGTTCAGCGCGTGGATCGCCGGCAGGTCGGCGAGCAGCGGGAAGAACAGCTCGCCGTAGAGCTCGCGCACGTTGTAGTCCGCGCTGCTGTTGCCGGTACAGGTTTCCTGCGCCAGCAGGCAGGTAAGGAACAGCGGGGCCTCGCCGCGTGTCAGCGGATCGGTCTCGAACTCGCCTTCCTGGGTGCGGTACTCGGCGCCTACCGCGGCCTTCACCGCGCCCGCCGGCATCTCGAACAGGTCGCCATTGAGCCCCGCACTGAACTGCGAACTGCGGAAGGTGTAGTCGGAGTGCGAGTTCGCCGAAATGTCGTCCAGCGCGGCGATCTGCGCCGCGTCCTGCAGGTTGAAGATGTTGATCGGCGTGCAGCCCGCGATGATCGCGCCGGGCGTGCCGCAATGCGCGCCATCGGCGTCGATGAACGACGGCCCGAGTGCCTGGGTCAGCTTGTCCTTCAGCAGGTAACCGTAGACTTTGATGCTCTGGCCCATGCGGCCCATGCCGGCGTTCACGTCCCACTGCCACGAGTTGCCGAACGAGCCGCGCAGACCGCCGTTCGCAAACACCTGGTCGGTGGTGACTTCGCTGCGGCGGTTGCCCAGCGACTCGAGGCGCACCAGCATGTTCGGGTTGTCGCCCGCGCCGCCGCCGAACGGAGTCCCGAACGGGTTGTAGATGCTGTTGGCCGCGATGATCGTGTCGTCGGCCACGGCGTCGAACGGCAGCGCCGCGATCGCAAAGCCGGATCGCGTCTGGTTGTAGACGACCTGGCCGTACGCCTCCACCGAGTCGTTGATGTCGTAGTTCAGGTTCGTGAACAGGCTGCCGCGCTCCTGCGGCGTCATCAGCAGATTGAACGGCTGGTAGTTGTAGAGGTCGCCGGGGATGTCGAAGCAGCGGAAGTCGGCGAGCGACGTGCCGGGCGCGCCAGCGGTGCGCGTCAGGAACGGGTTGTCGCAGCCGAACTGCGCCTGCGTCGCGGCATCGACAGTGATGAAGCCGGTCGGAGTGCGGGCCGAACCACCCGCGGTCACGACGCCGCCGTAGAGGTACAGCGCGTTGGCCGAGAAGGCGCGGTCGCCGGCCGAGACCTTCTCCTGCTTGTTGTAGTTCGCGCCGAACACGATGCCGACGCGGTCAGTCTGGTTGCCGATCGTGAGGCTCACCGAGCCGCGATCGCCGTCGCTCTCGCCGGTCTGTCCATACAGCGCGGTGACCTCCGCGCCGTCGAAGTCGCGCCGCGTGATGAAATTGACGACACCGGCGATCGCGTCCGATCCGTAGATCGCGCCGGCCCCCTCCTTCAGGACCTCGACGCGCTCGATCATGTTGATCGGCAGCATGTTGATGTCGACCGCCGAAGTCTGGGTATTGCCGTAAACGCCGACGCGCCGGCCATCGACCAGCACCAGCGTGCGCTGTGCCCCGAGGCCACGCAGTTCGACGTTCGACTCACCGGTGCCACCGCCGTTGTTGACGGTGGGGTTGGTCGCGGCGCCCGCGACTGTCGGCAGCCGCTGCAGCACGTCGCCCATGGTCGTTAGGCCGCTCCTGGCGATGTCGTCCGCGGAAATGGAAATGACCGGGCTCGCCGTCTCTGCATCGACGCGCCGGATGCGCGATCCGGTGACCACGACGGTATCGATGTCGTCCGTATCGGTGCCGGCCTGATCCTGCGCCTGCGCTGCAGCAGGCATTGCAACGGCCGCTGCCGCGGTCGCGCTTGCCATCATCGAGAGGCGCACGGCTCGGCGCACCAACGGATTGCTCTCTGGGGAAATCATGAACTGCCTCCTGCTGTCATGTGGCCTGCTCCACATGCGACGCAAGCTAGCAGCGGGAAGTTCGGCTCGGGAATGGCACTTGCGACAGAACAACGCGCCAAACGCGACGAAACGAAGCGATGTGCCGTGAAGGCAACAGCTGACTGCGGCTCTTGCGCCGCAGTGCGCGGCGCTTACTTGATGCGCTTGACCTTGATCGAGCCGCGCTGCGGGCCGGAGAGGGAATAGGAACCCAGCGCGCCGGGCTTGACGGTAACGGTGTCGCCCAACTTGAGGCGAATGCTCTGCGACACGGTCAGCTGCTGCCAGACCTGGCCGTTGTCGAGTGTGACCACGAGCTCCCCGTGCGTACGCCGGTCGATCCCGGTGACAGTCGCTTCGAGCGCCCCGACGCCCGCGACGTGTGCGGGATCCGTGCCTTCGATTTCACGCGCCAGTTCGCCGCGTGCACCGAATTTTTCCTCCGCCGTGGGCACAGCCACCGGCGCCGGCGCGACCACTGGCGCGGACGCTGCCGCTACCGCCGTGACCGCCGCGGGACCGGAGGTGGCGCCCTGCCCCGCAAGGCGCGCCATTTCCGCATCGAAGCATGCGAGGCGGCTCGCATCGACCTTTTCGGCGACACATCTGTCGAGACCGGGCGGGGCACCCTGCGCCATCGCCGCGGTCACTGCGAGCGCGAACGCAAGGAACGCCGCAAACCCCACAATCATGCGGCGGCCAGCCGATAGCAGTTTTCCCATGGCGCTATTGTTGCCGAACCGGCTGCGGGGGGCAAAGCCCGCCGTGCCTCACTGGCGCAGGTGAATTTCCGCCAGCCTGAAATCGATCGTGAAATTGTCCAGCGCGCCGAGGATATCCATGCCGACGATCATTGTCGGCCTGGCGTTGAGATCCCACACATCGAAAATGTGGAAGTCCCCGAATGTGACCTGTGCGAGGCGGATCTCCACCCTGTCCACGTGGATCCGCGGCACATTCGCGACTTCCCCCGTCGCGACGTGCTCGGTCGTGCCGAATACCTCCGCCTCGAGGAAGGGGTCGGCGTGCAACGCCCTCTGCAGGGCGCGATTGCCCATCGACAGCTGCGCGCCGGTATCGAAGATCATGAGGACATCCACTCCGCCGATGCGTGCCGGCGCGCTGAGCAGGCCGCCGATCACGCGTTCCACCTTGATGCGTGCGCCATCCGGTCGCTCGAATCGCGATCGGGAGATGGTGACCGTGTCCCGCCTGAAGTCGACAATGAGCCGCCTGGACTTGAGCCCCGCCACGCCCAGGATCCCGTCGACGTCGCCGATGAACTCCGGCGGGAGCACGGGGACGTTCATCATCTCGAACACCACGTCGCCCGCCCGGATCTCCTCGAGCGTGACGGCCGGCACGTTCGATTCGCCGGTAACGCCATTCATCGCCACCCGCGGCGCATCCAGGTAGGAAATGCCCAGCCGGTCGGCAAGTTCGGTGGAAATGACCGTGCGGTTGGCGCCCGTGTCCACCATCAGCCGGAACGGTCCCTGTCCGTTGATGGTGACCGGGATGACGATGCGCCCGATGCGATCGAGCGTCGTCGGGGTCGCGAATTCGGGCTCGGTGCCGAGCAGGGGTACCGGTTCGCTCGAGCCCAAAGCGCCCGGCGTCGCCATGAAGCTGGCGCACACAAGGGCCATTGGCACTGAACCCCGCATGGGTCCGAGTATCCGCTCGGCCTGTCCCGGGCGCAATTCGCCCTGACTCGCGGTTGTGCGCCCGGTCGCAGATTCGCGCGCTCCGGGCGCGCAGTGCCCTCAGCGACCGGCAAATTCCCGGGCGGAGGCGGCCAGGGTCCTGACGAGCTGCTGCTCCTCCGCGGGAATGGCGGGATTCCACACGTCGAAGATCAGCACGACGCGCAGCTCGTCGCTGTCATTGCGGGCCTCGTGTTCGATCGTGTCGTCGAAGATGAGGCATTCGCCCACGGTCCAGTGGCGCTGTTCGAAGCCCACGCGAAATACGCAGCCCGCGGGCACGATCAGCGGCAGGTGGACGATCAGCCGCGCGTTGGTCTCGCCGTTGTGCGGCGGGATGTGGGTCTTCGGGGCCAGCACCGAGAACATCGCGTTCGGGCATAGCCCGCCGATGTCCGCCATCGGCAACGACGCCAGGATACGGGCCGTCTGCGGGCAGCTCGCCAGGTTCTCTTCGACGGGCTTGCCGCTTCGCCACAGGTGCAGGGTGTTCCACCGGGTCGAATTATTGAGATCGCGCCACTGATTGACGGGCTCCCCCGGTCGATACGACACGTACGGCGAGAAACGCCCGGGATCGGAAGCCAGCATGGATTCGAGTTCGCCGCGGATGACGTCGGTGCTGGCCTCGATCGCCGCAAGCCACGGGAACGCGGCGCGGTCATGGAAGGGCTGCGCCGGCAGGCGCGGCACGTAAAGCTGGTTGGACTCCGAGTGGTAGGGCTTCGACAGCCCGGCCATGACGGCGGCGGCCTCGCGCCAGCGGCCGGCCGCGTGGGACGGCATGGCCGCGAGCGACGGCGCGATACCCTGGCCCAG
>CADEFJ010000081.1 GCA_902826575.1 uncultured Pseudomonadota bacterium | reverse complement strand
CCGAAGAACTGGCCCTTGTTGAGGTAGGCGAGAACCATCTCGTTGCCTTCCTCGTCCTCGATCATCACCTCGACCGAGCCGCTGATAATGTAGTAGAGCACGTCGGGCAGGTCGCCCGCGTGGATGATCACGGTCTTCGAAGGCACCGTGCGGATGCGGCAATAGCTCAGGAAGCGATTGATCGCAGGTATGTCGCTCAGCGGCTTGACGTTCTCTTCCATTTTCTCCCCCGGGGCCGCAAGGCCCACGCTCGCAGCCTTTTAGTATAGATGTGCGCTGTGTCGCAAGCGCGCCGCATCAGATCCAGTAGGCGGTGCGCGTCATGACCCGCGACGCGTGGCGCATCATCGCACGCACGGGCGCGGGCAGTTCAATGCCGCCCGCGTCCCGGGCACGGGCGCCATGTACGACTTCATCGGCACGCATCGCCTCGAGTATTGCGCGGCTGCGCGCATCGTGCGGCGGCAGGCGATCAAGGTGATCGGTGAGATGGGATTCGACCTGGCGCTCCGTCTCGGCGACGAAGCCGAGGCTCACGCGGTCACTGACTGCGGCGGCTGCCGCCCCGATCGCAAATGAGCCGGCATACCAGAGCGGCTTGAGCACGCTCGGGCGTGAGCCGAGTTCGGTGAGGCGCTGCTCGCACCACGCGAGATGATCGGCTTCCTCGCGCGCGGCCTCGAGCAGCCAGTCGCGCGTTGCGCCGTCGCGCGCCACGAGCGCCTGGCCGTGGTACAGCGCCTGCGCGGCGACCTCGCCGGCATGGTTGACGCGCATCAGGCGCGCCGCGAGCCGCTTGTCCGCGGTGAGGGCGGACTCGCTGGCCGGCGCAGCGGCATCGGGGACGGGGCGCGATGCGTGCGGTGCAGCAAAAACTGCTCTCAGGGCCCGGTCGGCAGCTGAAAGCAAGGTGTCGAGGGGCGAAGTCGCTTGCATGGGCCACACCATTATAAGGAGGGTTGCGCCCAGCCCCGCACTCGTTTTGCAAAGCGCCGACCGCTTGAGTACACTTTCGAGCCTTTTTCGGGCCAGCCGGCTCGAGCCCGGGCGCGGGCAGTTGGAGATCATTGAAATGACTACAGTTTTTGCGAAGCCTGCGGAAGTCCGCGGCGACTGGTTCGTGATCGATGCCGAGGGCAAGACCCTCGGGCGTCTCGCGACGCAGCTCGCCCATCGCCTGCGGGGCAAGCACAAGGCCAATTACAGCCCGCACGTGAACATGGGTGACCATCTGGTCGTCGTGAATGCGGAGAAGGTCCGTGTCACCGGCAACAAGCTGGCCGACAAGATCTATTACCACCACACCGGCTACATCGGCGGCATCAAGTCGATCGCGCTCGACAAGCTCCTGAAGGAGCATCCGGAACGCGTCATCGAGATCGCCGTCAAGGGCATGCTGCCGAAGAACACGCTCGGCCGGAACATGTTCCGCAAGCTGCACGTGTTCGCGGGCGGCAAGCACCCGCACACCGCGCAGCAGCCGAAGCCGCTCGAGATCTGAAGGAAGAGAGGAAGATGCCCACTATTCAGAATTACGGCACCGGCCGTCGCAAGACCGCCACCGCCCGCGTCTACCTGAAGCCCGGCACGGGCCGCATCACGGTCAACGCGCGTCCTGTCGATGAGTTTTTCGGTCGCGAGACCGGCCGCATGATCGTGCGCCAGCCGCTCGAAGTCGCGCAGCTCACCGAAAAGTTTGACGTGCAGGCGCACGTGTCGGGTGGCGGCATCACCGGCCAGGCCGGTGCGATCCGCCACGGCATCACCCGCGCTCTCATCGAGTACGATGAGAGCCTGCGCAGTCCGCTGCGTGCCGCCGGCTTCGTTACCCGCGATGCGCGCGAGGTGGAACGCAAGAAGGTCGGTCGCCGCAAGGCCCGTCGCGGTCCGCAGTACTCGAAGCGCTAAGCTCCGTAGCGCTACCGATCTTGGGGGATCGTCTAGCGGTAGGACAACGGACTCTGACTCCGTTTACCTAGGTTCGAATCCTAGTCCCCCAGCCAAAGGCAGGAGGCCCGTCGCAAGACGGGCCTCTTTGCGTTTATAGTCTGCGCATGCGCGCTATCGTGACTCTCGCCCTCGTGCTCCTTGTGCTGCCAGCGGTCCCGGTCGCGGCGCAGAACATGGGCTTCCTAGGCAATTCCCCAGCCGCCTATTTCACTGCCGATGACGTCAAGCTCTTCCAGGACACCGGACGCGCCGCGCTCGAAACGCTCAATCCAGGCAAGGTGGCCAAGTGGGAAAACCCGACCACGGGTGCCCGCGGCAAGATCAAGGTGCTGGCGGCGTTCGCCTCGCAGGACGGGCGTACCTGCAAGCGCGTCGGGATCTACAACAAGGCTCGCGGTGTCGAAGGCGAATCGAAGATGACGCTTTGCCGGACGGTGGACGGCCACTGGCAGGTCGACCCGGACGCGACCCCGGCAGGCAAGTAACCCTCAAGGAGTGACCATGTCGACACGAATTGCTGGATGGATCGCCGCTGCTGCGGCACTCGCCCTCCTCGGTGGATGCGCATCCGGTCCCGATATCAGGGTGACGTCGGATCCCGCGGCGAACATCGCCGCCTACAAGACATTCAACTACGTGAGCCCGCTCGGCACGGACCGCGAGGGCTACGAGTCGCTCGTCTCTTCGAACCTGAAGGACGCGACCACGCTCGAGCTGACCCGTCGCGGTTACCAGATGTCCGAGACGCCCGATTTCCTGGTGAATTTCTCGGCCAAGCTGGATGAGAAGCTGCGCGTCTCGAGCAGCCCGGCGATGGGGCCGCCGATGGGCTATTACGGCTATCGCACCGGCTTCTACGACCCCTGGTACGGCTACAACGACGTGGACGTCGATCAGTACACGCAGGGCACGCTCAACATCGATATCGTCGATGCGGCCTCGAAGCGTCTTGTCTGGGAGTCCGTGGCGGTCGGCCGAATCACCTCCAAGGTGAGGGAAGACGTCCCCGGCGCGATCCGCAGGATCGTGCCGGAGATGCTGGCGAAGTTACCCTCGGTCGGCGGTGCTCCGCCGCCCGCGCGCCAGGAATAAGCCCCGCGATCGAGCGCAGCAGGGGTCACGGTCCAACGACCGTGACCCCTTTTTCATTGCCGATCACCAGCAGGTCCGCCGGGCGCTGGGCAAACAGGCCTACCGTGACGATGCCTGCAATCTGGTTGAGATCGCGCTCGAGGCTCGGCGGATCGAGGATCTCGAGTCCGTGCACGTCGAGGATCTGGTTGCCGTTGTCGGTGACGCATTGCTCGCGCCAAACCGGCTGCCCCCCGCGCCCGACAATCTCTCGCGCGACGTAGGACCGCGCCATCGGAATCACCTCGACCGGCAGCGGGAAGCGGCCGAGTATCGGCACCAGCTTGCTGTCGTCGATGATGCACACGAAGCGCTTCGATGCCGCCGCGACGATCTTCTCGCGGGTCAGGGCCGCGCCTCCCCCCTTCACCAGGTACCGGTCGCGCGTCGCCTCGTCGGCTCCGTCGACATAGAGGTCGAGCGGCCCGGCGTGGTTCAGGTCCATCACCTCGATGCCGAGGGCCTCTAGCCGCGCGGTCGAGGCCAGCGAGCTCGAGACCGCGCCGCGCAGCGAACCGCGCAGCTTCGCAAGCGCATCGATGAAGTGGTTTACGGTCGACCCGGTGCCCACCCCGAGGATGGACCCGTGCTCCACGTACTCGAGGGCTGCGTGTGCCGCCCTTTGTTTTCCGGCATTTCCTGCATTCATCGGCGCCTGCTCCGGCAACTGGACCCCTGAAACGACTGTGCCCGCTTTCGCGGGCACCAGTGTCATCGGACTTTGAAGCCGGCGAGCAAGGAAGGTCTTTCCAAGCTCGCCGAAGGTGTAAAGGCCTTACTTCTTCTTCGCAGCTTTCTTCTTGGCCTTCTTCTTGGCTTTCGCCATGAGAGTCTCCTGTTGGGTTAGTCCGAGGTTGAGTATATACACGCGTATTCAAATTACAAGCAAGTGCGCTTGCATCGAGTCGCGTGATCTGCATCACACGACGGACGATCGCTCACTCGAGCGAGAGGATGAACTCGTAGTGCGCCTCGGTGAGAGGCATCACGGAGAGGCGACTGCCCCGCTGCAGCAGGATCATGCCGGCGAGTTTGCGCGACGCGTGCCTGCGCAGTTCCTCGAGCGTGATCACGCGTGCGAGTCGCCGCTCGAGCTGCACATCGACCGCATACCACCGCGGGTTCGCGGGGTCGCTGCCCGCGTCGTAGTGGGCATCCTTGCGATCGAAGGCGCTCGCGTCCGGATAGCCGGCGCGCACGACCCGCATCACCCCGACGACGCCGGGCACCGCACAGCTCGAGTGATAGAGGAGGGCCCGATCCCCCTTCGCGAAGTCATCGCGCAGCATGTTGCGCGCCTGGTAGTTGCGCACCCCGTCCCACATCGTCGTCTTGCGCGGGGCGCGGGCGAGGTCATCGATGCCGAAAGTGGTCGGTTCGGTCTTCATCAGCCAATGGTTCATCGGGTACTCCGTCCAAAGCGGGTGAGGCCGTTCTCGGTGACGATCGCATCGAGCTGCACATCGTGCGCGGCGAGCGGCAGGGCATCGGTTTGCTGGCAGGCAAAGGCGATGCCGATCAGGCGCGGACGCGGCACGGCCCGCAGGTGCCGGCGGAATGCGAACGCGCGGTCATAATAGCCGCCGCCCATGCCGAGCCTGGCGCCGCGCGCGTCGAAGCCGACGAGCGGCAGCAGAGCAATGTCGAGGGCGGCGGCGCGACGGGTGGGCGCCGCTCGTCCGGGCTCCGCGATGCCGTAGCGATTCGGGCGCAGGTCGTCGTCGCAGCGGGCGAAGCTCATCCGGCCGAGCCGGTAGTTATCGATCCGCGGAAGGTAGATGAGTGCGCCGCGACGCGCGAGCTCGGTGAGTGCCTCGTCGAGGTCCGGCTCCTCCGCGAGCGCGGCGTAGCCCGCGATATGCCGGCCGCGCACCTCCGGGCCGATGGCCTTGAGGAGGTGGCGCGTGATCCTGCGCGACAGGCGGGCGCGTGTTTCGTCGCCGAGCGCGCGCCGCCGGGCGCGCAATGCCTTGCGCATCTCGTCAGTCATTGCGGACGGGATTCAGTCATCGCGGGCGGGCAAAGAGAGTAGCGCCACCCGCCTGTGCCGGTGCCGGCCGTTGCTCTCGACCGGAGCAACAGGTGGGGCCCGGTGCGGCAGGTAAGGCTTTCCGCGCGAGCGGACATGCACAATGCTGCCGGCAATCCAGATGCCCCAGGGGTGTACCAATTAGGGTCGAGGGTAACCCGGCCGACTGTCGAACACCGCAGGTGACGCCAAAGACACTCTACACGAGTCGGCGTCGATGCGAACACGCTCAGAGTTCGAGTTGCTGGCCTTCGGCGAGCGCCGATTCGACGCGTTCGCGCAAAGCGCGCACGCGGCCGCCGAAGTCCTGGTCGAGCCGCTGCCCCTGGTTACGCAATCGCAGCAACTCGTTCGCGAGGTTGAGCGCGGCCATGACTGCAATGCGGTCGAGGCCGACCACTTTGCCGCCATCGCGAATCTCTCGCATCTTGGTGTTGAGGTACTCGGCGGAATCGAGGAGGTCGGAACGCTCCTCGTAAGGGCAGGCGACGAAGTATTCCTTCTCGAGGATCCGCACGCTGAGGCGGGCGACTTCGCGCTCGCTCATGCACCGTGCTCCATGGTCTTCAGGCGCCCGATCATGGCCTCGACGCGGTTCCTGACCTGTTCGTTCTTCTGTACCAGGGCGGCGCGCTCGGACGCGAGCGAGTCCTGCCGCTGGCGCAGCGCGCGATTCTCCTCGCGCAGGCGCCCGACGATACCGACCAGTTCGTCCATCCGCTTCTCGAGCCGGCGCAGTTCCGTGTCGATGGGGGGCTTGGCATGTTCGCTCATGGAATGACTATGAACTGCGGGCCGCGGCGGGTCAATCGCGCGGCGGCGATCAGGCATAATGCAAGGCTATGATGGCGACGGGTTATGCGGAATTGCAGCGTGTGCTCGGCGACGCACAGGGCCTCACCGAGGCGGCCGAGGCGCACGGCACGCTGACCGGGGCGTTGTGCGCCGCCAACGTCTACCAACTCGAGGACTGGCTCGGCGAGATCCTGCCCGACGGTCGCGCCGACCCGCTGACGCGCGAGAGCTGTCGCGTCTGTTTCGAGGCGACTGCGCGTGCCCTGCGTGAAGCCGACATGGCCTTCCAGGCCCTGTTGCCGGATGACGAGCAGCCGCTCGATGCGCGTACCACGGCGCTCGGCCAGTGGTGCCAGGGCTTCCTGTATGGCCTCGGGACCAGCTCGATCGCCGATGTCACCCGCCTGCCCGGTGACGTCGGCGAGGTGGTCCGCGACCTCGCGGAGATCACGCGCATCGGCGTCGATACTCGCGAGAGCGTCGAATCGAACGAGAGCGCCTATGCCGAGCTGGTCGAGTTCGTACGGGTCGGGGTGCAGTTGCTGTTCGAGGAGCTTGCGCCCTATCGCATGACCGCGCCGCCGATCACCGAATCGCTGCATTGATCCGCCGCTCTTCATGGCCAGACTGAAAGCGATCCCCCGCGCGGAGTTCACGCGCCGCCGCCGGCAGTTGATGCGCCTGATGGGCCGCGACTCGATCGCGATCGTGCCGGCCGCCCCGGTGCGCCTGCGCAACAGCGACGTCGAGTTCCCCTACCGCCAGGACAGCGATTTCCATTACCTCACGGGTTTTGACGAGCCGGAAGCGGTCGCGATCCTGCTGCCCGGCCGGGCGCAGGCCGAGTACCTGCTGTTCGTGCGCGATCGTGATCCGGCCCGCGAAACCTGGGATGGCCGGCGCGCCGGTCCCGCCGGCGCGACCCGCGATTACGATGCCGACGACGCTTTCCCGATCACCGACATCGACGAGATCCTGCCGGGCCTGCTCGAGAACCGCGAAAAGGTGTACTACGCGATGGGCGTGCACCCCGACTTCGACCAGCGCGTGGTTGGCTGGGTCAACGGCCTGCGCGCGCAGGCCAAACACGGACGCCATCCGCCACAGGAGTTCGTGGCGCTCGATCACGTGCTGCACGATATGCGCCTGTTCAAGAGCCGCGCGGAACTCGACATGATGCGCGAGGCGGCGCGCATCGGCGCCGCGGCCCACGTGCGGGCCATGCGCGCCTGCGCTCCCGGGAGGCACGAGTACGAACTCGCCGCCGAGATCACCCACGAGTTCCGGCGCCACAACGCCGATCACTCCTACCAGCCGATCGTCGGGGGAGGCGCGAATGCCTGCATCCTCCACTACCGCGAAAACGATGCGGTACTGCAGGGCGGCGAGTTGCTGCTGATCGATGCGGGCTGCGAATACCAGAGTTACGCCTCGGACATCACGCGAACCTTTCCGGTCAACGGCCGCTTTACCGCGGCGCAGCGCGCGGTCTATGACATCGTGCTCGAGGCGAATCTCGCCGCGATCGCGAAAGTGCGGCCGGGCAATCACTGGAACGAGCCTCACGACGCCGCAGTCCACGTCATCACCCAGGGCCTGGTGCGGTTGGGCCTCCTGAAGGGGCGAGTGCCGACCCTCGTCAAGGCGCAGGCGTACAAGCGTTATTTCATGCACCGCACCGGCCACTGGCTCGGTATGGATGTGCACGACGTCGGCGACTACAAGCTCGGTGATGAATGGCGCGTGTTCGAGCCGGGCATGGTGCTGACGATCGAGCCCGGCATCTATATCCCGCCCGCGGCGCGTGCGGCGCCCAAGCGCCTGCGCGGCATCGGCGTGCGCATCGAAGACGACGTGGTGGTGACGCGTCGCGGCTGCGAGGTGCTGACCGGGGGCGTGCCGAAGCAGGCCGCGGAGATCGAAGCGCTGATGGAGGCGGCATGAGTGCCGCCGTGACCAGTGTCGATGTCGCGATCGTCGGTGGCGGCATGGTGGGCGCGAGCCTGGCGCTCGCGCTGCGCGGTGCCGACCTGAACGTGGCGCTGATCGAGGGCTTTGCACCGGACGCCGCCGCGCAACCGAGCTTCGATGAGCGCACGACCGCCATCGGCAATGGCAGTCGCGCCGTGTTCGAGGCGCTCGGCGTCTGGCCGCAGATGGCGGCCGAGGCAGGCATCATCCGCGCGATCCACGTGTCCGATGCCGGGCGGTTCGGATTTGCCCGCCTCATCGCGGGCGACCTGGACCTCGATGCCTTCGGCTGCGTGCTGCCGAACCGTGTCATCGGCCGCGCGCTGTGGGATGCGCTCGCGCACGCGCCGCGCCTCACCACCTTCATGCCGGCGCGTCCGGTGGACGTGCAGGCCGGCATCGAGCGGGCGTCGCTTGAAGTCGAGCGCGCGGATGGCTCGCGCGCCACCGTGCGTGCGGCGCTGCTGGTGGCTGCCGATGGCGCGCAATCGGCGCTGCGGGCCGCGCTCGGCCTGCCATCGCACGTCGAGGACTACGGCCAGGTCGCGGTGGTGGCGAACGTTGCGGCACAGCGCCCGCATGACGGTACGGCCTACGAGCGTTTCACGCCCGTAGGTCCGCTTGCGCTGCTGCCGCTCGCCGACGGCAGCTACACAGTGGTCTGGGCGCGCACGCCCGAGGATGCGGCGCTGGCGCGGGAGATGCCCGCTGCCGAGTTCCTCGCGCAACTTCAGCAGCGCTTCGGCTGGCGCGCCGGGCGGTTCGTGCGCGTCGGCAAGCGGGCCAGCTATCCGCTCGCGCTGACTCGCAGCGATGCCACCCATGGCGCGCGCCTCGTGCTGATCGGCAACGCCGCACAGTCGCTGCATCCGGTGGCGGGGCAGGGTTTCAACCTGGGACTGCGCGACGCGGCGACGCTCGCGGAAGTGCTGGTGGACGCGCGTCGCGAGGGTGCGGACATCGGCGGGGAGGCCGTGCTCGCGCGATTCGCCGCGGCGCGCGCCGCCGACCGTCGCGGCGTGACCGAGTTCACCGACCGGCTGGTGAAGCTCTTTCGCGACGACCGACCCGGTGTGGGCGCACTGCGCGACCTCGCGTTGCTGTTGTTCGACCTCTCGCCGCAGGCGAAGCGGGCGCTGTCACGTGTCAGCTGGGGTTTCGCGGGTCGCCTGCCGCGCCTCGCGCGCGGGCTCGACGTGCACGGCGGCGCCGGCACGGCCTTGCGATGAGCCCCGGGTACGACATCGTCGTCGTCGGCGGCGGCGCGGTGGGCGCGGCGTTCGCGGCGCTGGCGGTGCGGCAGGCCAGGGTGCCGGCATCCCGCGTCATCGTGATCGAGCGCGAGCGCCCGCCCGCCTGGGAGCGGGCCGAGGCCTACGACCTGCGTGTGGTCGCGCTGTCGCGGGCGAGCTCGCGCATTCTTGCGGCCGCGGGTGCCTGGGAGACCATCGTCGCCAGCCGCACGAGTCCCTACGAGCGGATGCGCATCTGGCATGAATCGATGTCCCCGCATGGCGACGATGCGCTGGTTTTCGATGCGGCGGAACTCGGCGAGCCGAACCTCGGCCATATCGTCGAGAGCCGGCTGATCCAGTCGGCGTTGCTCGCCGCGCTCGAAGCGGGCGGGGTCGAGGTCATGATCGGGACTGTCGCGGCGCTCGAGCTGTCGTCGCAGGTTGCCACTGTCGAGGTGGGCGGGCGGCGCATCGCTGCGCGGCTCGTCGTCGGCGCCGATGGCGCGCGCTCGCGGGTGCGCGAGCTTGCAGGTCTCGGCGCGCGCAGCCGCGATTATCGCCAGCACGCGATCGTCGCCAATGTCGAAGTGGCGCGACCGCACGAGCGCACCGCCTGGCAGCGCTTCCTCGGCCACGGCACGCTTGCCTTTCTGCCGCTCGCCAACGGCCAGTGCTCGATCGTCTGGTCGGTCGGCAATGAACGCGCGGAGGCGCTGCGCACGCTGTCGGTACCGGAGTTCGAGCGCGAGCTGACGGCAGCGCTCGACGGGGCGCTGGGCGAGGTGCGGCTCGCGAGCGGGCGGGTCTCGATACCGCTTGCCGCAACGAGTGCCGAGCACTATGTGCTCGAGCGCTGTGCATTGATCGGCGACGCCGCGCACACGGTGCATCCGCTCGCGGGCCAGGGCGTGAACCTCGGCTTCCTCGATGCGGCGAGCCTCGCGGACGTGCTCGCCGAGGCGCAAGGCGAGCACGAGGACTACGGGGCACTGCGCCTGCTGCGCCGCTACGAGCGCCGGCGCCGCCCGCAGAACGAACTGATGAGCGCCGCGATGGGCGGCTTCAATGACCTGCTCGCCATGGGACGCGGACCCGTGGCGCGGGTCGCGCAGCGCGGCCTCGCGCTGGTCAACCGCATGGGTCCGGTGAAGCGGCTGCTCGCTGCCCGAGCGATGGGAGTGAGCGGCGATTTGCCCGCCGCGGCGCGGCGGGTCTAGCCCGGCACCGTTCTTGTTCAGATGAGCGGGATCAGGTCGATCTTCGCCGCACAGATGAAGTCGTTCTCGGACAGTCCCTTGATCGCGTGCGTCGTGAAGCGGACGCGGCAACGGTTGTAGCCCACCTCCAGGTCGGGGTGGTGGTCTTCGAGGTTCGCGATATGCGCCAGGGCGTTCACGAAGCTCATCGTGCGGAAAAAATCGCGGAACGCGAAGTCGCGCTGGATCGACTTGGCGTCTTGCGCGAGTTGCCAGTCCGGCTGCAGCGCGCCACGGTAGCGCTCGGCCGCGGCGCGGGTGAGTGGTGCGACGCCGCCCTCGCAGGGTGCGCATTTTCGCTGGCTGAGGTCGGTCATGGGGGACTCCTGCGCGCAAAGCTGCGCTCGACGTAGCGCTCGACCAGCTCGTGGAACTCCGCGGCGATGTTCTCGCCCTTGAGCGTCACGGTCTTCTCGCCGTCTTCGTAGACGGGCGCCACCGGCCGCTCGCCGGTTCCCGGCAGGCTGATGCCGATGCTCGCGTGCTTGCTCTCGCCGGGGCCGTTCACGACGCAGCCCATGACCGCGACGGTCATGTCCTCGACGCCATCGTAGGTCTTGCGCCATTCGGGCATGCGGTGGCGCACATGGGCCTGGATCGATTGCGCGAGTTGCTGGAAATAAGTGCTGGTTGTGCGCCCGCAACCCGGGCACGCGATCACCATCGGGATGAAGGCGCGCAGGCCCATGGTCTGCAGGATTTCCTGCGCAACGATCACTTCCTGGCTGCGATCGCCACCGGGCTCCGGGGTGAGCGAAACGCGAATCGTGTCGCCGATGCCTTCCTGCAACAGTACCGCCATAGCGGCGGTCGAGGCGACGATGCCCTTGGAGCCCAGACCTGCTTCGGTGAGGCCGAGGTGCAGCGGATATCGGCAGCGCCTCGCCATGTCGCGATACACGGCGATCAGGTCCTGCACGCCGCTGACTTTCGCCGACAGCACGATGCGCTCCTCGGGCAGGCCGAGCTCGCGCGCCCGCGCGGCGCTTGCGACCGCCGAGGTCACGATCGCATCGCGCATCACGTCCTGCGCGGAGCGGGGCGCCGCTGCGGCCGAATTCTCGTCCATCATGCGGGTGAGCAGGTCCTGGTCGAGGCTGCCCCAGTTGACGCCGATGCGCACCGGCTTGTCGTGGCGCATGGCCGCCTCGATCATCATCGCGAACTGGCGGTCACGCTTGTCGCCCTTGCCGACGTTCCCGGGGTTGATGCGGTATTTGCTGAGGGCCGCGGCGCAGTCCGGAAACTCGCTCAGCAGCCGGTGACCGTTGTAGTGGAAGTCGCCGATCAGCGGCACCGCGATGCCCATGCGGTCGAGTTGCTCGCGGATGTGCGGCACGGCCTGCGCAGCCTCGGGCGTGTTGACCGTGATGCGCACCAGCTCGGATCCGGCCAGCGCCAGCTCCTTGACCTGGATCGCGGTCTCGATGACGTCGACCGTGTCGGTGTTGGTCATCGATTGCACGCGCACCGGCGCATCGCCACCGATGGTCACGACGTTCGAGCCCCAGGCCACGCGCGCCTGGCGGCTGCGGCGTGCCGCCGGCCGGGCCGCCGCGATGGCGTCCGTGTCGACGACGGTCTCGGGGGCGTTCATCACTTCAGCTCCATGCGAGCGACATTGTCTCGATTGGCCGCCAGCGGCAGCGGCCGGCCGCGGAACACCACCTCGGTGGCCTCGGCGTTGCCGACGGTCAGGCTGAGCGGCGCGACCCCATCGACCCCCGCAGCCTCGCCCGGCGCCAGCGTGCGCGACAGCAGGATCTGTCCGTTGCGGTCGCGCACCTCGACCCAGGACTCCGCCGAGGCGCGCAGGGTCAGCATCCCGCCGGCCGGCGGTGCCGAGGCCGGCGCGGAGAACACGGTGTCGACGACGGCCGATGCCGCACCGGCCGCCAGCGGCAAGTCGGCCGCCAGCGCGACCGTCGCGGTCACCGGGGCCGGGGTCTGCACTGCGTTCTGCACCGGCGCCGGCACGACGACGGGCGCCGGCACCGCCTCGACGTTCGCTCGCGTGGCGCTCGCCGAAGCCGGGTTCGGCCCAGCCGCCGTCCCGCCATCGAACATCGACAGCAGCCGGTCGATCGACCACGAACCCGAAGGCACGACGTACACCAGTGCCGCCGCGCCGGCCAACAGCAAGGCCGCGATCACCGGCAGACTGAGGACGCGCGGCCATTCGGCGCCGTCGCCGGCAGCCGCACGGTCGCGGAACGGGGCGTTCAGCCCCAGCGAGACCTGATCGAGCCCGTGGCCCTGGGGTTGCGGCAGCCGGGTCAGCACCGGTTCGGCGTCGATCTTCAGCGCCCGGCACATGCTGAGCGCCAGCGCGCGCGTGAAGGTCGCGTCCGGCAACTCGTCGTAGCGATTGCCCTCGATCAGTTCGAGCTTGCGCTGGGCCACCTTGAGCGACGCCGCCAGCACCGCGAGGTGCACACCCTG
>CADEFJ010000080.1 GCA_902826575.1 uncultured Pseudomonadota bacterium | reverse complement strand
CGCCGCAGCCGATGTAGCAGACCTTCTCGAACGGCGCGTCCTCGCGGATCTTCGCGAGCGCGATCTCGGGCAACACGGTGTAGTTCGAAAAAGTGGAACAGCCCATGTAGTGATGGACCTTCTCGCCGCCGATCGAGAAGCGGCTGCTGCCGTCGGGCATCACGCCCTGGCCCTGCGTCGAGCGGATCGCCGTGCAGAGGTTGGTCTTGCGCGACAGGCAGGATTTGCACTGCCGGCATTCCGGCGTGTAGAGCGGGATCACGTGATCGCCCTTGCGCAGCGAAGTCACACCCGCGCCGACCTCGACGACGACACCGGCACCCTCGTGGCCGAAGATCACCGGGAAGAGGCCCTCGGGATCGGCGCCCGAGCGGGTGAACTCGTCGGTATGGCACACGCCGCTCGCCTTCACCTCGACCAGCACTTCGCCCGCGCGCGGGCCCGCAAGTTGCACCGTCTCGATCGTGAGCGGCTTGCCCGCCTGCCATGCCACCGCTGCCTTGACGTCCATCACCCCTCCCAACCTGGTGCCGGGTTTTCGGTATTTCGGTTATTCACCCGGCGGGCGAATAACCGAAATACCGAAAACCCGGCACCGACTCTACACCGAAGGCAAAATGCGCGCTGCGCCGCGGCCTGGCGCGCATCGAGAAGGGACGAGGACCATGCGTATGCGTATTGCGAATCTGCTGTGCGTGCTGGCGCTGACCGCCGCCGCGGGTTGCGCGACAGCGGAAAACGACGTGACGGCAGCCCCGGTGGCCGTCGTGCGCGCATTCAACGCGGCCGTCTCGGCGCGCGAGCTCGATGCGGCGCTCGCGCGGCTCGAGCCCGGCGCCGTGAACTTCAACTTCGGCTCCGCGCATTCATTCACTGCAGCGCCAGGCGTAAAGGAACCGCTGACCAGCGATCTCGCACTGCACTGGCGCGCCATCACACCGGTGCTCTACGGCACGAGCCGCAGCTACGTGCGCAGCGTCGAGGCCGCCACGGCGCACGTCGATGGACCGCTCGCGGTGGTCTGGGCGCGCGTGCGCACGGTTACCGTGCCGGCCGAGGGCGGCGCGACGACGCGTGAGTTCGCCGAAACCTATGTGCTGCGGCTCGATGAGGGCGCGTGGCGCATCGCCGGCGTCGCCAGTTCGCGCACCACGCGCTAGCCTTCGAGTGCCCCCCGCAGCCGGAAGTACCGAAGTACCCATGACCGCCGATCTGCCGAAATGCCCGCAATGCAGCTCCGGGTACACCTATGAGGACGGCCCGCTATATATCTGCCCCGAGTGCGCACACGAGTGGTCGCGCGTCGAGGCGCCGGCCACCGCTGCGCAGCCCGCCGGCGAGCGCGTGTACAAGGACGCCTACGGCAACGTGCTCGCCGACGGCGACAGCGTCACCGTCATCAAGGACCTCAAAGTGAAGGGGTCTTCCCTGGTCGTGAAGGTCGGCACGAAGGTCAGGAATATCCGCCTCGTGGATGAAGACCACGACATCGACTGCAAGATCGACGGAGTCGGCGCCATGAAGCTCAAGTCGGAATTCGTCAAGAAGCTCTGAGCGCCCGCCACTGCAGATCGGCGCTGTCGCCGGGTCAGCCGCGCGAGCCGAAGGTCTCGCGCAGATTGCGCTCGGCATCGCGCAGGCCCGCGGCCGCCGCCTTGCCGAGTTCGGCCGACTTGCGCCTGGCCGTTTCCATCACCTCGCGAGCACTCAGCGCCTCGCCGCGCGCCGAGGCGATCTGCTCGGGCGTGCGGGCAGCGGGCATCACGATCAGTGCGGCGAGCCACACGACGAACCAGAAGCCTCCGGTCACGAACAGCAACAGCACGAAACCGAGGCGTATCCAGACCACATCGGTATCGAAATAGGCAGCTATACCTGAGCACACGCCGCCCATCATGCCTTCCTCGGGCAGCCGCATCAGGCGGCGCCGCGGCGGCAGGCCCGCAGGCGTGCCGGCGCCGGCAGGCTCCGCACCCGAAGCGTCGCCGAGCGTTTCCCGCGCTCCCGTCGCGTTGGGCGAGTCTGCGCTGTCCTCGCCGCCATTGCCCTGAACCGGACCCATCTCACGAATGATCTGGGCCGCCTCCGCCGCGACGACTACGGTCTTGTGCTTGCCGAGAAAGCTGTCGCACTTGTCGGCGATGGCCTGCTCGAGGTCAGCCAGGATCTCGGCGCGATCCGGATTCGCGGCGAGCGCACGCGCGGCGCGATCGAGGTAGGTGGCCAATGCATCGTGGGCTCCGTCTTCCAGCTGGTAAGTGTTGCCCCCGAGGCTGACCAGTGTGACTTTGCGCATTTCAGTTCCCTATGCGATCGAGTGTGTGGGTGAGATGATTCCAGTAGCCCTGCAGTTCGGAGAGGGCCTGCTGGCCGGATTCGGTCAGGCGGTAGTACTTGCGCGGCGGGCCAGCATCCGACTCCCGCCATTCGTAGTCGACGAGGCTCTCGCGGCGCAGGCGTGACAGCAACGGGTAAAGCGTGCCCTCCTGCGTCGCGAATTCCGTGCCGGCCAGCCGCTTGAGCAGCTCGGCCACATAAAGCGTTTCGCCGGCGATGGCGCGCAGTACTGCGAATTCCAGCAGGCCCTTGCGCACCGCGACGAATTTCTCGCTGAAGCTCATAGCCCGTAGTCTAATAAAGCTACCTTTTAATAGCAAGGTAGCTGGCACACAAACAGGATCGAGAATCACGCGAGCTTCAGCCACCCCCCGGAAAAGAACGCGGCCGGGCCCCCAGAGAGGGTCCGGCCGGCAAAGGTCCGGGCATGCACCCGGCGCAGGATCAGTAGACGTCGTTGACGGTGTTGTAAACGTTGAACTTCCCGGTCGGCGTGATCAGGCGCGGATCGTCGATGACCGCCTTGAGCGTGAGGGTCGCGTCGTCCACCACCACGATCGCCGAGCGCTGGTCCTTGCCGTTCCATACCGAAAACCAGACTTCCGTTCCGTCCTTGTTGTACTCGGGCTGCACCACACGCTTCGGCCCTTCGCCGAGCTTCGCCCATTCGGCGATCGGCAACACCTTGAAGCCTTTGTCGAGATTGTCGATGTCGAAGACGGCGATCGACTGGCTGGCACTGGCATCGGGGTTGAGCGTGGTGTCGACCCACAGATGGCGCGATTTCGGGTGGGTCTTGACGAACAACGAGCCGCCGCCCTGCCCCTTCAGCACCTCGACCGCCTTCCACGCGTACTGCGGGTGGTTCTCCGGATCGGTCGCGACCAGCGTGATGTTCGCGTTGCCGAGCGCGGAGGTCGCCCAGACCGGACCGTACTTCGGATGCACGAAATTAGCGCCGCGGCCCGGGTGCGGAATCTTCTCCACGTCGACCAGGCCGACCATCTTCTGCTCGAGCGAGTCGACCACGGCGATCTTGTCGCTCTGGTTCGCGGCCGTCAGGAAGTAGCGCTTGCTGCTGTCCCAGCCGCCGTCATGCAGGAAGCGCGCGGCGTCGAGCGTCGTGACCTTCATGCTGTCGAGGTCACTGTAGTCGACCAGCAGGATGCGCCCGGTCTCCTTCACGTTGACGATGAACTCGGGGTGGTTGTGGCTCGCGACGATCGCGGCCACGCGCGGCTCCGGGTGATACTCCTGTGTGTCGACGGTCATGCCGCGGGTGGAGACGACCTTCATCGGCTCGAGCGTCGGGCCGTCCATGATCACGTACTGCGGCGGCCAGTAGGCGCCGGCGATCGCGAGCTTGTCCTCGTAACCCTTGAACTTGGACGTCTCGACCGAGCGCGCCTCGAGCCCGATCTTGATCTCGGCGACGCGCTCTGGAACCTTCATCCACAGGTCCACCAGGTCGATCTTGCCGTCGCGGCCGATCGTGTAGATGTAGCGGCCGGAATGCGAGACCCGCGAGATGTGCACCGCGTAGCCGGTCTTGAGGATATTGATGATCTTCTTGCTGTCGCCGTCGATCAGCGCGATCTCGCCGGAATCGCGCAGCGTCACCGCGAAAATGTTGTCGAGGTTGTAATCGTTGAGCTTGCTCGTCGGGCGGCTCGCGGGCGGCACGAACACCGTCCAGCTGTTGCGCATTTCCTTCATGCCCCACTCGGGCGGATTGGGCGGAGTGTGCTGGAGGAAGCGGGCCATCAGGTCGACCTGGTCCTCGGTCAACTCGCCGCCGGTGCCAAAATTGGGCATGCCGCCGGGCGAGCCGAACTTGATCAGCGCCTTGAGGTAATCAGTGCCGCGCGCCTGGGTCAGGTCCGGCGTCAGCGGCTTGCCGGTGGCGCCCTTGCGCAGCACGCCATGGCAGCCCGCACAGCGCTGGAAGAAGATCTCGCTGGCGCGGGCGAACTCGGGCTCTCTCATGTCGGGAGCACCCGGCGTGCGAACCTGCTTCACGTCTGAACCGCTGAGCGCGGACGGTGCACCCTCATAGGCCACTTCGGCCTGGCTCGCGCTGGAATGCAACTGGCCCTGGGCCGGATCGGTGGAGGCCGCCAGCACCTTGCGCTGCGCCTGCACGTCCTTCGCCGTGAGGCGGCCGCCGGAATTGCCCCAGCTGTTGAGGATGTAATTGATCGCATTTGCGATCTCGACATCGCTCAAGTGGGTCTGTGCCGGCATGACGTTGTTATAGGTCACGCCATTGACCACGAGTTCACCCTGCAGGCCGGTGAGCACGGTCGCGGCGACTTCGGCGGGGGTCTTGCCCTTGAGCCAGTCGGAGCCGGCGAGCGGCGGGAAGGCGCCGGCCAGGCCCTTGCCGTCGGGCTGGTGGCAAGCCGCACAGTTTTGCAGGTACGTCGCCTTGCCCGGATCGTCGTCCGCGGCGGCGGTCGACATCGCGCCCGCGCTGGCGGCCAGCAGCAGTGTTCCCAGGAGAAAGTGGGTAGTCCGTTTCATCGCGCTTGCCTGCTCCAGTTGTAAAAAGGCGAGGGCCGGCGGCCCGTGCGCGAATCTTTGCCTGTCCGCAGGCAGCGCTCCCTGATCTACATCAAGGGAATCGGGCGTGCGCTACTGAAGAATCCAGTGGCCATGTTTCTGCGCCTGCTGCCGTTCGTGCTCCTTCCCGCCCTTGCCTGCGCGCAGACGGGCCTCGATGGTTCGGCCGGCGAGGCCGGCACCGCGTCGCTCGACACCGTCGTCGTGGTCGCAAGCCGCGCGGCCGAGCCACTCAGCCAGGTGGTCGCCAGTGTCGCGCAGGTCGAGCGCGAGGAACTGGACCGCCATCTGGTGCGTGATCTCGAAGGCCTGGCACGTTTCGTGCCCGGCATGGAGGTCACGCGCGACAGCCATCGCTTCGGCAGCAACGGATTTTCCATCCGCGGGCTGGAAGGCAACCGCGTGCGCATCCTGGTTGATGACATCCCGCTGGCAGATGCATACAGCATCGGCCAGTTCGCCTCGGCCGGTCGCGATCTCGTGGACCTCGAGGCGATCGAGCGCATCGAAGTGCTGCGCGGCCCCGCCTCCACGTTGTACGGCAGCGATGCCCTCGCCGGCGTCGTCGCCTTTCATACCCGCGATCCGGAAGACCTGCTCGCGCACGGCAGCCATCTCCACCTCGGCCTGCGCGTCGGTTGGGACGGCGTCGACGACAGCCATCTGCGCGCCGCCAGCTGGGCCGCGCAAAGCGCGTCCGAACGTTGGCAAGGCATGGTCGTCATCGGGCAGCGCAGCGGCCATGAAGCCGACAACCGCGCGTGGCGCGACGAGGACGGTCCCAACGTCATCGACTACCGGCGCGACAGCGCGCTCGCGAAGCTGGTGTACGAGGCAGGCAACGCCGGTCGATACGTGCTGACGCTGGATGCGAATCAGAGCGAACGCCAGACCGCCGTGAACTCACTTCGCTTCGGCAGCGGGCGCTACAGCACCACGTATCGACTCGATGCCGACGATCGTGACCGCCGCATCCGCACGAGCCTCGCCGCCCAGTGGGAGCCGCAGCTCGCGTGGCTGCAATCGCTGGATGCGAAGGCCTACGTGCAGGACACCTCGGTGCAGCAGGACAGCGCGCAGTACCGCCTGCCCGACCGCGCGACCCCGTTCGAATCATTGCGCCTGCGGCGCTTCGAGTACGACGCGAGCGCCATCGGCCTCGGACTGGTCGGTCAGTCACGCAATGAAGGCCGGTGGGGACGACACTGGCAGGTCTTCGGCATCGACATGACGACCCAGCGCTACGAGGGCCTGCGCGACGGACTCGAAACCAACCTCGCCACCGGCGCCAGCAGTTCGCTGGTGCTCGGCGAACCCCTGCCGGTCCGCGACTTCCCGATCACCGATGCCGACAGCCTTGCGGTGTTCTGGCAGGACGAAATCAGCCTCGGCGAGCGCTTCGCGCTGGTGCCCGGCCTGCGTGCCGAGTGGTACCGCCTGCGCGCGAAGCCCGACGCGATCTTCAACGAGGACTTTCCAGACGCCAACCCGGTCGACATCGACGAGCAACAGCTCACGCCGCGCGTCGCGCTGCGCTGGTCGCCGGGCGGCGGCCACAGCCTGTTCGTGCAATACGCGCGCGGCTTTCGCGCACCACCGTTCGGCGACGTCAACATCGGCCTCGTGCTGCCCGTCTACAACTACGAAGTACGCGCCAATCCCGACCTGCGCCCGGAACGCAGCGAAGGCCTGGAACTCGGCTGGCGCCACGTCGGCGACGCACTGCGCGCGAGCGTCTCGATCTACGAGAACCATTACCGCGACCTGATCGAGTCGCGCGCGAACCTGGGTGTCGAGGCGGGCAGCGGACTGCTGGTGTTCCAGTCGATCAACCGCGACCGCGCCCGTATCCGCGGCTTCGAGGCCGATCTGCTCTGGCTCCTGCCCACGCCTTCGGATGCCTACGGCCACTGGCAACTGCGCGGTGCGCTCTCCTGGTCGCAGGGTGACGACCTGCGTCGCGGGACGCCGCTCAACAGCATCGACCCGGCGCGCCTGGCACTGGGCCTGCGCTACGAGGCCGGCTCGGGCCTGTGGGGCCTGGAAACGGCCATGGTCGGGACGCGGGAGAAGTCCCGCATCGACCAGGACAACGGCCCGTACTTCGTCCCGCCGGGCTACGTTCGTTTCGACCTGTACGCCTGGGCCGAACCCTGGCGCGGCGTGCGCGTCAACGCCGGCGTCGTCAATCTCGGCGACCGCCGCTACTGGGATTGGTCCGGCGTGCGTGGGGTCGGCGCGGACGACGCCAACATCGGCTTCTACTCCCGCCCCGGCCGCAGCCTGGCGGTCAACCTGGCGTTCGAGTGGTAGGCATGGGCCGCCGCGTCGCGATCCGCCGCGGCCTGCGGATGGATCACGACATAGCGCTGCGCCACGACCGGCGTCGCGCCGATCTCTGCGCGGCTCTTGCCCTGCAACTGCGCAGACCACGCCGCGATATGCACCTCTCGCCACCTCTCGACGTCGCGCAACGCCTTGCCTTCGACCTGCACGTGCACGAGCGAGATGGCATCGAACGGCACGATCTCGACGGCGGTGACCCGCCAGATCAGCGCCGGCGTGCCGTCGAAGTGCGTGACCACGCAGTACTCGCCGACCTGCGGCGCCTCGCCGAGCGAGAACGTGCCGGTCTTCTCGCCGGAGAGGATCAAGGGCAGCAACCGCTCGAACATCGCTTCCGAGCTGCCGAGAGTACGCACGGTCCAGGAGAGGATCGGCTCATCGGGATGCGCCGCGCGCGCCTCGGCGATGAAGGCCTCGAGCGTGCCCGCTGTCGCGGGTACGCCCGAGGCGGCGAACAGCGAACAGATTACGGCAAGCAGCCAAGAGCGGCGAACAGCGAACAGCTTACAGCTGGCAGCCAGAGGCGCAGGCCGCGCTTTCTGGCCACCAGCTGTTCGCAGATTGCTGTTCGCGTTCCTCAAAATTTCAACTTCGCCGTCAACCCGATCTGCCGCTTGGCAGCGAGCGGGTAGAAGAACGCGCGTTCGGTCACGGTCGAGCCGGGCACGTTGTCCTGCGCCGGATTCGAATTCGTGTACTGCGGCACGTTCAGGTTCAGCTGGTCGACATATCGCGTCACCGAGGACGGCGTATGGTCGTCGAACACGTTGTTGATGAACAGCGTGAGGGCCCAGCGGTCGCTCTCTATCCCGGCGCTCAGGTTGGTCAGGACCTGCTCACCGGTATGCGCGAGATTGTAGATCTGGTCGTACTTGCGGTCCGTGTACGACACGTCGCCGCGCAGGAAGCCTCTCTTGTCCGCGCCGACCGCGAACCCGGCCTTGCCATACACGCTCGCCGTCTGCTCGGGCACACCGAACAGCTTCTTGCCCGCGAGCGATGGATCGCCGAACAGCTGCAGGGCCTCGGCGTCCAGCAATTCCGTGAACTTCGCATCGGTCAGGGCGTAGGTGAAGCCCGCCGTGAAGTTGTCGCTGACGGCCGCCTCGAGCTCGAGTTCAGCGCCCTTGACCTCGCTGCCGCCGGCATTGCGGATGTAGGACTGCGTGCCGCCGGTCGGGAACGTATAGGCCGCGGTGATCTGCTGGTTCTTCCAGTCGATATAGTAGAGAGCGAGATTCGCCATCAGCCGCCCGTCGAAGAAGCGGTTCTTGGTGCCGATCTCGTAGTTCCAGCTCTCCTCCTCGTCGGCGCAGCACAGCTCCGGCGGGAAACGCGGATCGGCATTGATCACGCCGGGCTTGTTGCCCATCGCGAAGTTGGCGTAGACCATGTTTTCCGGCGTGATCTTGAAGGTTGTCGTCACGCGCGGCGTCACCGAATCGAACGTGCTTTCCCTGAGCGCCGCCGTCGGCCGCGCGACCGGATTGTAGTTGCCGATCGTGTCCTCGGCGTAGCGCAGCTCCGCGGTCGCCTCCCAGCGATCGGTGATGTCGAAGCCGATCGAAGCGAAGGCCGCGACGTTGTCGACACGCGTCTCACCCGAGAAGATGGTCGGCGCGCTCGCCAGGAAATGTTGCTCCTCGAGCGAGCGCCGGCTCTGGTAGTAGTAGGCGCCGATCATGTAACGGAAGCGCACCTCCTGGTCCGACTCGAGCCGCAGCTCGGTCGACCATTCGTCGCGATCCGTGATCTCGAGGCGGTTGACGCCGCCGGTGCGCACCGGATCGGTGGCGGTGCGCACATAGCCGGGCGCGCCCGGGACCGTGGTGGCACCGCGCGCCATCGCACCCTGGTAGGTGGAATCGTATCCGTAGTCCATCTCGGTGCTGAAGAGGCCCGAGTTCGAGACCAGCGTGAGTCCCGCCGGCAGATCGAAGGTGAGCTGCAGTGACAGTCGTGTCGAGTCGCGGTGCAGGCCCTCGGTGCCATTGAGCCCGGCGCGATCGAGCGTCGCGCCGCTCGCATCGAGCACCGCGCCGCAGTAGTACTGCCTTGCGACATCGAGGTAGCAGTTGTTCGCAAAGCGCTCCTGCAGCGTGATCGCCGCAAGGTCATCGCGGTCACGGGTGATGCCGCCCGACAGTATCGCCCCGAAGCCCTCCAGCGGCCGCCACTCGATCGAGGCGTTGAAGTTGGTGGACTCCTCGCCACCGATCCTGCCGTCGTCGAGCGTGTTGCGGTACATGCCGTCGAACGTGTAGTAGCGCCCGTGGACCATGTAGAAGAGCTTGTCGTCGACGATCGAGCCGCGCGACAGCAGGTTCACTTCAGTGTCGCCGTACTCGGCGAGCCGCACGCCCGCGCTGTGCTCGGGCACGTTGCTCCCCTTCTTGGTGATCAGGTTGATCGCGCCCGAAAAAGTCGATCGGCCGAACAGCGCGGCCTGCGGCCCCTTGATCACCTCGACGCGCTCGACCACGTCGAACGGGAACGACAGGATCGAGTCGGAGTACGGAATGCCGTCCACGAACACCTGGGCATTACCCTCACCGAGGATGCTCGACATGCCGCGGATCACGGGCCGGCTGACGCCGCCCTGCACGCCGTAACGATTGACCTTCTCGAACGAGAAGCCGGGCGTGAAACGCGTGACGTCGAACATGTCGCGCGCGCCGCGTTCGGTGAGTTGCTCGCTGGTGAAGGCCGATACTGAAATCGGCACATCCTGCAACCGCTCCTCCTGTTTGCGCGCAGTGACTACGATTTCCTCGAGTTGAGACCAGGCCGGCGGGCTCGCGAGAGCAAACGCGACCAGGGCGAGAGGCAGCGTCGCAATGCGGCGCGGGTATGGCAAAGGCATAAATCCCCCTTTCATGTCGAACTCCGTTCCGCCAGCCGATCGCGCAATTCCTCGATCAGCAGGCGCTCATAGAAATCCCGGGCCTCGGCGGCCGCCGCTTCGAGCAGTTGCCCGAGTTCGGCGGCCGACGCCTGCACGGGGCAGCCATCGAACCGTCCCCTGAAGACCTGCTGCACGTAAATCACGCGTGCCGCCTGGCGCCCGTGGCGCGCCGCCTTCAGCCAGTAGTCTTCCGCGATGCAAATGTCGGCCGGCGCCCCCGGGCGCTGCCGATCGACGAACAGTCCGTAGACGAACTGCGCCTGCCGATGTCCGTCGTCCGCAGCGCGCTTCATCTCCACCGCCGCACGCGCCGAGTCGCCGCCGTAGGCCAGCACGCGCGCGAGCTGGTAGCGCACGCGCGCGTTGTCCGGGTCCGCGGCCACCGCGGCCGTGCAGGCGGCGATCGCCTTCGGCACGTCCACCTTCGCGCCAGGCACGCCGGGTGCGACGATGTCCGGGTCCTCGGGGTGCGAAGCCAGCCGGTCGCAATCGGTCACGGCTGCGGCCGGACGATCCGCAACCGCGTGCTTCGCGTACAGCGGTGGCACCGGATGCGTCGTTCCGCGCGCCGCGAGCCGGGCGCCCAGGTCCGCCAGCAGCAGGCGGTCGTAGTAGTCGCCGGAGTCCGCGAGCGCAGCATCGAGGAAGCCCTTCATCTCGGCGGACGTCGCACGGATGCGGCAGGCGTCGAAGCGCCCGTTCAGCACGTGCCGCACATAGCTCACGCGCGCGGCCTGGCGCCCGGCGCGCGCCGAGCGCAGCCAGTAATCCTCGACGATGCACATGTCGGCCGGTGCATCGGGACGGTGGCGCTCGATCAGCAATCCGTAGACGAACTGCGCCTGCCGATAACCCTCGTCGGCCGCGCGCTTCATCTCGGCATTGCCGCGCTCGCTCTGGCCGTCGTAGGCGAGCACGCGCGAGAGCTGGTAGCGCGCGCGCACGTTGTCGGGATGCAGCGCCACCTCCGACTCGCAGGCGGCGATCGCCTTGGGCAGGTCGATCGCACTGCGCGGTACGGGCGGCGCGATCACGTCCTCGTCCTCGGGATTGGCGGCCAGGCGGTCGCACAGCGTCTGCGGATACTCGGCCGCACCGGCGACGCCGGCCACCGCGAGCGCTGCGATTGCGATTGTCATTCTGGTCATCGTTGTCCGTCCTCTCACCAGCAGATCGTCCGGCCGGGAATCTCGCCGCGCGCGAACTCGAGCGACGCCGGCAACACGGCGTCGTACTCCGGCCACCAGCGAAACGGGCGCTGCGGCTCGACGTATTGCGTCGCGAGCAGCCCGCCCTTGGTGCGAAAGAAATAGAGATTGCCGGTCTGCGTGCCGTACGGACCATGCGGCACCGACGGCGGCCGCCAGAAGTAGGCGCCGGGGCGCATCACGCCACGATCGCCGTGCACTTCGCCCGAGAGCAGGTACATCTCCTCGACGGTCGGGTGTACCTCGGAGCGCTCGGCCCAGCGTATCGGCATCGTGCCGAGCACCCAGGTCGTGTCGTGCGTCTGCGGATCCTGGTACAGCATCTTGCGCCCGGCGCCGGGCGGGAACTCGGGGTGGAAATTGCCCGTGTACGGCACCTCGTAGAGGTTCGCATGCGGCACGAGGCGCCGCTCGTCCCATGCAATCGGCGCGCGCGCGCGTGCCGGTCTCGCCGAGAAGAATTCGAGCACGACGGCGCCGTCCGCGCTCGACCATGCGCCGGCGTCGTGGCCCGCGGGCAGGTGCGCATAGCTCATCGCCGGGTAACGGCGAGCGCCGATCGTCAGCTCGCCGTCGAGCACCAGGAACTCGTCATCGCTGGCGAGTGCTCCGCCCGGTGCGGCGAAACCCCGCGGATAGCGCACCAGCAGGCTGCGCGCTCCGCTCGCGTCATCCTCGCTCAGCAGGCGCGTCTCGACGCCCGGCCGGACGCCGCCCAGTGTGTCCGCGCGCCATGGAATGAGCTGCGATTGCACGAACTCGATTCGTGGTCGGGCCATCAGGTCTCCTCTCCGGATTCGGTGATGACCCGCATCAGGCGGGCCATCGCGTCGTCGAGCGCGGCACGCGTCAGCCGGTGCAATTCCGGGTCATCGGCGAGTCGTGCCAGGGTGTCGGGTCGCAGCGCGCCGGCGCGCGTCATTGCAAGCTCGAGCGCAATGCGTCGCGCTCGCTCGACATGCAGCTGCGAAGCCAGCTCGAACAGCAATGCGGCGAGCGCCGCGTTGCCAGGTGGCTGCGGCAACGTATCGCTCATGCCGGCTTCTCCGCTTCGAGCACCGCCCATGGGAAATGCCATTCGGCCCGCGCGGGCCAGGCGAGCGTGTCGAGGCGGCCGGCTCCACGCTCGTCGAACGCGACCCAGCGCGCGTTCGCGAGGCCGGCGCGCTGCGCCATGGCGGGCAGATCGGCAGCCATCATCGGTGGCATGAACGGCTCGTTGTTGCGCCGGCCGTGTTCGACCATGGCGAAATCGCGGCACGCATCGCCGGTACGCTGGAAATCGAGGAACCGCAGCACGCCGCCAGGCGCGAGCACGCGCGCCGCCTCGACGAACAGCCTTTCGATCTCGGCGACGGGCAGCTCGTGCACCAGCATCGTCGAGGTGATGAGGTCCACCGTATCCGCTTCGAGGCCGGTCGCGACCGCATTCGCCTGCCGGAACTGCACGGCGAGTCCGCGC
>CADEFJ010000079.1 GCA_902826575.1 uncultured Pseudomonadota bacterium | reverse complement strand
TCTCGCGTATTCGTCGCGATTCATCGCGCCACTTCTCCAACCCAATTAGTAGTTATGCTGCATGAACTGCAAGAGCAGCAATGTATCGGGATTGGAAAGCTCATCGCACCGGGCGGCTTCGATTCGCGGCGCCCGGCCGTGGCAGCCCGCACTCGTAGAAACGACATCACTCGATCTCCAGGCCCTCGCGTGACGCGCCGCTACCGCAACGGAACCCCGCCGACTCAGCTTCGGAGACCCGCCATTGCTGGGCGCTGCAATGAGTTTTAATCTCACTGGCAAGGAGCCATCGGCAGCTTCGGGGAGTTCAGCACGCATGCCGCATAACAAGTCGCTGGAGCGCGGCCGTGACGGATAAAGTGCGAGCAGTACGTGTCTGCGCGCGGCGCGCTCAGCTCAAACGTTAGCTGGCTCTCTGCGGTGCGGTGAGATTTGACGCCGGTGCACATTTGTGCATACACTTACGGCGGTGGAATACGAGTGGGACCCCGCCAAAGCGGCCGCGAACTTCAGGAAGCATCGCGTTCGCTTTGCCGATGCGGCGCTTTCGCTGGAGGATCCGTCGGGGCGCTCCGTCCCTGATCCGGACGCCTCGGGCGAACCACGACTGATCTTTCTGGGTGCCGATCCTGCTGGTCGTGTTCTGGTGACTGTTTACACGCCACGCGGGCGGTTCACGCGCATCATCTCGTCCCGCAAGGCGAGCAGAGCAGAGCGACGCACATACGAGGCACATACATGAGGAAGGAATACGATTTCTCGAAGGCAAAGCGCGGTCCGGCCGTTGCGGCTTCGAAGAGCAAGGCCAGGATTACCATTCGGCTCGACGAAGCGGTGTTGAACTGGTTCAAGGCGCAAGTGGACGCAGCAGGTGGCGGGAACTATCAAACATTGATCAATTCGGCGCTGCTCGATCACATCAAGCGCGAGGCCGAACCACTTGAGCGGACGCTTCGGCGCGTACTTCGTGAAGAACTGCGAAAAGCCAGCTAACAAATCGCTGGAGCGCAGCCGTGAACGATAAAGTACCCGCACTACAGCTCAGCGCGCGGCGCGCTCAGCTCAATCGTTAGCCGACAGAACCGCTCGCTGTGCCGGGTTGTTTGACCCATCCTTTAATCGTAGCTACAATAATGCATGCGCATCACGTGCAATCGGGCTAAGCGCGAGCAGACCCTGCTCGAACGCGGGCTCGATATGCTTCGTGCAAAGGAGATCTTTGGTGGCCGGCACTTCACGCGGCCAGACGCGCGGCGTGATTACGGCGAGCCCAGGTTCATTACGGTTGGATGGCTTGATGGGCGGCTCGTCGTCTTTGCCTGGACTTCAAGGGGAGCCGCGAGGCGAATCTTTCACATGAGGCATTGCCATGAACGCGAAGCGAAAAAAATCCGCGCGCAGCTCGACCAGCTCTGACGAGCTGCCGGAGATTACGGAGGAGTGGCTTGAGGGCGCTGATCTCTATGATGGGAAAAAGCTCGTGCGTCGTGGGCGCCCGCGTTTGGAGTATCCACGCAAGCTGCTTTCATTGAGGCTTCAACCTCAGGTAATAGAGAGGTGGAAGGCTTCTGGTCCGGGTTGGCAGACGCGCATGGCCAAGATACTGGAGCGCTCGGCTCCCAAGGGTCGATGATCTGTCGTCTAACATATCGCTGGAGCGCAGCCGTGACGGATAAAGTGCAAGTAGTACGTGTCGGCGCGCGGCGCGCTCAGCTCGGTCGTTAGGCGCCTCACCATGCGCATCCTAAGTGTGAACGAGATAGATGCCCTCGTTTAGCGAATACGCCGCCACTCTGTCGGCATACCGTCCGCCAGACAGCAGTCCGTCTCGGCGCATTCCGGCATACTTGATGACACTCAACTTTGTGTACTACTCGGAGAGCTATATTCGTGCGGCGGGTGTCACTGCTGCAGACCCACTCCGATCACTTCTTGTACTGATGCAGCTGACTGGGCACGCCATCGAATGTGCGATGAAGGCCTGTATAGCTTCGACTGGAGGCAAGGTTCCGCAATACCACAATCTCGTGAATCTTGGAGATCAAGTTCTCGGGCTAGGCTTCAATGTCTCAGAGCAGCATCGCGCCTTTGTCGTTCACGTCAATCATATATACGCTCATGATCTCTACACGGAGTCTACATACAAGGCTAGGTACCCTTCTCGCAATACGGAGGCGCTGGGAGGATCCGTTCCTCCGCACAGTGCATTTGCGGAACTCGTGACCTCCCTGTGTTTGCAGGCTAAGGAGAGAAATGAGAAGCAGAGTCCGGCATCCGTCGATAGCGGCGCCTAACAAATCGTTGCAGCGGTCGGGGACGCATAAAGTGCTCGGCCGCGGGCGATTCAGCGCCTTGCCCGCACAAGTCCTGCGCGCCCGCGTGCTGATGCGCCGGCGTGCCGTCGCTGAACTTGGTGGTTAGGCGGCTGTGTTCTCCATGGAGACTAGCTCGATGCCTTCGCGCAAAGCGCTGAGTGTGCCTCGCTACATCGTATGTGTGACGCTGATCTACCTGATCGCATTTGGAGCCATGTTGGCGTACATGGGCGCTTTCCGCGCTGGGTTGGATCAGCGTCTCTTGGAATTCTGGCCCTTGGCGTTGGGGGCCGTCGCTATGGCGGTTCTCGGAACACTGGCTCCTATTGCTCGCTTCGGTGCCGCGGGCGGCTCGATTTTCGTTATGCCTACGGCGATTCACGCGTTCGTCCTCATTGCTCTTGCGGCTGCGGTATACGACCTTCGCTAATCGCGACCTCAAGGTGCAAGGCGGCGAGACCGTGACCGCGACTTTCACGGTGACGAATACCGGCGAGCGCGAAGGTGCCGACGTGCCGCAGCTCTACCTGACTGGCGTGGGCGAAACGAGGCGCATGCGGTTGCTCGGCTTCCAGCGTGTGGAACTCAAGCCCGGCGAGTCGAAGCAAGTTACGCTGACCACCGACCCTCGCCTGCTTGCGCGGTTCGACGGCAAGGCGGCGCAGTGGCGCATTGATGGCGGAGCCTACAAGATCGCCCTCAGCAAGGCGGCCGACGCGCCGGTTCTGATCGGAGAGGCGCAGATGCTTTCGCGCGCGTTCGGAAATTGAGACTCACCGCTCAGCCCCAGCCGCGAGTACTCGCCGCACAGCAGTTGGTTGCAGCGGACGTGCGGCAAGCGGCACGCCACTGAGCCGGCACATCGGACAGCACCGTGACGCTTCGGCCCGCCTTACTGGAAGACATTCCCGCATTGCATGCGCTGCGCATGTCGGTGCGCGAGAACAAGCTGAGCGATCCCTCGAAGGTGACACCGGCTGACTACGAGCACCGCCTTGCACAACCCGGAGCCGGCTGGGTAGCGGAAGTGCAATCCGGTATCGCCGGCTTTGCCATCGCCGATTTTCGCACACGCAGTATCTGGGCGCTGTTCGTGAAGCCGGAGTTGGAAGGTCGCGGCATCGGCCGCGCACTGCTGCGACAAGTCATGCAGAGCCTTGTGGCCGCGGGGCCCGGTACAATCCATCTCTCGACGGAGGCGGGAACTCGAGCGGAGCGCGTTTATATTGACGCAGGTTGGACTCAGGCTGGACGCCTGCCCAATGGCGAGATCCACTTCATATGCGTGGTGCCAGATGCTGTCTAACAAATCGCTGGGGCGCGGCCGTGAAGGATAAAGTGCCAACACAACGGGCTGGCAGCCGGCGCGCTCGGTTCAATCGTTATGCGCGCTCGTAAACGTATGCGTGTTCGTCCAGAAACCGAAGCTGATAGCGCAGCTGTCCGTGCGGTGAACGAGGCCGCGTTCGACACGCCCGCTGAGGCTGACCTCGTCGAGGCCCTTCGGCGCAGGAATGCGTCGTTGGTTTCGCTCGTTGCGGAAGTCGAGGGCGTAGTTGTCGGACACATTCTCTTTTCGCCAGTGTCTTTGATCGGGCACAAAGACCTGAATCTGGTGGGACTTGCGCCAATGGCTGTGGTGCCTGATCGCCAACGCAAGGGCATCGGCTCGAGCCTGGTGCGCCAAGGTCTCGCGCGTTGTAATGATCTCGGCATCTGCGCTGTAGTGGTGGTCGGACACACTGAATACTATCCGCGCTTCGGTTTCGTTCCTGCGCATCGGTACGGCCTCCGGTGCGAGTACGATGTGCCGGCGGGCGTGTTCATGGTCGCAGAACTTGAAGTCGGAGCACTCAACAGTGCGTCTGGGTTGGTACGTTATGACGACGCGTTCGCCGGCGTATAGCAAGCAGTTGCATCGGACCGTGACACCTCGGCACGTGCGCGCTTCTTACGGTAGTGCGCGGCCGCTGAACTGCGGCGTTAACCGACTGAAGACAGAATGAGTAGTACCAGGCGACAGCTTCTTCAGAACGCAGCCAGCATTCTCGGCTGCGCTTTTCTCCCACGCGCCGCAGAAGGGCAAAGCGGCACGACCAGATTGATCTTGCTTGGCACTGGCGGTGGCCCGCGGCCTCGGAAGACAAACTCGGCATCTGCACAAGTGATCGTGGTGAACGAAGCAGCATACGTCGTTGACTGTGGCGATGGCGTTGCACGTCAACTGGTACTGGCAGGTATTCCGCTGCCAACGCTGCGGCACATCTTCCTGACCCACCAACACTCGGACCACAATGCGGATTATGGAAATCTGATCCTGCTCGCATGGACTGCGGGTTTGCGGACGCGCGTAGATTGCTGGGGTCCGCCGCCGCTCGAGGAGATGACGTGGCATTTCATGGAGATGAATTCCTACGACATTCGAATACGAATCGAGGACGAAGGTCGAATACCCTTGCAGCCACTGGTTCACGTCCATGAGTTGATGGCGGGCGGTTTGATCCTCGAGGACGAGAATGTCCGAGTCAGAGCGACGCTCGTGAACCATCCGCCGGTCGTGCCGGCATTTGGATATCGGTTCGATGCTCCTGATCGATCAATCGTCATCTCCGGGGATACGGCGCCATCTGAGAACCTCATTGAGCTTGCCCGCGGCGCGGACGTCCTGGTCCATGATGCACTCTACCCGGCGGCGATCGATCGTCTGGTTGCGGGTGTACCCAATGCGACGACTCTCAAGCAGAGCATCCCGTCGCATCACACGAGCGCGGAGGATGCAGGGCGAGTGGCACAGAAAGCCGGCGTCAAGACGCTGGTTCTATCGCATTTGGTACCTCCGGAAGATCCTGCTGTGACTGATCAGATGTGGATCGACGCTGCCAGCGCGCACTTCGATGGCAAGATCGTCGTGGGTAGGGACTTGCTTGAAATCTGATGTGTAGCGGGCCGTGACAGGGCAAACGAGGCGCGCCGAGAGCGCAGCTCGATATCCTGCGCTTCCGGCGCGCAGTGGGGGTCGGCGCGCGGCCGCTGATCGCAGGCGTTGCGACGGGCCCGCGTGTTGGCGTGGCTCAATCTGAACCCAGGTGGTTGCCCGCATGGGTTATCGCATCGCCGCTGATTCCGTGTTGCTCGCGCACTTCCTGTTTGCGGCGTTCGCGGTGTTCGGCGGGGTCTTGGTTGCGACCGACTTCGCGTGGGCGTGGCTGCATGTGCCGGTCGTGCTCTGGTCGGCGCTCGTCAACCTGAAAGGATGGACCTGTCCCCTCACGCCGCTGGAGCAACGTCTGCGCCGGCTTGCGGGGCAGGCGGGCTATTCCGGCGATTTCATTCAACACTATGTTGGCCAAATCGTTTACCCGGGTGGCATGCCCCGCCGCCTCGAACTCCTCGCGGGTGTCTCGGTATTGGCGGGTAATGCCGTCGTGTACGCTGTCCTGGCCCTGATGACACAGGGATCATCAGGGCATGGAGGGTTCCCATGAGAAGGCTCATTGCGTCCACTTTCGCATCGCTCGACGGCGTGATGCAGGCGCCTGGGGGGCCGGAGGAAGATTCCTCCGGCGGCAGCTTTGCGTTGGGTGGCTGGACGTTCGCTTATTGGGACGAGAGCATGGACACCGCGGCCTCGGGCTTCGAGGGCAGGGATCGCGAGCTCGTGCTGGGTCGCAGGACTTACGAGATCTTCGAGGCGTACTGGCCGTACCAGCCGGACGACAATCGGATCGCCAGGACTCTCAATGCGGCGAAGAAACATGTTGCCTCGCGGACTTTGACGGCGCTCGACTGGAACAACTCGACGCTGCTGGTCGGCGATGTCGTACCGGCAATCGCGGCGCTCAAGGCCCAGGCGGGTCCCGACCTGCAGATCATCGGCAGCGGCAATCTGATCCAGACGCTGCAGGGTGCCTCGCTGATCGACGAGTACAACGTGTGGATTTTTCCGGTGGTCCTCGGGCACGGCAAGCGGCTCTTCGGCGAAGGCGCGAGGCCGGCGGCGCTGCGGCTCGTCCGCTCGCAGGTTTCCGCCACTGGAGTGGTCATGAGTACCTATGTATCGAGTGGTGACATCCAGCCCGGCTCATTTGCCGGCACAGAGCCGAGCGCGAAGGAGCTGGTCCGACGCGAGAAGTTCGCCAGGGAAGCGCTTCGTGTAAGTCGCGCGGGGCGTAGCCAATGACGATGGCGCAGCATGCCGGTTCATGCCTGTGCGGTGCAGTGACCTTCGAGGTACACGGAGGGTTCGAGCGCTTCTTCCTGTGCCACTGCTCGCGTTGTCGCAAGGACACCGGCTCGGCCCACGCGGCGAACCTGTTCTCCTCGACCGCCAGGCTCGATTGGCTCTCGGGACAAGAGAAGGTGCGTACCTACCGCCTGCCTCAATCGCGACATGCCCGGAGTTTTTGCTCCGTTTGCGGGTCCGCGTTGCCAATTGTCGAGGAGGGCTTCATCGTCGTGCCGGCCGGCAGCCTTGATTCGGAATTGGCCATCACACCGGACGCCCATATCTTTGCAGCGAGCCGTGCGTCATGGGATCGAAACCTGTCCGGGATGGCGGCGTTTGACGCGTTGCCCCCGTAACCCGGGGCGCCGGCTTGGCGGCAGGGCGGACATGCTGTATCCTCGCGCGCCTTGTGTGGACGACCCCTCGGGCCGTCATCCGCTTGATTTACATGCAAGTTTCTGCGCGCCCGTAGCTCAGCTGGATAGAGTACCTGGCTACGAACCAGGTGGTCGGGAGTTCGAATCTCTCCGGGCGCGCCACACTATCCCTTCTCGCTCAATCATTTACCGCTCTTACGGGTGACCGGGCAGGTAGAGTCTCTCCGGTATAGGAGTAACCGGGTGACCGAGGTGACCCACGGGCGGTCACTTCCGTCACCTTTCGGTCACCCTCTGTTCTCAACTCGTTGATTGACTTGGCCGCCCAGTATTCACATCTGCGCCTACCCACCACCCGGTCCCGTGGTCGGCAGGTTCGACAACGCGGCCACCAATGCCGATCCATGCGCCCACCGCGACCCGCGTTGAACAAACGCGCGTAGCGCGTTTGGCCCTGAGCCGGCTGTGCCACTTGTGAGTGGCGTGCCCCACCCCGGCGAAGGGCGAGCCCGCGTAGCGGGCGAGTAATCCTTCCGGGCGCGCCAACTTCTCCTACCGCGACAACAGCTTGGCGCGGTTCTCTTGTCCCGGTCTTCACCGCAGCCAGGTCGTTGCGGGGGGATTGCGTGCACCTCGTGTCTTGCCAGGTAGTTGCGCCTGATCCGAAGCCTGTCAGCGCAATTACCTGGAAACGGAGTGACGCGAAAACCTAGAAACCGTATGAGGCCAAACCCAAGAGGCGGCGAAAGCCATGGCGAGGCCTACCAATTGTCCATCGACGACTGCCTACGGCGGTGTATTCAGAAACTTGTATAAATATACAGATTCTGGAATACTCGCCGCGATGCCAAAGCCGATCCTGCGACTGAAACCGCTGACTTTTCTGGGGTCCAGTCGTGATGACCTGCGGGAAATGCCCGCCGCAGTTCGGCACGCGGTCGGCGTGGAATTGATGACCGTGCAGCTCGGTGGTACACCGACCGACTTCAAACCCGTCGCTTCCGTCGGTGCCGGTGCATACGAGATCCGCGTCCGCGATGTGGCAGGAGCATTTCGCACGGTGTACGTGACAAAGTTTGCCGACTCGATCTACGTGTTGCATGCCTTCCAGAAGAAGACCCAGAAGACCGCAAAGGCGGATCTGGAGCTGGCGAGACGGCGGTACAAATTGATTCCAGGAGCGAAGCCATGAAGAGCACCACCCGTAAGTCCCGTCGAAAGAGTGATCCCCGTCTTGCCGATACGCGAGTGATCGCCGGCAGCGGCAACGTTTTTATCGATCTGGGCTTCGATGAAGCCGAGGCGCGCGTAATGGCGTTGCGCGTTGAGCTGATGATGCGGCTGCGTGAGCGGCTGCTGGAGAAGGGTTACACGCAGGTCGAAGCCGCGAAACATCTGGGCATGACCCAGCCTCGAGTGTCGGCGCTCCTCAAGGGGACTTGGAAGGACTTCAGCATGGATATGTTGCTGACGCTCGCGACTCGTGCGGGCCTCAAGCCGGAGCTGCATCTCGCGGCTGCGGAGAAAAGGCGCGCGGCTTGACGCAGATCGAGCGAAGTCATGATCACGGCGTGTTGTTCGCTCAAGGTTCGCAAGCGTCTCGGCCTCCCCGATAAGCTGCCCCCGCCAAAGCCCGCCACGACCGTGCTCGGCAACTGGTACGTTAGCCTGCAGCACTTCGGAAAACTCCAGATGATCCTGGCGACTAGCGAAGCATCGCTGCTGTCGGTCGTGTTTCCCGCTCGCGATCTTCGCCTGACGCTGGAAAGGAATCTGCAGGCGGGGCTGGGAGTGGTGCTCCTCGCGCTCGGCGTGAATGACGAACTCATCACCCGCGAGCAGCGCGAAATGGAAGAAGTGGTCTATGCGACTACCACCAACCGCAGCGTCATCGGTTCGATGAATCAACTCGGGATGTTTCTTGGGCTTGAACTCGAACGCACTGTGGACCCCCTATCGCTCGCTCTCCGTCTTTCGCACATCCCGATGTTGACGTTGAAAGGCAAGGGCGCCAATACGCACCCGTTTCCGGACATTGTGACGCGTGAGCTGTTCGGTCTAAGCGGACGTGTTCACTTGAACAGCTGATTCCCCATGCCGTCGACCTGGCTAACGACCAAGTGGTTGTGCGCGAAAAAATAGCCAGGTCCTTGCGGGAGTTTTGCGGGACCTGGTCCTGCTTCGTCGTGCTCAATCGTGACAAATGCAACGGACGCCATGCGAACTCGCGATTATTGACTCAACATGATCAACTATCTACGTTTCTCATCCTTCCCGAGATTTTCACCCCCTCCAACTACGAACCAGGTGGTCGGGAGTTCGAATCTCTCCGGGCGCGCCAATTTCAATCCATGAAGAATGCTTTCGCGATGATGGCGATCGCCACGTTGGCCCTCGCCGCCTGTGGCAGCGGTGTGCGGAGCAGCTCGCCGGCGGATGCGTTCATGGCGGGACTCGCAGGCCATTGCGGACAAGCCTATGCAGGGCGGGTCGTGGTGGATGAACCTGCCTCACAGGACGACCCCTTTGCCGGCAAGTCGCTGGTGATGCACATCCGCGAGTGCGGCGACACCGCACTCAGGATTCCGTTTCATGTCGGCGAGGATCGCAGTCGCACCTGGGTGCTGACGCGCACCGCCACCGGCATTCGCCTCAAGCACGATCATCGCCACGAGGACGGCAGCGAGGATGCCATCACGATGTACGGTGGTGACACGACCGCCGACGGTACGACCATGCGCCAGGAGTTCCCGGTGGATCGCGAGTCGATCGCGCTGTTCGAGCGGGCGGGCCTGGCGGCGTCGACAGCCAATGTGTGGGCCATGGAAATCGAACCGGGAAAGCGCTTTGTCTACGAGCTGGCCCGTCCGGGAACCGAGCGGCTGTTTCGCGTCGAATTCGACCTCACGAGGCCGGTCGCGCCGCCGCCGCCGCCCTGGTGAGTGCGTTGGAGTTTCCCTGCGAACCGGTTAGCCTCTGCACATGAACAAGATGAATGCGTCGATTGCCACCGGTCTCCTGCTGGGTCTTGCCCTGGCGGGTTGTGCTGAAAGGGAGTCATCCGGAACGTCGTCCGAGTCGCGGGCACGCATCAGGATTGATGGGTCGAGCACGGTGTTTCCGATAGGCGAGGCATTCGCCGAAGAATTCCAGGGCCTCAAGCAACGCACGGTGCGGATAACCGTGGGCATTTCGGGGACTGGTGGCGGGTTCAGGAAATTCTGCCGAGGTGAGACGGACATCCAGAGTGCTTCGCGTCCCATCGTGACCGAGGAGATGGCGCAGTGCGCCGCCGCCGGCGTCAGGTATTTCGAGCTGCCGATCGCGTTCGACGCCATCACCGTCGCGGTCAGTCCCGCCAACCAGTGGCTTTCGAGCATTACCGTGGACCAGCTGAACGCCATCTGGTCGCCGAGTGCCCAGGGGAAGATCACCCGCTGGAACCAGGTCAATCCCGCCTGGCCGGACGAGGAGTTCGCGTTGTTCGGCGCGGGTTCGGATTCGGGCACGTTCGACTACTTCACCGAAGCGATCACCGGCAAGGCGCGAGCGAGCCGCGGCGATTATACCGCCAGCGAAGACGACAACGTGCTCGTGCAGGGCATCGAGACGAACAGGAATGCGCTGGGCTACCTCCCGTTCTCGTATTACGCGCCGCACACTGCGCGGCTGAAGGCGCTGGCGATCGGCAGCGGCGACCAGGCAGTTCTGCCGAGCCTCGGGAATGTCACGAACGGCAGCTATCAGCCGCTGTCGCGGCCGCTGTTCCTGTATGTCAGCGAGAAGGCGGCGGAACGCGTGGAAGTGCGGGAGTTCATCGAGTTCGCACTCACCCAGGGCGTGCCGCTCATCGAAGAGGTCTATTACCTGCCGCTGTCGTCGGAGGCCTACGCGAAGGCGTGGGCAAACTTCACGGGCGGGAAGCTGGGCACGGCCTTCGGCGGCACGCCCGAAGTCGGCTTGCGCGTCGAGGACATCCTGGAGCGCGAAGCGTCGCTCTGAAGCGTGCGCACAATCGGCCGGTAACCACGTGGCGCACGGCCCCGGCGGCCACATTGCGCCATGAACGGGACGCCGCATAATCCGAGGGCATGTACGACACTGCCGAGCAGACTGCGCAGGACCACCTGCTGCACCCGGACCTCGACGAGCGCGGCCGCCAGGTGTTCGCGAAGCACTTGCGCCAGTTCGTTTTCGGGCCCGCGCGCGCGGCCGCGCAAGGTGCCTTCGCGCAGCGCGTGGCGCCCGCGCTGGCGAAGGAGAGTCCGCAGGCCGCGGGTGATCGTCGGCGCGTGCGTGAGGCGCTGCTGCGCGAGCCGGAGTACCAGTTTTTCTCCGATCTGCACCGCGTCAGCCAGGAGCTGATCTGGAATTCGACCGCGGACAGCGTCGAGCGCGAGGCACCCAGGCTGCGCGAGCAGTTCCTTGCACTGCGCGATCCGCAGGGGTCGTTGCGGCTCGATCCGCAGCTGCAGGTGCCGGAGTACCTGCGCCGCATGGATACGCATTGCATGCCGGGCAGCTATTACACCGAGTGGACTGCGGACGATCTGTCGAACGGCGCGCTCTATGACCGCGGCGGCTTCCTGTACACACCGGGTGCGGGGCCGGCCGGCGACGGGGCAGGGCGCACGAGTCTCGAGTTCCTGCGCACCCACGTGCCTGGCTACACGCCGAAGCGCATGCTCGACCTCGGCTGCGGCACGGCCAGTCCGCTGCTCGCCTGGGCGCGCGAATTCCCGCAGACCGAGATTCATGGCATCGACATCGGCGCACCGCTGCTGCGCTACGCGCACCTGCGTGCCGAGCAGCAGCGCGTCGTGCTGCATCTCAGGCAGGCGGATGCGGCCGCGACCGGTTACCCGGACGGGCACTTCGATCTCGTCACCTCGCACATCATGTTCCATGAGACCGAGGCGGACGCGATCCCGCCGATCCTGGCCGAGGCGTATCGCGTGCTCGCTCCGGGCGGCATCCTGCTGATCGTCGACCTGCCGGATGCGGGGCGCATTCCCGACGTGTTCCAGCAGGTCGTTTTCGACGGCGACGCCTTCTACAACAACGAGCACTTCTGGATGAAGATGCACGATCTCGACTGGCCGGCACAGCTGCAGCGCGCCGGTTTGCGCCCGCGAGCATCGAGATCGGATTCGCACCCATGCAGATGTACGTGCCCGAGACCGCGCAGTCACCGAGCCGCTGGAGCACCGGCCGCTTCGGGTTTTTCGCGGCCATGGCGCGCAAGGCCTGAGGAGTCAGCGAGATGCCGGACGTGAAGATTCCGCGCGTCGCCCACGGTGAGCGCACCGTGTTCGGCGAGTCGGGCGAGGTCTTCAATCCCGTGGTCGGCGGCACGACCCGGGCCGATGTCGAGCGCGGCCGCGTCGCGCGCGCCGAGATGCGCGAGGTAGTGGCCGATGGCCCCCCGGAAGAACTCCATGCGGTTCTTGATGCCCTTCGCGCGCCAGGCCTCGTCCATCTTGTCGGCGACGTCCGCCTCGAGCCGCAGCGGGAGGATCTTCACCTCGAGCTGCTCGCCATCGCGCGCGCGGGTCTTGCGCGGCCCGACGTTGATGCGGCCCTTCTCGGCCTCGCGGATCTTCCAGATGAGGTAGCGGCGGTCGTCGCTGCCCGTCGAGCGACCGACGACCTCGAGGTACTTCGTCTGCAGCTCCTCGACCGTCATCGACGCGAACCGACCGCGCGGCTTCGGCAGCGTGCTCTCGGCGAGCGTCGTCTCGGGCTCGGGCTCGGGCACCGGCGTCGCGTGCGCGCTGGTGCGCGTCGGGCGCTGCGGCTCCTCGGCCGGCGCGGGCTCGACGGCGCGCGCGGCGAGCGCCTCCTCGATGCGCCGGACGAGGAACTTCTTGTTCGGGCTCTTGGTGGTCTCCCCCGTCGCCTCCTTGAAGCGCTCCCACAGCGCCGGCAGCCCGAGGGCTGCGAGGTTCTCCTTCTTGGACTTCGCCTTCGTGGTCTTGGTCTTCGTGCTCATGACTGCTCTCCTCGTCGGGCGCTGGGTACACGTCGCCCTTCACGCGCGCGCCCGTGGCTCGCGTGGTGGGCTTGCGCTCCGTGATGGAGCGCGTCGTCGTTCAGGTCGTCAGCGCTTGAGGCTCGCGAAGCACGCGAGGTCGATGGCGCGCGGGTCGCTCGACACGAAGCTGAAGCGCCCCTCCGCAGCGAGCCAGGGTTGCACCTCGACGCGGTCGTCGGCGGTCACGCCGCCCGCGCGCTCCAGATCTTCCTCGTCGCGGATGTACTGCCCGTCCCGGTCCGGGTCGTAGTCGGCGCGCAGGGCGTTCTTCAGCACCGCGACGATGCGCACGTTGTGGCCGCGCAGGTAGGCGTGCTCGGTGCCGTCGTAGGTCG
>CADEFJ010000078.1:6632-13695 GCA_902826575.1 uncultured Pseudomonadota bacterium | reverse complement strand
TCTGCATGGTCTTGAGCTTCTTCGCGACCGAGTCGGGATCCTCGCGCAGGCCGATCGTGTTGCCGTAGGACTTCGACATCTTGCGGCCGTCGAGCCCGGGCACTTTCGGCGCTTTCGTGAGCAGCACCTGCGGCTCGGGCAGGATCGACACTCCCGCGCCCTCGAGCCAGCCGAGCAGGCGTTCGCGATCGGCGACGGTGAGGCGGCTGTTCGCATGCACGATCGCGCGCGCCTCGGCGAGCGCCGCGGCGTCGCCGGCCTCCTGGTACTGGCGGCGCAGCTGCCGGTAGTGCGCACTCAGCTTGCCGCCGAGCCCCTTTGCGGCCTTCTCGGCTTTCTTCTCGAAGTCGGGCTCGCGCCCGTACAGGTGATTGAAGCGGCGCGCGACCTCGCGGGTGATCTCGACGTGCGCGATCTGGTCCTCACCCACCGGCACGAAGGCGGGCCGGTAGATCAGGATGTCGGCGGACTGCAGCAGCGGATAGCCGAGGAAGCCGTAGGTCGCGAGATCCTTCTCTTTCAACTCGGCCTGCTGGTCCTTGTAGGTCGGCACGCGCTCGAGCCAGCCGAGTGGTGTGATCATCGACAGCAGCAGGTGCAACTCCGCGTGCTCCGGCACGTGTGACTGCACGAATATCGTGGCGACGCCCGGATTCAGCCCGGCGGCCAGCCAGTCGATCAGCATCTCGTGGATGTGCGACGGCAGGGCGTCGGTGTTCTCGTAATCAGTGGTCAGCGCGTGCCAGTCGGCCACGAAGAAGTAGCATTCGTACTGGTACTGCAGCTCGATCCAGTTGGCGAGCGCACCATGGAAGTTGCCGAGGTGCAGCGCACCCGTCGGTCGCATGCCGGACAGCACGCGTCGCGCCTGCGCATTGGCGCTCAAGCGGGCCTCGCCAAGCAGGTTTTCGGTCGGGTCGGCAGCGGACTCGGCACGTCGGGTCGGAGCTTCACTGGTGGAGCGCGGTGCGCGCGCCGGCGGATTATAGCCCAGCGCCTCAATCGGCGTCGGTGAGGCCCAGGGGCTCGATCGGACCCTTGCCGACGCGCAGGATGACCGCCGGGCGCACTGCGAGGTCCACCACGGTGGTCGGTTCAATGCCGCAGTAGCCGCCGTCGAGCACCATGTCGAGTTGCTGGCCAAGCCGCTCGTGGATCTCGGTCCCGTCCGTGAGCGGCGTGTCGTCGCCCGGCAGCAGCAGCGTGGAGGTCATGATCGGCGCATCGAGCTCGGTGAGCAGCAGGCGCGGCACGGCGTGGTCCGGCACGCGGATGCCGATCGTGCGCCGCTTGTCGTGCTGCAGGCGCCGCGGCGTCTCGCGCGTGGCCGGCAGCAGGAACGTATACGGGCCGGGCGTCACCGCCTTCAGCAACCGGAATTGCCATGTGTCGACGCGGGCGTAACGGCCGATCTCGCTGAGGTCGCGGCACATCAGCGTGAAATGGTGATGGCGGTCGGCCTGGCGGATGCGCCGTATGCGCTCGAGCGCATCCTTGTCGCCGATATGGCAGCCGAGGGCATAACACGAGTCGGTCGGGTAGGCGATCACGCCACCGCCCGAGATCACCTCCACCGCCTGGCGCAGGATGCGCAGCTGGGGGTTTACCGGATGCAACTCGAAATATGAGGACATGCGGGTATCATATCGGCCCCGCCGCCGAACGTTCGCCCATGCAGCAGATTCTGGATTTCGCGCCTCTCGTCGTATTTCTCGTCGCCTACTACCTGAAGGACCTGTATGTCGCGACCGGCGCGCTGATGGTGGCGATGCTGCTGCTGCTCGTCGCCGACTGGCTGCTGCTGCGACGCGTGCCGACGATGCACTGGGTGTCGGCGGTGCTCGTGCTGCTGTTCGGCACGGCGACGCTGTTGCTGCACGACCAGCGTTTCATCCAGTGGAAACCCACGGTGTTCTTCTGGCTGGTGAGCGTGGCACTGCTCGGCAGCCGCTGGATCGGCGAGCGCCCGCTGGTCGAGCGACTGCTGGCGCCGGCACTCGGCGCGGATGCCAGCCTGCCGCGCGAAACCTGGCAGCGCATCAACCTGCTGTGGGTTGCGTTCTACGCCGTGCTCGGAGTGCTCAATATCGTCGTGGCATTCAATACTGCCGAGCGCACCTGGGTTAACTTCAAGGTATTCGGCCTCACGGCCCTCACTTTCATGTTCATCGCCGCCCAGCTGCCGTGGATACTGAAACGGGCACGGCCCGCATGAGCACTGCATCCGATTTGCAGGCCGAGCGCATTGCGCGCCTGCGCAGCGCGCTCGAGGCGGCGTTTGCACCGCAGGCGCTCACGATCCGCGACGACAGCGCCGCGCACATCGGCCACGCCGGTGCGCGCGAAGGCGGCCACTTCCACGTCACGATCGTCGCGGCGGCCTTCACCGGGCGCACCGTGCTGGAACGGCATCGTTTGGTCTATGCTGCGCTCTCCGAACTGATGGGCCATGGCATCCACGCACTGTCGATCGATGCCCGGGCGTCGTCGGATTAACTTTAATCAACCCCCGTAACCAACTGAGACATTTCATGAAATCAGCCCGACTTCTCGCGGCGGTCTCGCTCGCTGCGCTGGTCGCCGCGTGCCAGCCCGGCACCGAGGCGCCTGCCACGACCGCCGATAACCCGACGGTTGCGACTGTCAACGGCAAGGCGATCTCACGCCAGCTCTTCGACACCTACGCACAGGCCGTTTCCGGCAAAGCCGCCTCGGAACTGACCGACGAGCAGCGCCAGCAGGCGCTCGACAACCTGATCCGCGCGGAACTGATCGGCGCGCAGGCGGAAAAGGATGGCCTCACGAAGACGCCCGACACGGCCGCCATGCTCGAACTGTCGCGCCTCAACATCCTGCAACAGGAGATGTCGGAGAAGTTCCTCGCCGACAAGAAAGCCACCGACCAGGAACTGCGCGCGGAGTACGAGACGCAGGTCGCCGCGCTGCCGAAGAGCGAGTACAAGGCCCGCCACATACTGGTGGCCACCCAGGAGTTCGCCAACAGCCTGATCGCGCAACTCGACAAGGGCGCGAAGTTCGAGACGCTGGCGCAGCGTGAATCCCTCGACTCGTCGAAGGACAACGGCGGCGACGTGGGCTGGTTCACGCCCGACCGCATGGTGCCGCAGTTCTCCGCCGCGGTCGCGGCGCTCGAGAAGGGCCAGTACACCAAGGCCCCGGTGCAGACCCAGTACGGCTGGCACGTGATCCGCCTCGATGACATGCGCGACGTACAGGCGCCGCCGTTCGACGCGGTCAAGGATCGCATCGACCAGATCGTGCAGACGAAGAAGTTCAAGGCCTATGCCGATGAGCTGCTGGCCGCGGCGAAGATCGAAAAGAAGCCCTGACCCCCGCAGCGGGACTTGCGGGCGAAGAGCGCCCACCGACGGCCAGTCGCCTCAGGCGCCTGGCCGTTCCTTTTTCTCGAGCACCGCAATGAGTGCCGCCTCGTCGATGACCGGCACGCCGAGCGAGCGCGCCTTGTCGAGCTTGCTGCCCGCCTCCTCGCCCGCAACGACATAGTTCGTTTTCTTCGACACCGACCCCGCGACCTTGGCGCCGAGCGCAAGCAACGCCTCGCTTGCCGCCTCGCGCGTCATGTGCGTCAGCTTGCCGGTCAGCACGAACGTGAGACCGCCGAGTGGCATTTCGGCGGCGCGCGGTGCCGCCATGGGCTGCCAGCCGACGCCATGCGCGCGCAGCGCGGCGATCAGCTCGCGGTTGGCGGGATCCGCGAAGTAGCGCACCACATGCGCCGCCACGACCGGCCCCACGTCGGGAACCTGCCGGACCTGCAGCTCGTCCGCCTCCATCAGCGCCTCGATGTCCCCGAAGTGCTGCGCGAGCGCGAGCGCCGTCGACTCGCCCACGTCGCGGATGCCGAGCGCGAACAGCAGCCGCGGCAACGTGGTCTTGCGGCTGGCATCGATGGCCGCGACGAGATTTCGTGCCGACTTCTCGCCCATGCGGTCGAGCTTCGCGAGTGTGGCGACGTCGAGTGTGTACAGCTCGGCCGGCGTACGGACGAGATCGTGCTCGACCAGCTGGTCGATGATGCGGTCGCCGAGTCCGTCGATGTCGAGGGCCCGGCGCCCCGCCAGATGCTTCAGCGCTTCGCGCCGCTGGGCGGTGCAGCGAAAGCCGCCGGTGCAGCGCGCGATCGCCTCGCCCTCTTCCCTGGCTACCGGCGAGCCGCAAACCGGGCAATGCGATGGCAGCTGCACCGGCTGCGCGCCGGCCGGGCGCCGCCCCGGCACCACGCGCACGACCTCCGGAATCACGTCGCCTGCCCGACGAACCACCACGGTATCGCCGACGCGCACGTCCTTGCGCGCGACTTCATCCATGTTGTGCAGCGTGGCGTTGCTCACGGTCACGCCGCCGACGAACACAGGCTCGAGGCGTGCGACCGGCGTCACCGCGCCGGTGCGACCGGCCTGGAATTCCACTGCCCGGATGACCGTCTCGGCCTCATCGGCCGGGAACTTGTGCGCCAGCGCCCAGCGCGGCGCACGCGACACGAAGCCAAGCTGCTCCTGCCAGTCGCGCCGGTCGACTTTGTAGACGACACCGTCGATCTGATACGGCAGGCGCGTCCGTGCCGCGCCGAGCCGCGCGAAGTACCCGAGGCAACCTGCAACGCCGCGCACCACTTGTGCCTCCGGGCAGGTTCGCAGGCCGTAGCTGCGCAGTTGCGCCAGCAGTTCGCTCTGGCGCGTGGGCGGCACGCCGCCTTCGACGGCGCCGAGTCCGTACAGGAATACATCGAGCGGGCGCGAGGCACTCACTCGCGGATCGAGCTGGCGTACGGCACCGGCGGCCGCGTTGCGCGGATTCACGAAGGTCTTCTCGCCGCGCTCGAGTGCGGCCGCGTTCATGCGCGCGAAGCCCGCGAGCGGCATGAACACTTCGCCGCGCACTTCCAGCAGTGCCGGCGGCTGGCCGCGCAGGCGCAGCGGCACGGCGCGAATCGCGCGCACGTTTGCCGTGACGTCCTCGCCGCGCGTCCCGTCGCCGCGGGTCGCCGCCCGCACGAGCACGCCGTCGCGGTAGGTGATGGAGATGGCGAGACCGTCGAGCTTGGGCTCGGCCGCATACTCGATGTCCTCGTCAGGCGTGCCGAGGCGCTCGCGCACGCGCCGCTCGAAGCTGCGTACTTCATCCTCCGAAAACGCATTCTCGAGTGACAGCATGGGCACCTGGTGCTCGACGACCGCGAAGGTCTCGAGCGGAGCGGCGCCCACGCGCTGGGTCGGCGAATCGGCAGTGATCAGTTCCGGGTGCCCGGCCTCGAGCGTGCGCAGTTCGCGCATCAACAGGTCGTAATCGGCGTCGGAAATTTCCGGGTCGTCGAGCACGTGGTAGCGGTAGTCGTGCAGCGCGATCGCAGTGCGCAGTTCGCCAATCCGCCGCCGCGTCGCCTCGCTCACGGCGCCCGCCTCGCTCATGGCGCGGCGTCGACGATCTCTGCGCGCAGCGCCACCACTCGCGCCGTAGTGAGCGGATCACCGCGCTGGTCGCGCAGTTCGGCATTGAGGCGCGCTGCCAGGCCGCGCGTGACTTCGATCAGGCGATCGAAGGTCTCGTCTGCGGGCAGCGCGCCGGGCAACACCGCGAATACGCTCAGTCCCGCATAGCGCTCGGTATCCATCGCACCAAGCTGGAAGGTTCCGGGGCGCGTGAGGCCTGCCGCGCTCAACAGCACGCGGCCGTCCTCGCCCGGCAGGTGGAAGATGCCCATGGGACCATGCAGGAGGCCCTCGCCGACCAGCGCCTGACGCACGGACCGGCCGGAGAGGCGATCGGCTCCGCGTGGCACGACCCGCAACGCCACGATGCGCCGCTGCGCCTCGGGCGGCCAGTCGAGCACGAGGTCGTCGCCGGTCAGGGGTGCTGTCGCAGGCGCGGACCACGCCGGCACCGCGGCCGGTGACTCGACGACCGGGCCGATGTCGTCATCGAAGGCATCTTCGGGTTCGTCGTCGTCCGGCCTCTCTTGCACGACCGGCGCAGGCAAGTCGTCGGCGGGCTCAGGGCGTGTCGCGCTGGCGAACGAGGTATCGATCTCGTCGGGCCCGTCGATCTGGATGACCGGCAGTTCGGTCGGCGCCTCACGCGTTCGGCGGGGCGGCAGTCGCGAGTCGACCGGTGCATCGTTGTCGCGGGCGCGCAGCTGCGATGGGGACTGTGATTGGAACTGCGGCTGGGCCTGACCATCGACGCCTGCGCCAGGCGCTCTCGCGGTGGAACTGCGACGACGCTCCCAGGCCCACAGGCCGATGATCAGCGCGACGCCGACGACCAACAGGATCACGCGCAACTCGGGCATGGGCCCCTCAGGCGGTAGCGAGTCGGATCGCCTCGTCGACGTCGACCGCGACGAGACGCGACACACCGGGCTCGGTCATCGTGACGCCGAGCAGGCTGGATGCAAGTTCCATGGTCACCTTGTTGTGGGTGATGAAGATGAACTGCACGCGCTCCGACATCTCCCGCACGATATCGCAGAAGCGCCCGACATTGTGCTCGTCGAGCGGCGCATCCACCTCGTCGAGCAGGCAGAACGGGGCCGGGTTGAGGTCGAAGATCGAGAACACGAGCGCCACTGCAGTCAGCGCCTTCTCGCCGCCCGAGAGCTGCGAGATGGTGCTGTTTCGCTTGCCGGGCGGGCGCGCCATGATCGCGACGCCCGCCAGCAGGGGGTCGTCGCCAACCAGTTCGAGGTAGGCATGGCCGCCACCGAACAGGCGCGGGAATTTCTCCTTCAGGCCGGCGTTGATGCGGTTGAAGGTGTCCTCGAAGCGGGTGCGCGTCTCTTTGTCGATCTTGCGCATCACCTGCTCGAGCGTATCGAGCGCCGAGGTCAGGTCAGCGAATTGCCGATCGAGATACTCCTTGCGCTCGTTGTTCTCCTTGAGTTCATCGATGGCGGCGAGGTTGACCTGGCCGAGCTTGTCGATGTCGGCACGCTTTTGCGCAAGCTGCTCCTCCCACAGCGGCACCTGCGCCTCGGCGGCAAGTCCGGCGATGACCAGACTGACCGAGGCACGCAGGTCGGTCG
>CADEFJ010000078.1:0-6622 GCA_902826575.1 uncultured Pseudomonadota bacterium | reverse complement strand
GCGCCTCACACCGCGGCGTGTGCGGCTCGGCGGCACGGCCGGCGAGGAGCTCTGGCTGCGCAAACTGGGTCGCCGCAAACTGCTCGGCGATGCTCTCGCGGCGCACGCGGGTCTCCTGCGCCGCCAGGCGCGCCTGCTCCATCGCTTCGCGCGCAGCGCTGACACGCTGCTCGGCGGCGGCACGCCGCTCGTCCAGGTCGCGCAGGTTCGACTCGGCGTCCTCGAGGCCGCGGCGCGCAGCGGCGAGCTCCGCCTCGATCTCGACGCGCCGGCCGAGCGCTGCATCGAGGCGTTGCTGCAGCTCGCGCACCGGCAGGTCGCCGCCGGCGAGTTCGCCTTCGAGCCCGGCCACGCGACCCTCGAGTTGCAGGCGCTGCTCGAGCAGCCGATTCAGGTTGACGCTCTTGCCCGCCTCGCTCGAGCGCCGGGATTCGGCACGGATCAGCAGGTCGCGCGCGGTGACCTGCAGTGCCTGGGCACGCTGGCGCGCCGCAGCGACCTGCTCGCGGCGCTCCTCGCGCTCGGACTCGAGCTGCGGGCGGCGCGCATCGAGGCGTGACAGGGTATCGAGCCCGATTTGCAACGCACTGCGCGCCTTCGCGAGCGCATCCCGGGTGATGTCGGTCTCGCGGGCGACGTCGGCGGCCTCCACTTCGAGACGTTCGCGACGCAGGGTCGATTCCTGCGCGCGGGCGCGGCCCGCCTCGAGATGGCCCAGGACGTCCGCGTGCTCGCGATGTGCGTTCTGGATGCTCGCCTGGGCGGCATCGCGCGCGTGCTCGGCCGCGGCGAGCGCTGCGCGCAAAGCCGCGATCTGCTCTTCGACCTCACGCACCCGCGCATCGGCCGTGGCGAACTGTGCCCGTACCGACTTCAGGCGCTGCTCGCGCTCGATCACACCGGCGTGGTGATCGACACCGCGGCTCACGCGCAGCCAGCTGTGGCCGACCCACTCGCCGGCCCGCGTGATGACCGACTGATCGGCAGCCAGCGTATGCCGCATCTGCAACGCCGCGGCGAGATCGTCGGCAGTGAGCACGCGACCCAGCAGGTCGATGAGGGCCGCCGGTCCGCGCACGTGTTGTGCGAGCGTGCCACCGGCCGCACTCGAACCACCGCTGGCACGGTCCGGCTCGAGCAAGGTGACGCTGGCACCCGCGAGGCTCGCCACCGAACCCGCGACGCCATCGAGGTCGTCGACACAAACGGCTTCGAGATAGTTGCCGAGCGCGGTTTCCACCGCCCGCTCCCAACCGCTGTCGACCGACAACTGCCCGGCAAGACGGCCACGCTCCGCGAGTCCCGACGCGGCGATCCAGTCACCGGCCTTGCCGCCGTCGCGCTCGAGCGCCGCCTTCTGCAGCGCTTCGAGCGACAACATCGTGCCGCGCAGGCCCTCGCGTTCCGTGCGCAGGCCCTCGAGGCGCATTTCGCTCTGCAACTGGCGCGCGCGCGCTTCCTGCACGCTGGCGAGCGCCGCCGTGAGCGCCTGCGCCAGGCGATCGGCCGCGCTGCGCGCCCGGGACTCGCGCTCGGCGAGATCGGTGATCTGCGCACCCGATTCCTGCGCCAGCAGCGTGTCGCGCTCGACGGCAAGCCGGTCGGACTGGCCACCTAGTCGGCGCAACTGGTTCTCCAGTTGCTCGATGCGCGCGCGCTCCACCTGCGTCGCCTGGTCCGCCGCGCCGAACTCCCGGTTGAACTCCTCCCAGCCGGTCTGCCACGTGGCAAGCGCCGCCTCGACTTGCGCCAGCACCTCCCCGGCGCCACGCTCGGCGCGCGTCGCCGACTCGAGCTGCGGCTCGAGCGCGGTGATCTCCTCGCGCAGCGCCGCGAGTTCGCTTGCGTCGCGATCGATCAACAGCGCGATCTCGCCGAGCGAGTTGCGCGCCGCCCCGAGATCGACGGTACGCCGCTCGCGCAGTTCGCGGGCGTGCTGGATCGCCTGCTCGGTACGGGAAACTTCCGCGCCGACTTCGTAGTAGCGCCCCTGTACTGCGGCAACGAGTTCCGACTGTTCGTTATGGAAAGCGCGCTGCGCGTCGATCGCGGCCTCGGCCGAACGCTGGTCCGCGAGCGCCGCCTGCATCGCAAGGTCGCACTCGCGCACCGCGCTATCGTGCACGCCGGCGCCGCTGTCGAGGTCGCGCAGGCGCAGCGCCAGCACTTCGGCGGTGAGCCTGCGCTCTTCTTCCTTCATCGCCTGGTAGCGGCGCGCCGTGGCCGCCTGGCGCTGCAGGTGGCGGATCTGCTTGTCGATTTCATCGCGCAGGTCCTGCAGGCGCTCGAGGTTCTCGCGCGTATCGCCGATGCGGTTCTCGGTCTCGCGGCGGCGCTCCTTGTAGCGCGAGATGCCCGCGGCCTCCTCGACGAAAGCGCGCATGTCCTCGGCCTTGGACTCGATGACGCGCGAAATCATGCCCTGCTCGATGATCGCGTAGCTGCGCGAGCCGAGGCCAGTGCCGAGGAACAGCTGGGTGATGTCGCGGCGGCGGCAGCGTGCGCCATTGATGAAATAGGTGGACGTGCCATCGCGCGAGACCTGGCGCTTGAGCGACACCTCGCTGTAGGCGGCGTAGGGTCCGGAGATCTTGCCGTCCGAATTGTCGAACACGAGTTCGACATGCGCGGTGCCGACGGGCTTGCGTGCGCTCGAGCCGTTGAAAATGACGTCGGTCATCGAGTCGCCGCGCAGATGGCGCGCCGACAGCTCGCCCATGACCCAGCGCACGGCGTCGATGACGTTCGACTTGCCGCAGCCATTGGGCCCGACGACACCTGTCAGGTTGTTCGGGAAGCTGACCGCAGTGGGATCGACGAAGGACTTGAAGCCCGCAAGCTTGATCTTGGTTAGTCGCATTTGAGCGGCTAGTGTAAATTAATCATCATGCCTTCACAGCCCTCTGCGACCCTCGAGACCTTCGCGAATCCGCAGCCCGATCGCGACTACACGATCCGCATGACGATTCCGGAATTCACCTGCCTGTGCCCGAAGACCGGCCAGCCCGACTTCGCGACTCTCGAACTCGAGTACGTCCCCGACAAACTCTGTGTCGAGTTGAAATCGCTCAAGCTTTATATCTGGTCGTTCCGCGATCGCGGCGCGTTCCACGAGGCCGTCACGAACGAGATCGTCGATACGCTCGCCGGAGCCATGGAACCGCGCTTCATGCGCCTCGCGGCGCGATTCAATGTCCGGGGAGGCATTTACACGACGGTCGTCGCGGAACGCCGACAGGCGGCCTGGAAAGCGGCAGAATCCGTCGTCCTACCCTGAAAATCCGGCACTTACGCGGCCCTGTACATGCGCCGTGGCGCCAGTATAATCCCGCGTCCGTTTTGGAGCCCGCGATTCAAAAGGAGCTCAGGATGCCAGCCAAGAAGGCGCCTGCCAAAAGCAGCAAGCCGAAGAAGACCTCGGTAAAGTCTTCAGCCTCCCGTACTGCAGCGAAGCCCGTCGTACGCAAGGCGAGCGCGCGTGCCAAGGCCGATGCGCCGAAGGCGGCGAAGAAACCGTCTGCCACAAAGAGTGCCGTGAAACCCACCACCCCGCTCGAGACGAGCTTCGTGCGCCACGCACCCGAGTTCGCGGCGCCGCAAATCCGTGTCTCGCACTCCCTGACGGAAGCTTCGGATGATTCCGACGCGCTGGATAGCGGCGCGAATATCCTCGCCGGCCCGCGCAATGTGCAGCCGTACATTCCGCGTCGTGGCGAGCAGTACATGGGCAAGACCCAGCTCGATCACTTCCGCGACATCCTGCTCAGCTGGAAGCACGACCTGATGATGGAAGTCGACCGCACCGTCTCGCACATGAAGGACGAGGCCGCGAACTTCCCCGACCCGAACGACCGTGCCACGCAGGAAGAGGAATTCAGCCTCGAGCTGCGCACGCGTGATCGCGAGCGCAAGCTGATCCGCAAGATCGACGAAGCTTTGAAGCGCATCGAGGACGGCACCTACGGCTACTGCCTCGAAACCGGCGAAGAGATCGGCATCAAGCGACTCGAAGCCCGCCCGGTCGCGACCCTGTCACTCGAGGCCCAGGAGCGTCGCGAACGCCGCGAACGCCAGTACGGCGACCGCGACGACCGCTACCGCTGACAGGCCGCGGGCATGAGCCCGCCCGGCTATGTCGGGCGCTTTGCGCCCTCGCCCACCGGCGACCTGCATCCCGGTTCGCTGCTCGCCGCCGCCGGTAGCTACCTCGACGCGCGGCAAGCCGGCGGGCGCTGGCTGCTGCGCATCGAAGACCTCGATTCGGCCCGCGTCGTCGCCGGCGCCGAGTCGCGCATCCTGCACACACTCGAGGCCTGCGGCTTCGAGTGGGATGGCGATGTCATTCGCCAGAGCACCCGCCGCTCCGCCCATCACGAGGCCCTCGATGCGCTTGCCCGCGCCGGCGCGAGCTTCGAGTGCAGCTGCTCGCGCAGGGATCTCGCCGATGCCGCCGGCGGTCACATTGCCGGCGGCAGCGCCTATCCGGGCACCTGCCGCCAGGGCCCCACGCAACCCGGACCGACCGCAGTCCGGTTTCGCATACCCGATGGCAGCGTCGATTTCAGCGATCGCATCCAGGGCCCGCAGCGCTGCGACTGGCGCACGCTTGGCGACGTCGTTATCCGCAGGCGTGACGGCATCGCCGCCTATCAACTCGCGGTGGTGGTCGACGATGCGTGGCAAGGCGTCACCGACGTCGTGCGGGGCGCCGACCTGCTCGGGTCCACGGCCTGGCAGATTGCGATCGGCCGGGCACTGGGCCTTGCGCCAGTTCGATACGCGCACTTGCCGATCCTGGTCGAATCCGATGGCACCAAACTGTCGAAATCGCGCCACGCGGTGGCGGTCGATGCCGGGAGCGCCCGCCAGGAGCTGCACGCCGCGCTGACGCTGCTCGGGCTCGAACCGCCTCCGGGACTGAACGGTGCCCCGGTGCGCGAGCTGTGGGCCTGGGCGGTGCCACGCTGGACGCCGGAGGGGCTGCGCGGCGTGCCGACCGTGCCCCTGCGGGAATAAGTTGGGGGTCGCCGCCCGGTTGGGCTATCGTAGTGGCGTACGACTGGGGGCCGACGAGGCGAGGACGTGCCATGAGCGAACCCAGAGTCATCAAGAAGTACCCCAATCGCCGGCTCTACGACACCGTCGAGAGCCGTTACATCACGCTGGCGGATATCAGGCGACTCGTCGTCGAGCGGGTGGACTTTGTCGTGATCGACAAGAAGTCCCAGGCCGACATCACGCGCGCAATCCTGCTGCAGGTGATCGCCGAGCAGGAGCACAGCGGCGATCCGGTGCTCAGCCGCGACTTTCTCTCGCAGGTGATCCGCAGCTACGGCGGGCAGCTGCAGGGCGTGGTCGCCAGCTATCTGGAGCAGAGCCTGCGCCTGTTCGGCGCGCAGCAGCGCGAGGTGCGCGAGCGGGTCCGCCAGTTCGCCGGCCCCGAGGCCACCGAAGCCGTCGCACAGCTTGCGCAGAAAAACCATCAGCGCTGGCGCACGTTGCAGGACGACATCTTCCGCACGCTGTTCGGCAACCAGAACCGGGCGCGCGAACGAGACGAGGAAGAAAGGCCGCGCGATCTGCCTACCCAGCGTCCCTGACTTCCAGGCTTCGTGGCGGACCGGGCTTCCAAACGCAGACGACCGGTGGGATTGCGCCCACCGGCCGTCGCAGTTCTGGCCCTAAGCTCTCAGCTCTTGGGCCTCAGCCCGCACATCAGGCGTCGACGTTCCGCATCGACAGGCGCACGCGGCCCTGCCGATCGACCTCCAGCACCTTCACGCGCACGTTGTCGCCTTCCTTGAGCTTGTCCGAGACGCGCTCGACGCGCTCTTCGGAGATCTGCGAGATGTGCACCAGGCCGTCACGGCCCGGCAGGATCGTCACGAAAGCGCCGAAATCCATCAGGCGCGCGACCTTGCCTTCGTAGATGCGGCCGACTTCGACGTCGGCGGTGATCAGCTCGATACGGCGCTGGGCCTCGCGGCCCGCTTCGCCGTTGACCGAGGCGATCTTCACGGAACCGTCGTTCTCGATGTCGATCGTCGTGCCGGTCTCCTCGGTGATCTGGCGGATCACCGCACCGCCCTTGCCGATCACGTCGCGGATCTTCTCGGGATCGATGCGGATCGTGATGATCGACGGCGCGTACTCCGACATCGTGGTGCGCGGCGACGAAATCACCTTCGCCATCTCGTCAAGGATGTGCAGGCGGCCATCGAGCGCCTGCGCCAGCGCAACCTTCATGATCTCGGGCGTCACGCCCTCGACCTTGATGTCCATCTGCAGCGCGGTCACGCCATCTTTCGTGCCGGCGACCTTGAAGTCCATGTCGCCGAGGTGGTCCTCGTCGCCGAGGATGTCGGTGATGACCTTGTACTTGTCGCCCTCGAGCACGAGACCCATCGCGACACCGGCCACCGGAGCCTTGATCGGCACACCGGCGTCCATCAGCGAGAGGCTCGCACCGCAGACGCTCGCCATCGACGAGGAACCGTTCGACTCGAGGATCTCCGACACGACGCGGATCGTGTACGGGAAGGTCGTCATGTCGGGCATCACCGCCGCGATGCCGCGACGCGCGAGGTTGCCGTGGCCGATTTCGCGGCGCTTCGGCGAGCCC
>CADEFJ010000077.1 GCA_902826575.1 uncultured Pseudomonadota bacterium | reverse complement strand
CGATTGCCGACGCGATGGAGAAGGTCGGCAAGGAAGGCGTGATCACGGTCGAGGAGGGCTCGGGCCTCGCGAACGAACTCGACGTCGTCGAGGGCATGCAGTTCGACCGCGGCTACCTCTCGCCGTATTTCATCAACAACCAGGCGAGCCAGGCGACGGACCTCGAGAAGCCGTACATCCTGCTCGTCGACAAGAAAATCTCGAACATCCGCGAGATGCTGCCGATCCTCGAGGGCGTTGCGAAGGCAGGTCGTCCGCTGCTCGTGGTTGCCGAGGACGTCGAGGGCGAGGCGCTTGCCACGCTGGTCGTGAACAACATCCGCGGCATCCTCAAGGTCGCGGCCGTCAAGGCCCCGGGCTTCGGCGACCGTCGCAAGGCCATGCTGCAGGACATCGCGGTCCTGACGGGCGGCACGGTGATCTCGGACGAGGTCGGCCTGCAGCTCGAGAAGGCCACGCTGAACGATCTCGGTGAGGCCAAGAAGGTCGTCGTCGAGAAGGAAAACACCACCGTGATCGACGGCGCCGGCAAGGCGTCGGACATCAAGGCACGCATCGAGTCGATCCGCCAGCAGGCGGAAGAGGCGACCAGCGACTACGACAAGGAAAAGCTGCAGGAGCGCGTTGCCAAGCTCTCCGGCGGTGTTGCCGTGATCAAGGTCGGTGCGGCCACCGAAATCGAGATGAAGGAAAAGAAGGCCCGCGTCGAAGACGCCCTGCACGCGACGCGTGCGGCGGTGGAAGAGGGCGTGGTGCCGGGCGGCGGCGTGGCGCTGATCCGCTCGCTGAAGGGCCTGAAGGACCTCGAAGGTGCGAACGAAGACCAGACGGTCGGCATCCGCATCCTCGCGCGTTCGATCGAGGAGCCGCTGCGCCAGATCGTCGAGAACGCCGGCGAGGACGCCGCGGTGATCCTGAACGCGGTGCGCGCGGGCAAGGGTGCCTACGGCTACAACGCCGCCACGGGCGAGTTCGGCGACATGCTCGAAGAGGGCATCCTGGACCCGACCAAGGTGACGCGTCTCGCGCTGCAGAACGCCGCGTCGGTGGCGGGCCTGCTGCTCACGACGGAAGTCATGATCGCGGAAGCGCCGAAGGACGAAGAGCACAGCCACGCCCCCATGCCCGGCGGCATGGGCGGCATGGACATGTAAGGTCCGCAGGAACGATTCGAAAGTCGCGGAACATCTACCCCCGTTTCCGCGCAATACCTCAAGCCCCGCTCACGCGGGGCTTTTTTTTGCCCGGCGCCCGCCGACCAATGCTTGCTGTAGTGTGCTTCAGCTTTGGTGATTGATCGCGTGCGGGAAAGCCCCTAGCGTTCGCATGTGCCCACCCCATTCATCTACGCGCTGGTCGTGCTGATCTGGGGCACGACCTGGTATGCGATCAAGTTCCAGCTGGGCGTGGTGGCGCCCGAGATCTCGCTGGTCTATCGCTTCGCGCTCGCGGCGGTGTGCGTGTTCATCTATGCCCGCGCGACCGGCAGCCCGCTCAGGCTTTCCTTCCGGGACCATTGCATGGTGGCGCTGCAGGGCGCCACGCTTTTTTGCCTGAACTACTGGATGACCTACCTGTCAACGCAGTACCTGACGAGCGGTCTCGTCGCCGTGCTGTTCACGTCGATCATTTTCTTCAATCTCGTGAACGGCCGGCTGCTCTTCAACACGCGGATCGAGCGGCGCGTGCTGGTTGCGGCCGTGGCCGGCGTCACCGGCGTCGGACTGCTGTTCGTGCCGGAACTGCGGGCGGCATTGCGCGAGCCGACCATCGCCCACGGTGCCGTCCTTGCGCTCGCGGCGACCTACATCGCCTCGCTCGGCAACATGGCGGCCGCGCGCAATACCCAGGCCGGGCTGCCCGTGGTGACAGTCAATGCCTATGGACTCGCCTACGGTACGGTCGGCCTCGCGGTCATTGCGGCGGTTCGCGGCACGCCGTTCGCCTTCGATGCGCACTGGCCCTACGTGCTGTCGCTGCTCTACCTGTCGCTCGCGGGGACATCGCTCGCCTTCGGCATGTACCTTGCGCTCATCAAGCGCATCGGAGCCTCGCGCGCCGCCTACACGAGCGTCCTGTTCCCCGTGGTTGCGCTACTGGTGTCGACACTGTTCGAGGGCTATGCCTGGACCCTGCCGGCCATCTTCGGCCTCGCCGTGCTGGTGGCCGGCAATGCCCTGGCGCTGGGCCGGGCGCGGTAGAACGGTGCCGGGTTTTCGGTATTTCGGTTATTGAAGCAATAACCGAAATACCGAAAACCCGGCACCCTGTATTCTCCCGGGATGAGCGATCCCATCCTGAGGCGCACGACCTTTCTCGTGCCGGACGCCGAAGCCGCGGCGAAGTTCTATGTCGAAGTGTTCGGCTGGACCCGTTGGTACGACCAGGAGCTGTCGGTCGACCGGCGCTTTCCGCCCGCGGCGCCCGACGGCGCCCGGGCGCACCTGGTGATCGTCCAGGCGCAGGATCCGAAGATCGGCATGCTGGGTCTCATGCAGTACCTCGATCCCCCGTTCGACACCGGGGTCAGGACAGGGCGCAGCCGCGTTTCCATGGGGGAGACGATCCTCGTGATCGAGGCCGCCGATCTCGACGGGATCCACGAGCGCGCCCGTGCCCGCGGCGCAACAATCATTACGCCGCCCGTGGATTGGGAGGTGCCGAAGAACGACGGCCAGGGCGTCTACAAGCTGCGCACGATGTCGATGTTCGACCCCAACGGCATCTACATGGAAGTGAACATGCATCGCTGATTTTGCCGTATTTCCGCTAGGTATTTGCTCGTAAGGGAACTTTCACGCAGTTGCTGTAGTCTTACCGGCAGCAGTTACGGGAGAGACGGCGTATCGCGCCGGCTCCTCCCCGAAAGCCGCGGAACATCGACCCCCGTTTCCGCGCAACGCCTCGAGCCCCGCTATGCGGGGCTCTTTTTTTTGTGCCGCGCCCGGCCGGGCGCGGTGGTTACTGTGCCAGCTCCGTCAGCAGCGTATGCCAGTGCAGCAGCGCGCCTTCGATCCCGGCGAGCGGTATGCGCTCGTTGAGTCCGTGCGCGAAAGAATCCTCCGGGCGAAGGAATAGCGCGGACACGCCATAGGAAGGGATCCCCGCCGCGCGAAAGTGCAGGCTGTCGGTGGCCCCCGCGCTCATGCTGGGCACGATTGGCAGGCCGGGTGCGCGCGCATGCACGGCCTTGGTGACCGCCGCAACGATGTCCGCGCGCAGCGGCGAGGCGTCGCTGGCCTTTGGATCGCCCAGAATCACCGCGACCACCCCGGGGCTGTCGATCACTTCGACGAGCTGGTCGCGAATGCTCGCGACGCTGAAGCCGGGGAAGATGCGACAGTTCACCGACACGGTCGCGGACTGCGGCAGCGCGTTGAGTGCGTGTCCGCCGCGCAGCATCGTCGGCACGCAGGTCGTGCCGATCTGGCCGACGGTATCGGGATCTTGCGCGAGGACTGCCGCCGCGGCGGCATCGCCGGTCGCGGCGAATTTCAGCATTGCCGCGCCGAGCGGCCCGCTGGTGCGCTCGCCGGTTGCAGTGAGCCACGCGCGCGTCAGCTCGTTGCGCTGTGGCGCGAAGCGGTAGGCGGCAATGCGCTCGATCGCGCGCGCGACATCGACGATCGCATTGTCGCTCGTCGGCCGGCTCGAATGCCCTCCTGGATTCGTGAACGTGAATTCGAAGTCGGCGTAGGACTTCTCGCCCGCCTGGATGTCGTACACGACCGGGCGGCTGTCACTGTCCAGCCGGCCGCCGCCGCCATCGCCGTTCAACACGAACTCGGCATCCGGAAAACGGCTGGAAAGTTCGATCGTGGTCGCCATCTCGGTTTCCTCATCGCCCGAGAAGGCGAGGATGATGTCGCGGCCCGGCTTGAAGCCCTCCGCTTTCAGCCGCGCCAGCGTCGTCACGATGATCGTGAGGTCGAACTTGTTGTCGTCGGCTCCGCGGCCGTACACGTAACCGTTCTCGACGATGGCCGTGAACGGATCGCGCTCCCAGTCGGCGGCGAGCGCTTCGACCACGTCCATGTGCACCGAAACCACCAGCGGTCGCCTGGCGCCGGTGCCGCGATAGCGCGCGACCAGGTACGCGGTCTCGCCGAGGGGCGTGATTTCGATGTCGGCGGCGGGGATGCCGGCGGCTTCGAGGCGCTGCGCGAGGAACCCGGCGTACGCCGGTACTTGTCCGCGTCCCTGCACGGTGCGATAGCTGATGGAGGCCTTCAGCAACTCGAGTGCATCGGCCGGGTACGAGGTCGCCGTTGGCGATGCGGCGAGAGCCGGCCCGAGGGCGGGGAGCAGGACAGGCGCGAGCAAGGTAGCGAGGCGGCGTGACATGCAGGCTCCAGGGTATGCGGATCAGGCGCAGCCACGATACAGGGGACGGGGTATATTCATCCTCTGCTCGCCGTCGCGCGGGAGGCTGATTATGCAAAATGTGAAGCTTGCGCGTTACGCGCCCTGGGCCATCGCCTGCGCTCTGTGCCTGGGCGCTTGTACGCGCGAAGCCCCTGGGGAGGCTGCCACGGCAGCGGCTTCCGGCCCGCCAGTCGAATCCGCCGCGACCACGGATGAGGCGGCGCTCGCCTGGGCCGAGCAGGCACTGGCACGCAATCCGGCTCTCGAGGTCGTTGCCACGGACCGCAAGGCGCGGGTTTTCACGGTGCGCCCGCGCATGGGCGGCGAATTGCGCACCATCAGGATGGATGAACTGATCGCAGTCGCGCCCGGTGTCGAAGCGGCCACGATCGAATCCGGCGCGACCCGCCACGAGGCAGATGCGGACGCAGCCGACCCGGTGCCCGCCAGCGCGGAGGCAAACACTCCGGGCATCACCATGACGCGCGAGGCCGGGAGGCTCAGCATCACCGGGCCCGGCGTGTCGATAGCGTCGGCCGGCGCGCCGGCCGATGCCGCGGGCGAGGCGCCCGTCGCGCAAGTCGAGCAGCGACGGGGTCAGCCGATCGTCTGCCAGGGATCGCGCCTGATGCAGATCGACGGACGGGCCATCGATTTTGATGGCGACGGGCTCATCGTCGAGGACGGCTGCGACCTGCATCTCACCAACAGCCGCATCAGCGCCGGCGGCACGGCGATTACCGTCATCGGCGGCAAGGTGCACATCGTGAACAGCACCGTGAAAGGTGCGCGCGGTTCGATCGAGGCCTCGCAGGGCTCGCAGGTCTTCCTGTCGGGCGCGTCGCTCGACGGCCTGCAACGCCGCTTCGACACGGCGCAGATCAAGGACCTCGGGGACAATCGCTATCGCTGACCCCGGCGCTTCGCAGGCCGCGATCGGCGTCGCCGCGGTGGCCGGGCGCGCCGCGGGAATCCTGCAGGAACTGCAGCAGTTGCCGGCGGTCGCGCAGGCGCTGGCCGCCGCGCCGCGCGCGGTGGCCGAATCGCTGCCCGCCGTATTCGCCGCGAGCGACTTCGTGGCCGATTCCTGTACCCGCGAGGCGGGACTGATTCCGATGCTCATCGACAGCGGCACGCTGCTTGCGCCACGTTCCGTGGCCGACTACGCGGCATGCGCCGCGGCGGACCGCCCGCAGGCCGATGAGGCGCAGTTCCAGTCGTGGCTGCGCCACTGGCGTCGCCGCGAACTGGTGCGTATCGCGTGGCGCGATCTCGCGGGCTGGGCCGATGTCGAGGCGACGATCGGCGAGCTGTCGGCGTTTGCCGAAGTGGCCGTGAAGGTGGCGTGCGAGTTCGCCAGCGCACCGCTGGTTGCACGCTTCGGCACGCCGCGCGATGCGCACGGCGCGCCGCAGCCCCTGGTCGTGCTCAGCATGGGCAAGCTCGGCGGCGGCGAGCTGAATTTCTCCTCCGACATCGATCTCGTGTTTCTCTTTCCCGAGTTCGGCGAGACCGACGGCGAGCGGCCGATCGCCAACGAGGAATTCTTCACGCGCCTCGGCCAGGCGGTGATCCGGTTGCTCGATGCGCCGACCGTCGATGGTTTCGTGTTCCGTGTCGACATGCGGCTGCGACCGTTCGGCGACAGCGGGCCGCTGGTGGCCGGGTTCTCCTCGTTCGAGGACTACCTGCTGCGCCATGGACGGGCGTGGGAGCGCTATGCCTACGTCAAGGCTCGCGCGCTGACGGCGCCCGAGGCGTACGCGGAAGTGCACGCCAATGCCGTGCGCCCGTTTGTCTATCGCCGCTATGTCGACTACGGCGTGTTCGAGTCGCTGCGCGAGATGAAGGGCTTGATCGAGCGCGAAGTGCAGCGGCGCGACCTCGGCGGCAACATCAAGCTCGGTCCCGGCGGCATCCGCGAGATCGAGTTCATCGTGCAGGCGCTGCAGCTGGTGCGCGGCGGGCAGGATCGCCGCCTGCAAACCCCCTCCCTGCTCGAGGCTTTGCGTGTGATCGAAGTCGGGCGGCTGCTGCCCAAGGGTGCGGCGGCGGAGCTGCGTGAAGCCTACCGTTTCCTGCGCCGGCTCGAGAATCGCCTGCAGATGCTGCAGGACCAGCAGACGCACGAACTGCCGACGGACCCGGACAGCTGCGCGCGCATCGCATTCGCGATGGGGTTTCCCGACTGGGGCGCGCTCGGCGTCGAACTTGCGGCACGCCGTGCGCGCGTGTCGACGCATTTCAAGGCCGTGGTATTCGCACCCGAAGTCGATGCCGCGACTCCGGTGATCACCGTCGATCTCGGGCCGCTGTGGGACGATGGCAGCGATGCCGACCGGACGCTGATGGAGCGCACGCTCGCGGCAGCGGGACTTGCGGATCCGACCGAGGCCGCGCGTCTGCTGATCGAGTTTCGGGGCGCGATCGAGCGCAGGCTCGATGCGCCCGGCCGCAAGCGGGTGCGGGCGCTGATGCCGGCGGTGATCGCCGACATCGCCCGCGCGCAGGGCCGCCTCGATGTCCTGCGCCGTGTGCTGCGCGTGTTCGAGGCCATTGGCCCGCGCTCGGCATACTTCGCACTGCTGCACGAGAGCCCCGCCGCGCGGCGACGGCTCGTCGATCTGTGCGCGCATGGTGATTTTCTCGCGGCGCAGATCGCTGCCCACCCACTGCTGCTCGATGAACTGATCGACGATCGCCTGCTCGAGGCGCTGCCGGATCGGGCCGCGCTGTCGCACGACCTCGAGTTCCGCCTCGAGCAGGCAGGCGATGAGGATCCCGAACGGCAGGTCGAGTTGCTGCGGCATTTCCAGCGCGCGGCGATCTTCCGCATCGCCGTGGCGGACCTCACCGGCAGGCTGCCGGTCATGCGCGTCAGTGATCGGCTGACCGACGTCGCGGAGCTGATCGTCGAGAAGGCGATGCAGCTCGGCTGGCGGCAGATGGTGGCGCAGTTCGGCGCGCCGATGTGCGGCGAGGGCGAGGCGCGCCGCGAAGTGCGCATATGCGCCGTGGGTTACGGCAAGCTGGGCGGCATCGAACTCGGTTACACCTCCGACCTCGACCTGGTGTTCCTGCACGATTCGGCGGGCGAGGCGCAGGAGACGCACGGTGCGAAGCCCATCGACAACCAGGTGTTTTTCGTGCGACTCGCGCAGCGCATCGTGCACCTGCTCACCATGCACTCGCCGGCCGGGCGCCTGTACGAGGTCGACATGCGACTGCGGCCGAGCGGCAAGGGGGGCATGCTGGTGACCAGCATCGCGGCCTTTGCCGAGTACCAGCGCACGGAGGCCTGGACCTGGGAACACCAGGCGCTGCTGCATGCACGCGCGGTCGCCGGTTCCGCAGCGCTGCGCGCCGAGTTCGAGGTCGTGCGGGTCGATTCGCTGCGCGACGCCGTGCGGCGCGACACCCTGCGCGAGGACGTGCGCGCGATGCGCGAGCGAATGCGGCGCGAGCTGTCGCGCGCGAGCGCCGGACAGGTTGACCTGAAGCAGGACCCCGGCGGGATCGCCGACATCGAATTCCTGGCGCAGTACTGGGCGCTGCGCTGGGCGGGCGAGCACCCACCGGTGGCGTTCTACTCCGATACCATCCGCCAGCTGGAATCGGTCGCGTCGGCCAATCTCGTGCCACAGGCGACGGTCGATGTCCTGACGCGCGCCTACCGCCTGTACCGCGAGCGCATCCACCATCGCGCGCTGGCCGACGCGCCACCGATCGTGCCGGAGAGCGATTTTGCCGCAGAGCGCGCCGCGGTCATCGCGATCTGGGACGGGACGATGGGGGACGAGCCGGCGGGCGGCTTATAATGGCTGCAACGACCCAGCGGATATCCTTCATGCCGGCCACCAAGTCCCCGTTGCTGCAGCCGAACGCCCAGAACCAGTACGAGGTCACGGCCGACGACCTGCCGCTCGCCTGCCCGATGCCGCAAATGTACCTGTGGAACTCGCATCCGCGTGTCTATCTGTCGATCGAGCAGACCGGCTGGGCGAAATGCCCCTACTGTAGCGCCGAGTACACACTGCGCCGATGAGCGTTTCGGGCGCGATCGCGGGTCTTTTCGGCTTGCACGCCCGTGGGCTGCGCGCGCAGCATGGCGACGATGCGTACTGCGACCCTCGAGCTGCTGGAGCGCGCCAAGCTGCCTACGGAGCAGGCGCTCGCGCTCGCGCAGGCGATCGAACTCGAGGTTGCCTCGCAGCGTGAAGCCATGGTGACGCGCTCCGATTTCCTCGAACTGCGCGGCGAATTCCGTTCGGAGCTGGGCCCGCTCAAGACCGACGTTGCCGGGCTGAAGGCCGACGTGTCCGAACTCAAGGCCGACGTGGTCCAGCTCAAGGCCGACGTGGTCCAGCTCAAGGCCGACGTGTCCGAACTCAAGGCCGACATGTCCGAACTGAAGCGGGGTTTCGCGCAGCTGGGGAACGACATGCTCGAGTGGAAGTCCGAGATCCGCGTCGAAATGCACGCCATCAAGGCGGAGCTCGTCCGCTGGGTCTTCACCGTCATGCTTGGCCAAACCGCCGTGCTGCTGGGCGGCGGCTACTTCATCCTGAGCCTGCTCGTCGCGTAAGCGGCGTGGTGCCGGTACTTGCTCAGCCGCGATAGGGCCGATAGGATTTTTCCTCGACGATCTTCGAACCGAGCTGCAAGTTGATGCGCTTCTTGATCGCCGCGCGCTCGTCATTGGTGACGTAGACCGCGCGCGCGAGTTCTATGAAGCGCGCATCGAAGGCCTGGGCCAGTTCCTTGTCGCGGATGTCGTCCTCGATGACCCACAGCGCCTCGTTCACGCGCTGCAGCGCGGCTTCGTCGGCGGCGACTTCCGGCACCGCCGCACCGCTCGCGCGCCAGGTGGCTTCGAGCTGCGCAAGTTCGTGGCGCACGTTTGCGAGCTTCGCCGGGTCGGTCATGCGTGCCGACTTGATCCTGAGGATCGTGATCTTGTCGAGCAGTTCGCCGGGGGAGATCGGTACGAGGATGTCCTTCATGGGACGAATGCTATCAGCCCGCGGCCAGCAATGCGTCGAGCCTCTCGCGCACCGCCTCGACACTGATCAGGTCCATGACGCCGGGCTCCTCGATTTTCTCGGTCCACGGCAGCTCGTCCGGCGTCTTGCCGCGAAACTGCCGCGCGGCGGCGGCATAGGCGTCAACGCACCACTGCCGTGAAAGGTACGGGCCGCTGCGTGCCGGGTTGGTGGCCGCATAGAGTCCGATTACCGGCGTGCCGACCATGGTGGCCATGTGTGCGGGCCCGGAGTCGGGTGACAGCAATGCGGTGGCCGCGCTGATCAGTGCGAGCAGCTTGGGAAGCGTGTCCTGGCCGATCTGGTTCACGAGCGGCGCGCGGGCGCGGGCGGCGATCGCCTCGCCCATCTCCCGTTCGGCCGGCGAGGGCCCGCCGCACAGGATGACGCGCATGTGATGCCGTGTGGCGGCGTGGTCGGCGACCCACGCGTAGCGCTCCGCGGACCAGTTGCGCAGTGCGTGGCTCGAGCAGGGGCTGAGCAGCAGCGTCGGTGTCGCGTCCGGGATCAGGCGTGCGGCATAGGCCTGTGCTTCCTCGGGCAGCGGCAGGCTCCAGTCGAGCACGCGGCCCTCGATGCCGAGCGCCTCGGTGAAGCCGAAGAAACTGTCGAGCACGTGCTCGCGCGCGCGCGGCGCGATGCGCGCGTTGGTGAACAGCCATTGCAGCTCGCGCGCGCGCGCGCGATCGAAGCCCAGCTTCACGCGTGCAGGCACGCAACTCGCGGCGAGGCTCGCGCGCAGCGCCAGCTGCATGTGCAGCAGCACGTCGAAGCTCCGGCCCGCGAGGCGCGCGCGCAGTTCCCGCGCGGCCTTGATGCCGGCGCGCTTGTCGACGGTGATAAACTCGACATCCGGCAGCAGGGTCATCAGCTTCGCCTCGAAGCGACCGATGATCCAGGTTATCCGGGTGTCCGGAAAGCCACGCTGCAGGGTGCGTACGACCGGCACGACATGGCAGGTATCGCCGATCGCCGAGAGCCGCAGGATGCAGACACTACGGGGCGGCGCGGCGAGTGGCAGCATGGTCGATGGGATGAGCGTGTATGAGTCGTACCTGGGCGAGCGGATCGGAAGTAAAGCGCGGCGCCGTCGCGGGTGGATCGATGCTATATGACTCGTCCCGTGCCGGCAATTTGCGCGCCGAGTGGTTCAATCCGGAGCATTGGCGCAAGCGCGCGGCGATTACCGGCGAAGCGCCGGGGCGCGGCTCGACACTTTTCTTCGCCGCCGATGGCCGCGAGTATGCACTGCGCCACTATCGGCGCGGTGGGCTGATGGCGCGCCTCTCGAAGGACGGCTACCTGTGGCGCAGCGAGGTTACGACGCGCCCGTTCCACGAGTTCCATCTCACCTATCACCTCGCGCATGCGGGTTTGCCGGTCGCGCCACCTGTTGCCGCCCGCTACGTGCGTCGTGGCGCGGTGTATCGCGGCGACCTGATCACCGAGCGGCTCCCCGGCACGCTGTCGCTCGCCGCAGCGCTCGAACGGGGCGCCGTGCAGTTGCTCGTCTGGGTCGGGATCGGCCGCTGCCTGCGCCGCTTCCATGATCTTGGCGTGTGCCACGCCGACCTCAACGCGCACAACATCATGCTCGACATGCAAGGCACCGTGTTCCTGATCGACTTCGACCGCGCCACGCTGCGTGGCCCGGGCTTGTGGAAGGATTCGAACCTCGCGCGGCTGCGCCGCTCGCTCGACAAGATCACCGACCCGATGCCGGAGGGCCGCTTCACCGAAGCGGACTGGCATTCGCTGCTCGCCGGCTATCGCGAGGGTGGCGGCGCTTGACCAGCCCGAGCGGTCGCTTCGCGCCGATGCGGCTGCTGTACCTGACGGCCGTCTATCTGTTCGCGCCGCTGGTCGGCGCCGCGATGCTGCTGCGCGGCTTTCGCGATCGCAGCTACTGGATGAATTTCAGCGAACGCTTCGGTTTCGGACCTGCGCTGCCGGACGAGCGGTGCCTGTGGGTGCACGCCGTGTCGGTCGGCGAAGTACAGGCTTCGGCGGCGCTGGTGTGCGCGTTGCGCGAGCGTTACCCGGACCTGCCGATCGTCGTGACGACCGTGACTCCCACCGGCGCACAGCGCGCCCGCGCGCTGTTCGAGGGGCTGGCCCATGTGCGTTACGTGCCCTACGACCTGCCGGGGGCGGTGCGGCGCTTCTTCGATCGCGTGCGGCCGCGCGTCGCGATCATCCTCGAGACCGAGCTGTGGCCCAACCTGTACCATGAATGCGGGCGGCGCGGCGTGCCGCTCGTGCTCGCCAGTGCGCGTATTTCGCCGCGCTCCATCGGCCGCTACCGGCAGCTCGCCGCGCTGTTTCGCGAAGCGCTCGCCAACGGCATCGTGATCGCCGCGCAGAGTCCGGCCGATGCCGAAAGATTCCGCTATATCGGCGCCAATCCCCGGCGTACGCATGTCACCGGCAACATCAAGTTCGATTTCGCGCTGCCCGAGTCCGCCACGGAGCGTGGCGCGGCGCTGCGCCGCGAGCACGCGGCCGGACGCCCGGTCTGGGTAGCCGGCAGTACACATGCGAAGGAAGAGGACATCCTGCTTGCCGCGCACCAGCGCGTGCTCGAGCGCCATCCCGATGCGCTGCTGCTGCTCGTGCCGCGACACCCGGCGCGTTTCGCCGAAGTGCGCAGCTGGCTCGAGCGACAGGATGTGCGCTTCGCCTCCCGCTCGCGCGACGAACGATGTCGCGCCGGCACCAGCGTGTACCTCGGCGACACGCTCGGTGAACTGGTGTTTCTCTATGCCGCCGGCGACCTCGCCTTCGTCGGCGGCAGCCTGGTGCCCATCGGTGGCCACAATCTGCTCGAGCCGGCGGCGCTCGGACTGCCGCTGCTTACCGGTCCGCACACGTTCAACGCCGAGGACATCGCGCAGCTGTTGATCAGTGCCGGTGCCGCCGAGGTCGTGGCCGACGCCGACCGACTCGGCGCGCGCATTGCGGAGCTGCTCGCCGATGCGCAGGAGCGCGCGCGAATCGGCGCGATCGGCAAGGCGCTGGTCGAGGCCAATCGCGGCGCACTCTCGCGCCTGCTGGCCCTGCTCGAGCCGGTGATCGCCGCTACGGCGTCGGGGCCGCGGGAGCCGGCTCGGCGCTCGGTGGCGCCGGCATAGTCAACACCGTTTCATCCAGCCACCCGTTGATCTCCTCGAGCGCCGCCGGGTCGAGCGTTCCGGCGGCCTGTCGCAGGCGAATCACGTTGAGCAGGTAGTCGTACTTGCTGCGCGAGAGGTTGGTGAACGCCTGCACCAGGTTGCGGCGCGCCTCGAGCACGTCCACCGTCGTGCGCGTGCCCACTTCGTAGCCCGCTTCGGTAGCCTGCAAAGCAGTGCGGCTCGATTCGAGCGCCTGCTTCAGCGCGTTGACGCGCGAGATCTCGCTCGTGACACCGAGATAGGCGTCGCGCGTCTGCCGCTCGGTCTGTCGCGAGGTACGCTCGAGGCGCTCGCGCGCTGCCTGCCACTGGTACTCCTGCTGGCGCACGCGCGAGCGCGTGCCGCCGCCGCTGAATATCGGCAGGTTGAACTGCAGGCCGATCAGTGTCGCGTCGTTGTCATTGTCGAGCGCGACCGAGCGCTCGTCGGGGAAATTCGGCGGGAACGGCGGGAAGGTCTGGTCGGTGGTGGTCTTCTGGTTGCCGTAACTCGCCACCAGGTCGATCGACGGCAGGTGGCCGCCGACTGCCGTGCGTACGTCGTCGCGGGCGATGTCGGCCGCGAGGCGGCTCGAGACCAGCGCGAGGTTCTGGTCCATCGCGACGCGCACCCAGTCGTCCTCGTTGGTCGGCTCCGGGCTCTTCAGCGGCAGGTCATCGCCGGGCTTGTCGAGGGTCGTGTACTTCTGGCCGGTGACTTCGCGCAGCAGCTCCTCGGCGGTCGCGAGCTGGCGCTTCGCGGCAATCACGGCCGCCGCGGCGTTGTCGCGCGCGGCGCGTGATTCCTGCACATCGGTGATCGCGATCAGGCCCACTTCGAAGCGTTTCTCGGCCTGATCGAGCTGGCGCGAGACCGCCTGCAGGTTCGCCTGCTGCGCTTCCAGGGAATCGCGCGCGGCGAGCACGTCGAAATAGGTGCTCGACACGCGCAGGATCAAGTCCTGCTGGGCCGCGGCGAAATCCGCCTCCGCCTGGGCGACCTGCTTGTCGGCGCGCCGCAGCGCGACCCAGTTCTCCCAGCGGAACACGCTCTGGCGCAGGTCGAGCGACCAGGATTCCGTTTCCGGCTCGCGCGTGCCCGAGGTGCTGAGGATCGTGATCGTGCCGGCGGCCGCGCCTTCGCTCACGACCTGGGCCTGGTCGCTCGTGCCCTCGAACTTGTTCTTGTCGTACCCGGCGCT
>CADEFJ010000076.1 GCA_902826575.1 uncultured Pseudomonadota bacterium | reverse complement strand
GCTAGCGCCCGGCCACCTCGATCGGCGCGCCGAGCGCGATCGCCAGGGTGGAGTCCTGCGCGAGCTGCACTTCGGCGCCGGTTTTCTTGGCGGCAACCGCACCGGCCGCGCCACCGAGCAGGCCACCGATGACCTTGCCCTTGTCGTCGTCGACCTGATGCCCGACCACTGCGCCCGCGGCGGCGCCACCCAGGATCTTCGCGGTGTCCATGCCGGTGTCGCTGCGGCCCTGCTGCACGATCTCGCCGCTGATCGGCATGCTCTGCCCGCCGACGAGCTGCAGCGTATCGAAACGCAGGCCGAGTACCGGCACACCGCCGATCTTGTTGCTGCCGGACACGACCTGGGTCACGGTGCCGGAGACACGCGAGCCTGCAGGTACCGCGACCCGGTTGCCGACCAGCACGTCGGAGACGACCTGTGCGCTGATGGGATCACCGACCTTGGCGGTCTTGGTGCTGACCGCTGAGGACAGCGCCACGGTGAGGGTGGTCCCCGCGGGCACCACGAGCGGCGGCGGCGGTGCCGCCGGCTTCGCGGTAGTGCTCGCCGACGATGAGCTGGTCGCCGGCTTGCTGGCGGCGGCCGAGGACTTTGCCGGCACCGGCTTGCGGGCGGCTGCTGCGGCTGCTGCGGCGGCAGCGGCTTCGCTTTCTACCCTGGCGGCCTCTTCGGCGGCGAGCCGTGCGGCTTCCGCTTCCTGCTGCTCGGCTTCCTTCTGCGCGAGCGCAGCCTCGCGCTCGGCGAGCTGCGCTTCCTTCGTCGCAAGCTCGGCAGCAGCGTTATCGGCCAATGCCGTGGCGTCGGTCGACGGCGCCGGGCCGCCGCATGCGGTGACGAGCAGCGCCAGCGCGCAGCCAGCGAATAGGGTGTTCAAGGCATGACGTGTGTTCATGGCGGGATCCTGCATTGCGGGGGGCGGACGAACCCTATTATGAGTCTGAATCGTGGGCCGCGCATGCCTATAATTGCCGCTCAGCATGCAGACCTATCTCGACCTCCTGCGCCGCGTGCGCGATAGCGGCGCGCACAAGTCTGACCGCACTGGCACCGGCACGCGCTCGCTGTTCGGTTGCCAGATGCGCTTCGATCTGGCGCGGGGTTTTCCGCTGGTGACGACCAAGCGTGTGCACGTGAAATCAGTCGTGCATGAGCTGCTGTGGTTCCTGCGCGGCGATACCAATATCGCCTACTTGCGCGAGCACGGAATCAGCATCTGGGACGAGTGGGCCGACTCCGCGGGCGAACTCGGCCCCGTCTACGGCAGCCAATGGCGCTCGTGGCCCACGCCCGACGGCGGGCACATCGACCAGGTTGCGCGGGTGATCGGGCAGCTGCGCTCGGATCCCCATTCGCGCCGCATCCTGGTCAGCGCCTGGAATGTCGGCGAACTCGATCGCATGGCCCTGTTGCCGTGCCACGCGCTGTTCCAGTTCTACGTGGCCGACGATCGGCTCTCGTGCCAGCTCTACCAGCGCAGCGCCGATCTGTTCCTCGGCGTGCCGTTCAATATCGCCTCGTATGCCCTGCTGACCCATATGGTCGCGCAACAGTGCGATCTCGGCGTGGGTGAGTTCATCTGGACGGGTGGCGATACGCACCTGTATCTGAATCATCTCGAGCAGGCGGACACGCAGCTCGCGCGCGAGCCGCTGCCGCCGCCCGAACTCGTGATCCGCCGCCGTCCCCCGACGCTGTTCGACTACGCGTTCGAGGATTTCGAGTTCCGTCATTACCAACCGCACCCGGCGATCAAGGCGCCGGTGGCCATCTGAAGAAGGAAGTGCATGTCAGCCACCAGGAAGTCCCCGCTGTACAAGGTCCGGCGCTCGAAGATCCACGGCTTCGGTGTCTTCGCGACTCGTGCCATCCGCAAGGGCACGCGCGTCATCGAATACCTCGGTGACCGCATCTCGCACAAGGTCGCCGACCAGCGCTACGAGGACAAGGACGAAGACGACGGCCACACCTTCCTGTTCATCGTCGATCGTGGCGTGGTCATCGATGCGGGCGTGGACGGCAATGATGCGCGCTTCATCAACCACGGCTGCGACCCGAATTGCGAGTCGGTGATCGAGGATCGGCGCGTGTTCATCGAGGCGATTCGCACGATCCGGCCCGGCGAGGAGCTCAAGTACGACTACCAGATCGGGCGCGCCGACAGCGATCCTGCGAATGTGGACGAAATCTATGCGTGCCGCTGCGGCGCCGAGGCCTGCCGCGGCACCATGTTGTGGCCGGCCAGGCGGCCGAAGAAGCGCGCGAAGAAGAAGGCCAAAGCGAAGTCCAGGGCGAAATCAGGGGTGAAGCCAGGGGCGAAAAAGCGCGCGCGGCGGTGAGCGGCACGCCGCGCATCACGTTGGTCGTGGCCGTGGCGCGCAGTGGCGTCATCGGCCAGGACGGCGCGCTGCCGTGGCATCTCCCCGACGATCTGCGCCGCTTCAAGGCGCTCACCATGGGCAAGCCGATCCTGATGGGGCGGCGCACCTGGGAGTCGATCGGCAGGCCGCTGCCGGGCCGCACCAACCTGGTGTTGACGCGCGATCCGGCATTCCTCGCCGCGGGCGCGACCGTCGTAGCGTCGCTCGACGCTGCGCTGGCCGCCGCGGCGGGCCACGAGGAACTGATGGTGATCGGTGGTGCGCAGGTCTATGCGCTCACCGCGCCGCTTGCGAACCGGGTGCACCTGACCGCCGTCGATGCCGATGTCGACGGCGACACGCACTTGCCGCCTTTCGATCCACGCGAGTGGGTCGAAACGGCGCGCGAGCACCATGCCGCCGACGGGCGGCACGCCTGCGCGATGGACTTCGTTACGCTCGAGCGGCGCGCGCGCGATTGACGGGTGCCAGGCGCGCTTCGACCAGTTCGCGTATGGCGGACAGGTCCGCGATCTCTTCCGGATCAGCGCCGGGATACGCGGTATCGAACTGCGCGAGCAGTGCATCCTGCACGGCGCCGCGGTGCAGCGCTTCCGCGTAGCCGATCTCCGGGTGGAACATCACCATCGAATAACGCGGGATGAAGCGATCGGGATAGCGCCGCTCGAGCTGGGCACCCAGCGCCTTGCGGCGCAGGAATGCCGGGTCGAGCACCGTATCGCGCATCTCGAGGTAATTCTCGAGCGCCATCCGTGCGATCGCATCGGTGTCGGGGCGGCGCGCGCGCATGAAGGCGCTGAACAAGGCGCCGAAGTCGTCGTGCTCGCCGAGCAGCGTGTCGAGAACCGCCACGTCCTCGAATGCACAGTTCATGCCCTGGCCGTGAAACGGCACGATCGCGTGCGCGGCGTCACCCAGCAGCAGCACCTTGCCCGCGACATGCCACGGCTCGCAGTAGACGGTGCCGAGGCGGCCCTGCGGGTTGGCGGTGAACTCCTCGACGAGCTGCGCAAGTCGCGACACGGCGTCGGGGAACTCACGCGCAAAGAAGCGGCGGATCGCCGCGTCGTCCGTGAGCTCGGCAAATGACGGCGAGCCCTCGCGGGCGAGGAACAGCGTCGCGGTAAAGCTGCCGTCGGTGTTCGGCAGCGCGATCAGCATGTGGCCGCCGCGCGGCCAGATGTGCAGCGCATTCGGGTGCAGCCCGACGGCCTGCTGCGGGGGAATCGTCAGCTCCCGGTAGTCGTGCGCCAGCATGTCCTCGCGCACGGTGATGGCACCCGCAGCGGCGAGCGCGACGCGCACGGCGGAACCCGCACCGTCGGTGGCGATGGTGGGCACGAGCGGCACGCGTCGCTGCACTTTGTCCGCGGTGCCAAACAGCAGCGCGTCGCGCGCCAGGTCGACCCCGACGCAGTTCTGCCCGAAATGCAGGGCAATGCCACGCTGCTCCGCCGCTGCCTCGATGAGCGTGCGGCCGAGTGCCTCGCGCGAGACCGAATGGATGACTTCGGTGTCGTCCTGTCCGTAGGGCAACAGCCGTTCAGCGCCGCCGTGTTCGTGTACCAGCCGGCCACGCATCGGAATCAGCAGTGGCGCGACGCGTGCCGCGACGCCGGCGACTTCGAGGCCGCGCAGGCCGCGCGCGGCGAGCGCGAGATTGATCGAGCGGCCGCGTTCCGCGGCGCGTAGCCGCGGATCGGCGCGCCGCTCGAACACTTCGACGCGAAAGCCCCTGCGCGCGAGCACGATGGCGAGCAGGGTGCCTGCGAGTCCCGCGCCGACGATGTTGATCGGGCCGCGCACCGTCGCCTCAGCCGACTTGCGCCAGGGCCGCACGCAACGCGGCGCCGGCGTGTCGGATCTCGTCCGCCGTGTTGTAGAGCGGCACCGGTGCGATGCGCAGCACGTCGGGCTCCCGCCAGTCGCACACGATGCCGCGCACCGCGAGCGCATCGAAAATGCGCCGGCTGCGCTCGGCGTCGCCGCGTACGCGTATCGAGAGCTGCGCGCCGCGCGCCCGCGCATCGCGCGGCGTAACGAGGCTGGCCTCGCCTGCGGGCAGGGCATCGATCTCGGCTTCGAGCGCGCGGGTCAAGGCGATGGACTGCTCGCGCAACCGGCCGATGCCCGCCGCCATGAAGATCTCGAGCGAGGCGAGCAGCGGCGCGCTCGAGAAGATCGGCGGGTTGCTCACCTGCCAGCCCGCGGCGCCCGCCGCGGCGTCGAAGCCCGGGGCCATCCGGAAGCGCGTCGCCGGGTCGTGCCCCCACCAGCCCGCGAGGCGTGGCAGGTCGCTGCGGTGCGCGTGGCGCGCATGCACGAAAGCGCCGCCAATGGCTCCGGGCCCCGAGTTGAGGTACTTGTAGCTGCACCACGCGGCGAAGTCGGCGTTCCAGTCGTGCAGCGCCAGCGGCAGGTTGCCGATCGCGTGGGCCATGTCGAAGCCGACCACCGCGCCCGCGTGCCGCGCAGCGCACGCGATGCGCGCGCAGTCGAAAGCCTGGCCGGTCAGGTACTGCACGCCGGGCCAAAGCACCAGCGCAAGCGTCTCTCCCGCGCGTTCGATGGCGCCCTCGATGTCATCCTCGCGCAGCAGGTCCTCGCCGGCGCGCGGCGCAAGCTCGAGCAGGCAATCCCGCGGGTCGAGGCCATGCCAGGCGATCTGCCCGGCGACGGCGTGGCGATCCGAAGGGAACGCGCCCGCCTCGATCAGTATGCGGCGGCGGGTACCCCGGGGGCGGTAGAACGACGCCATCAGCACGTGCAGGTTGAGCGTCAGCGCGTTCATGGCAACCACTTCGCTCGCGTCGGCGCCCGCGAGCGCCGCGAGCCCGGCCTGCATCTGCGCCGCGTAGTCGACCCAGGGACGTTGGCCGCTGAACTGGCCGTCGATACCGCGCGCGGCCCAGCTGTCGAGTTCCTCGTTCACGATCCGTCGCGCCTCGATCGGCATCAGGCCGAGCGAATGGCCGCAGAAATAAACGAGCGGCTCGCCCGCGGCGTTGCGCGGCAGTTCGAAGCGATCGCGCATCATCGGCACTGGCCGCCGATCATGACTCGTACCGGTAGGCGAGGGGCCGGCTCGGTACGGCATCGCCGGCAATGGCCGGCACCTGCCAGGCGAGCAGGCAGGGGCCGTCCGCCAGCCCGTCGGGGATGTGCGCGAGTTCGGTAATCGTCGCGTGGGGCCGGGTGGCTTCGTCGAGTCGGCGACTCCCTGGCGGCAGACCGAAGAACACCCGGTGCGCGGCGAGCCGGCCACCGTCGTGCGTGCGATCGAGCGAAGGCAGGTCGAGCACGAGATGCGCAACGCCCTGCCCGACGATCCAGGCGGTGGCATCGGCCGCGACATAGGGCGGCAACGCACTGGCGTCGTCGTCGGTGGCGTGCGCGAGCGTACGCAGGATCAGTGCCTGCGGCGTCTCGCCCGGCGGCGACGCGGCCACTGCGCCCTGCCATGCCGCGACCAGCCGCTCGCGCGTGACGATGCGATCCTCGCCCACGCGCTCCGGGGCCACGGTGGCGACGAGTGCGCTCACCGGCGTGCGCGGCACGACCCGCCACGCATCGAGCGGCTCCACGGTGAGATGTGCCACGCACTCGGTATGGGTGCCGTTGCAATGCGGGGTGAGCGTGATCGTGCGGCAGTTGCAGCTTGCGCCCGTCGCGACTTCGCCGCTGAAAGCACCGATCGCGTACGGGTGCGCCTGTGCCGCGGGTGCATCGAAGTGCCGCGCGCTGCTGCCGTCGAACTCGAGCGGCCGCGCGAGCTCGACGGGTTGCGCGAGGTCGACGCGCAGCTCGCCGGCACCTGAGCCCAAGCTCGCTTTCACGATTGGCGTGACGCGGGCGGCTGCTGCACGGTGCCGCACTGCCGGCAGCTGCGATGCGCGAGGCTCGCGTAGTAGCGCTCGAACACGGGCGGGAACTGCGTCTCGATATCGGTCAGCTCGAACTCTTCCCTATAGAGCTCGGCATGGCAGTTCTCGCAGTACCAGGCGAGACCGTCGAGTTCGCCGGGGCGGCGCACGCGCTCGATCACGAGCCCCACGGTGTTCGGGAACCGTTGCGGGCTATGCGGCACATGGGCGGGCAGCAGGAACACTTCGCCCGCACGGATCGGCACGTCGGTGATGCGACCGTCCTGCACGACCTTGAGCAGCATGTCGCCCTCCAGCTGGAAGAAGAACTCCTCGCCCGGATCGAGGTGGAAGTCGCTGCGCTGGTTCGGGCCGCCCACGGCCATGATGATGAAGTCGCCCTCGCGGAACAGTCGCCGGTTGCCGACAGGGGGCCCGAGATCGTCGCGATGCGCATCGATCCACGACTTCAGGGAGAAGGCCTTGAGCTGGGTCATCCGCTAATGGTACACACGCCGGCAAGAGGTGCGAGCATGGTGCGACACAAGGCGTGGATCGGCGTGGGGCTGGCGGCTGTCATGGTGGCCGGCTGCGGCAGCATGCCGCGCATGTCCTGGCCCTGGGCGAGCGCGCCCGAGCCCGCTCCACAGCCGGTCGACGAGCTGACTTTCGCAAGCGGCGCGACCGCGCCCATCGCCCAGTACTGGCAGGGCAATACGCTCATCCTCGACTTCACCGCCGTGCCGGCCGAAGGGCAGGCGATCGCCACGCCGACCCATGCGCGCGGCTGGCCGCTGCGCATGGCGGCCCGCACCTGGCCGGGGCGCTTCGGTGTCCTCGAAGTGCGCGGTGCGCAGCGCGCACTGTTGCCGCTCACGACCGAGGGCAGCGGCAGCGTCGATGTCGCGATCCCGCCCGAGGCATTCGCGGCGGGCACACCCCGGCTGGAGTTGCGCTGGGGCGCGTCCATCGTGCCGCCGGTGGTGTTTCCACAAGCCCCGTCGCCGGCGCCCGCCGCGGCGAGCGCTGCGCCCGGTCAGTCCGCGCCGATGCCTTGATAGGCGCTGCAGGGTACCTGCAGCGGACGCGGATCCTGATCGTCGAGCGGCAGTGCGGTGAGTGCGCCGCCCCACACGCAGCCCGTGTCGATGGCAACCACGCCGTTGCGGTCCGAGTATCCCAGTGCCGACCAGTGGCCACAGATCACCCGCGCACCGCGTGCGCGCGCGCTCCCGTAGCTGAACCACGGCGCGAGCGGCCGTGCCACGCTGTCGGGGGACGCCTTCTCCGACAGGTCCATGCGTCCCGCCGGGGTGCAGAATCGCAGTCGTGTGAGCGCATTGATCACGAAGCGCAATCGGTCATTGCCTTCGAGCGATTCGTCCCAGGTATCGGGCCGGTTGCCATACATGCCGGCGAACACCGCAGCCGCGTCTTCGGCGAGCGCCCGCTCGACCTCGCGAGCGAGCCGCATGGCGTCGGCGGCGCGCCACTGTGGAACGAGGCCCGCATGCACGAGCAGGTCGCCACGCTCCGCGTCGAAGTGCGCAAGCGGCTGCGCGACCAGCCACTCGAGCAGCCGGTCGCGGTCGCGCGCCTCGAGCACCGCGTCGAGCGTATCGCCGCGCTTCAACTTGCGGCCGCCATGGCCGAGCGCCACCGCAAGCAGGTGCAGGTCGTGGTTGCCGAGCACCGTAATCGCATTGCCAGCGAGGTCCCGCACGAAGCGCAGCACCTCGAGTGATTTCGGCCCGCGGTTGACAAGATCGCCGACGAACCACAGCTCGTCGCGATCGGACGAGAAGCGCAGCGTGCGCAGCAGTTCGCGCAGCTCGTCGTAGCAACCCTGGATGTCGCCGATTGCGTAGCGCGCCATCGCGCGCCTAGTGCAGGACGCCGGGAATCGCGAGGCGGAACGGTGCGATCGGCGCATCGAAGGACAGGCCCTCGTCGTCGACCATCTGGTAGCTGCCCTGCATCGCGCCGACCGGCGTTTCGATCATCGTGCCGCTCGAGTACCTGAAGCCCTGGCCGGGTTTCAGGTACGGCTGCTCACCCAACACGCCGTCGCCGCGCACTTCCTGCACCTTGCCATTGGCATCGGTGATGACCCAGTGGCGCGCCAGCAGTCGCGCAGGGGCCGTGCCGTCGTTGCGCACGGTGATCGTGTAGGCGAACACGTATCGGTGCTCGCCCGGGTCGGAACGCTCGTCGAGGTACACCGTTTCGACGTCGACGCGGATGCGATGCGGCGCAGTGCTCATTTGGCGGTGCCGCGCGCGCCGACACGCACCGCAAGCACGTCGCAGGGCGCACCGTGCAGCACGGCGTCCTCGGTGAGGTTGACCAGGATCGACAAGCCATGGCGCTCGCGGCTGCCGAGGACAATCAGGTCGATGTTGCGCTCGCGCGCGACGCGTATGATTTCGGCCTTCACGTTGCCCGCCTCGACATGCACGGCCGCGGCAGTGATCGCGAGCGATGCGGCGAGAGCGCTGAGGCGCTGGCGCGCGCGCTGCATGAGTTCTTCCTCGATGGCGACGGCCGGCATCAGGGTCTCGCCCATCGGCTCGACAGGCACGAATTCGACGACATGCAGCAATTCGAGTTCGGCGTGATACGTGGCGGCGATGTGCTTCGCGCGCCTCGCGACCGGATCGCTGTCTTCGGTCAGGTCGACGGGGACGAGGATGCGATGGTAGGCGTCCATGCCACCAAACTATCGCCCTCGCGCGGCGCGCGCAAGCGCTCCAAAGCTCTCCGGCGCCACGGTCTCGGCACGCGCGCCCGGATCCACTCCGGCGGCCTCGATCTGCGCGGCATCCAGTAGTTCGCGCAGCGCATTGCGCAGCGTCTTGCGCCGCTGCGAGAAGGCATGCGCAACCACTGCCGGGAAGGCCGGCGCGACTTCGAATGCCGGCGTCTCGCGCATGCTGAGGCGGGCGACGGCCGACCATACCCGGGGTGGCGGCTGGAAGGCGCCGGGCCCGACGTCGAACAGTTTCTCGATGCGCACCCAGGGCGCGAGCATCACCGTCAGTCGCCCGTACTGCTTGCTGCCAGGAGCCGCCGCCATGCGCTCGATCACCTCACGCTGCAGCATCACGTGCAGGTCGGCAATGGCCGCGGGAGCGGCGAGCAAGTGAAAGAGCAGCGGCGTCGAGATGTTGTAGGGCAGATTGCCGACGACGCGCAGGCGCGTGTCGTGCAGTGCCGCGAGCGCCGCGAAATCGAAGGCGAGCGCATCGCCGATGTGCAGCGTGAGGCCCGCTAGCGGCGGGAACTCCTGCGCAAGCCCGTGCGCCAGGTCGCGATCGATCTCGATCGCATCGAGGCTGCGGGCGCTGGCGAGCAGTCGCCGGGTAAGCACGCCGCGACCGGGCCCGATTTCGACGAGGGCCTCGCCGGGTTGCGGATCGATGGCCTGCACGATGCGATCGACGATCGCCGGATCATGCAGGAAATGCTGGCCGAAGCGCTTGCGTGCCCGGGGTGGCACGTCATCGACGCCGGTTGGCCATTTCGATCGCGAGTGCGAGTGCCGCCTCGAGGCTGCCGACATCGGCGCGGCCGGTCCCTGCCAGATCGAGCGCAGTGCCGTGATCGACCGAGGTTCGAATGACCGGCAGGCCTAGCGTGACATTGACCGCCCGGCCGAATCCCGCGTGCTTAAGCACCGGCAGGCCCTGGTCGTGGTACATCGCGAGCACGGCATCGGCGCCGGCGAGCTGTGCCGGCACGAAGGCGGTGTCGGCCGGCACGGGGCCCGACACGTCGAGGCCGCGCGCGCGCGCGTCCGCGAGTGCAGGCGCGATGACGTCGAGCTCCTCGCTGCCCAGATGCCCGCCCTCGCCGGCGTGGGGGTTCAGGCCGCAAACCAGGATGCGCGGTTGGGCGATGCCGAAGTGGCGCGTCAGGTCGATGGCCAGCACGTCGAGCACCTCGCGCAGCAGCGCCGCCGTGATCGCGCCGCTGACCGCGCGCAGCGGCAAGTGTGTCGTCGCGAGCGCGACGCGCAGCTCGCCGGCCACCAGCAGCATGACCGGGCGCGTGATGCCACTGTGCGCGGCGAGATACTCCGTGTGGCCGGTGAAGGCGATGCCCGCCTCGTTGATCAGCCCCTTGTGCACCGGCGCGGTGACGATCGCGTCGAATTCGTGGGTCACCGTACCCGCCATCGCGGCATCGAGCAGCGACAGCACATAGGAGGCATTGCGCCGCTCGAGCCGGCCGGGTTGCGAGGGCGCGCCGAGGGCGGTGTGCGCGACGCGCAGCTCGCCCGGTACATGCGCGCGCAGCTCATCGCGCGCGTAGTCGTGCAGGATGAGCGAACCGCCGGTCGACGCGGCGCGTTCGGCAAGCAGCGCGCGATCGCCGAAACAGACGAGTTCACAGGGCCAGGCCGCGCGCGCGAGTGCCGCACACAGCTCGGGGCCGATGCCTGCTGGCTCACCCGATGTGAGGGCGATGCGGGGCAGGCGGCTCACGGGATCACATCTTGAGTTCGACGTAGGCCTCGTCGCGCAGGCGGCGCAGCCACAGCTCGGTTTCGTCCTCGGCCTTGCTGTCGCGCAGCGCGGCGAAAGCACGCTGCCGCTTCATGTCCTCGCTGTTGTCGATTTCGCGATGGCCCAGCAGCTGCACGATGTGCCAGCCGAACTGCGTGCGAAAGGGCTGGCTGATCTCGCCTTCCTTGAGCGCCGCGAGCTGCGCCTCGAACTCGGGCACGAAAGTGCCCGGATTGGTCCAGCCGAGGTCGCCGCCCTCGGCCGCGGAGCCCGGGTCCTCGGACACGAGGGACGCGATGCCGCTGAAGTCCTCGCCCCGGGCGATGCGATCGCGAATCGAGTCCAGGCGCTGTTCGACGGTGGCGTCGTCCTGCAACTCGTTCGGCTTGATCAGGATGTGGCGCGCGTGTACCTGCTGCACGATCGACGGCCCGTCGGAGCTTTGCAGGTCGTTTACCCGCACGAGGTGAAAGCCGCTCGGCGTGCGGATCACATCGCTCACCTCACCGGCTTGCAGCTTGACCACCGCTTCGGCCAGCACGGTCGGCAGTTCCGTGCCCTTGCGCCAGCCGAGCGCGCCGCCTTCAAGGGCGGTCTGGCTGTTCGAATTGGCGACCGCGAGCTGGGCAAAATCCTCGCCGGCGACGGCACGCCGGTGCACATCCTCCGCGCGCTTCTCGGCGGCCGCCAGCTGTTCGGGCGTCGCGGCCTGCGGAACCGCAATCAGGATGTGCGACAGGTTGTAGGCGGTCGATTCGGATGGCGCGTTCTTCTGCCGCTCGAGGTACTGGTCGATTTCGCGCGGCGTCACCACGATGCGCGCGAGCACGTCGCGCTGGCGCAGCATGCTGAGGGTGATTTCCTTGCGCAGGCTGTCGCGATACGCGGCGTAGTTGACGCCCTGGCTCGCGAGCACCTGCGGCAGCTGCGGCAGTGGAATGCCATTGCGGTTCGCCACGTCTTTCAGCGCGTTGTTGACCATCTCGTCGGTGACATTGAGCCCGGCGCGGTTGGCGCGCTGCATCTGCACTTCCTGGGTCACGAGTCGTTCGAGGATCTGCTGGCGCAGCACGTTCTCGGGCGGCAGCTCGAGGCCCTGCTGGCGCAGGCGCTCGCCGATCTGCGCGGTCTGCTCGTCGAGTTCGCTCTTCAGCACGACGCCGTCGTTGACGATCGCCGCGACGCGGTCGACGAGCTCGCCGCCGGCGGAAAGTTCGCGCGTCTGCGCATGGGTGGCGAGCGCGGCAAGTGTCGCGAACAGGCCGGCAAGCAGGGGTCGTAACATTGATTTTCCGTGAGGGGTCAAGGGGTTGGATTGGCCGGGGAGTATCCCCGAATTGCCTCTTCGAGGAAAGCCACGGCCGATGATCCGACACTTGCCAGGCCGCTGAGTTCCAGCTGCAGGTAGATCCCGGTGTCGCGCTCGCCGGTGCGGCTGCTGATGAAGCGGCGGCCGACCGCCCGGAAGCGCCAGCAGCAGGAGCGGTACTCGAAGCCGGCAAACTGGTCGAGCGTGTCGTTGTCCTGCATCGAGTAGACGTAGCGTCCGAACAGGCTCCAGCGATCCGACACGGGCCAGGCGAGTGACGCCTCGGCCTGGTCGACACGGTCGCGCTGGTAGCGGTAGCCCAGGTTGACGACGCTCGCCGAGGCGGGCCGATACTGCAGTTGCACCTGCATGCGTTCGCGCTCGGAAGTCTCCGGGTTCCACTGCACGCCGACATCGGCGTTCCAGTTCTTCCAGGCGGTGATCGCGAGCTGGGCGATCAGGTCGGACGTGTCGCGATCGGCAATGACTTCGCCGGGCAGGGCGACGCGGGGCGCGTCGAAATACAGGGTCTGGCCGATCGTCGCCGCGAGCAGCTGGCGGCCGCTGCCCGAGTCGAGGATGCGGCTGGTGATGCCGAGACTCGCCTGGTTGGCATCGCTCACGCGATCGCCGCCGACATAGCGGTTGGTGCGAAAGAGCTGCACCAGATTGAGGTCCGGCACCGCCGTGTCGAACACGGGCAGGTCGTCCTGGTTGCGATAGGGCGTGTACACATACAACGCCCGCGGCTCGAGCGTGATGCGTCGCTGGCCGCGCGATCCCGAGGCGCCCTCGAAGATCAGCCCGGCGTCGAGGCTGGCGGTCGGCAGGTTGCGTCGTGGTGCGTCCTCGATGCCCGGCGCCGTGTCCTCGAGCGAATATCCGGTCGAGCGCCAGGTCACGGCGGGGCGCACGAAGTAGCCCGCTCCCTGCCAGTCGAGGCCGATGTGCGGCGCGGCGTCATAGCGCCAGCCGGTGACGCCGATGTTGCGGTCGAAGTTGATCACCTCGGCGTCGAACCCGTAACGCAGCTGCAGGGCGCGCCCGAGACGGAAGTCGGCGCTCGCGTACAGCTGGGGCAGCATCGAATACGGCCGATCGTCTGCCGCCACGTCGATGTCGATCGTCTGGAAGTCCTGCACCGCGCCGCGCAGGCGCCAGTTCGCGTCACGATAAGTGAGCTCGGCGCTGCGTTCGACGAAGGCGATGCTGGTGCCTTCCGGGCCCTGGCCGAAGTCCTCGAAATACTGCGTATCGCTGGCATTGGCGGCGTCGACCGAGAAGCGCCAGCCGCGCGGCAGTTCGCTGCGGTGATCGAGCTTCACCAGGCTGCGGTCATCGTCGAACAGTTGATCGTTCGGCAGGTACGACACGTCGAGGTTGCCGCGGCTGCGGCGTGTCAGGTAGCGGAAATCGCCCGCGAGGTCCACGCCGCGACGCGCGAAGTAGATCGGCTCGAAAGTGAAATCGCGCTGGGGCGCGATGTTCCAGTACCAGGGCACGCTGAACTGCGCGCCGCTGCGCGAGGAGTAGCCAGCGCCCGGAAACAGGAAGCCGCTCTTGCGCTCCGATCCGAGCGGGAACGAGATCCAGGGTGTGTAGAAGATCGGCACGCCCTTGAACTCGACGCGCGTACCGCGACCCACGCCGTTGCGCTCGGTGGTGTCGAGGTCGATGCGATCGGCGCGCAGTTGCCAGGCG
>CADEFJ010000075.1:12383-13891 GCA_902826575.1 uncultured Pseudomonadota bacterium | reverse complement strand
GCGCTGGCCGCGCATCCCTGATGTTCAGTAGGTAAGGCGCAGGATCGACGCGCGGCCGAGGTCCGGCACGCTGACGATATAAATCGTGCCGAAGTCTTCCTCCGACATCGACGGCATGTCAGGCCGCGCGCTGAGGGCCGCGGCAATCGCCGGAATCGTGTTGCTGTGCCCGACGATCAGCGCCACACCGCCATGATTCTCGCGCCGGACCCGCCGCGCGAGTGCCGCGGGCGCTTCGTTCGCGGTCACCACCGTGAGACCGAGGCGCGCGGCCAGCGGCGCGGCGGTGGCTTGGGCACGGCGCGTGGCCGTCGCATAGATTGCCTGCACCTTGCCCACTGTCGCGGACTCGCCGAAGAGCCGCGCAAGGTGCTGCGCGCGCTCATCGCCCTCTTGCGTAAGGGGCGGATCCTCGATCGTACCCAGCTGCTTCTCCGCGTGACGCACGAGTACGATGGTCGTCGTCGTGGCGCGGGAATAGAGCGCGAGACTCGCGACGCCGAGTGCGATGACGGCGATCATCGCCAGCCAGATGGGGGCGAGGAAAGTGCGTTGCCGGCGGGCGACTTTGGGCGCATCCATGGGGGCGCATCATAGCCGCTCGCGCCGATGCCACACTACAACCGCACTTCGCCGCGCACAATGGTGCGCGATGCGTCCAACGAGGTCTGCTTGCGAATGTCTCCGATTCGATCGCCGTCGACACAGGGCTAATCGCCGCCGCCATCGGCGTAGCGTCGGAGGCCGTCCAGGTTGGTGATCGTGATCGAGCGATAGGCGGACGTGACCCAGCCCGATTCCGCGAAACACTTCAACGCCGCATTGACCGTCTTGCGCGAGGCATTCGCAAGCATGCCGAGCGTCGCCTGCGAGAGCGGCACCGGCGTGTCTTCCTGCGCGGCGACTCGCCGGAGCGCACGCGCGATGCGGCGATACTCGTCCGGGTCCAGGAGGTCGTAGAAGGCGCTCAGCACCAGGTCGAGATTCATCATCACGATCTGCGCGAACCGCCGCGTCGCCATCGGGTCGCGGCGGGCCATCTGGTCCATCTGGTCGAGCGGCAGGTAGACCGCCGCCGTATCGATGGCGGCCTGCAGTTCGATACGCCGCGGCTGGCGGCTCAGGAAGCAACCCTCGCCGGTCCAGCCACCCGGCGTCAGCACGTGCAGGAGATGCGGCAACGCATTGGCGGGAGCGACGCTCACGGTCACGGCGCCGTTGACGAAACCGTAGATGCCGCCGAGCGGGTCACCGAGCCGATAGATGATCTCGCCGGCCCGGTACTTCATGGGCAGCGCGCGCCGGAACAGCTCGTCCTGGAACTCCTTGGGCTGCAGCGACAGCCAGCCGATGTTCGACAGTATGTCGCGGGCCCTCGATAGTCCGACCATCTCCACCCCCTCCGGCACTTCCGCGCTCCCGGAAAATACTTGGGGAGATTGTCCCTCCGGAAGAAGACCGTGCGATTCCTGACCTGGCTCGGGACTCTGGCGGCCTTCCCGGTGCTG
>CADEFJ010000075.1:0-12283 GCA_902826575.1 uncultured Pseudomonadota bacterium | reverse complement strand
GAAGACCGTGCGATTCCTGACCTGGCTCGGGACTCTGGCGGCCTTCCCGGTGCTGGCTGCCGCCGCAACGGGACAGCCGAACATCCTGACCATCTGGGGCGACGACGTCGGCTACTGGAACGTCAGCGCCTATAACCAGGGGATGATGGGGTACAAGACCCCGAACATCGACCGGATTGCGAAGGAAGGCGCACTGTTCACCGACTGGTATGGGCAGCAGAGCTGTACGGCCGGCCGCGCTTCGTTCATCACCGGCCAGGTCGGCTTCCGCACCGGCATGCTGAAAGTCGGGCTTCCCGGCGCGAAAGAGGGCCTTCAGGCCCGCGACGTGACGATTGCCGAGCTGCTCAAGGCCCGGGGCTACAAGACCGGCCAGTTCGGCAAGAACCACCTGGGTGACCTCGACGCGCACCTGCCGACCGCGCACGGATTCGACGAGTTCTACGGCTCGCTCTACCACCTGAACGCCGAGGAAGAGCCCGAGCACCCGGACTACTTCAAAGACCCCGAGATGCGCAAGCGCTACGTGACGCGCGGCGTGATCCACAGCTGGGCCAACGCGGACGGCGCGCAGAAGATCGAGCTGACGGGTGCGCTCACCATGAAACGCATGGAGACAGTGGACGAGGAGTTCACCCGCGAGGCGCTCCGGTTCATGGATGAGGCGAAGAAGGAAGGCAAGCCTTTCTTCCTGTGGTGGAACTCGACGCGCATGCACATCTTCACGCACCTCAAGGCGGATTCGGCAGGCAAGACCGGGCTCGGCATCTATCCCGACGGCATGGTCGAGCACGACGCGATGATCGGGCAGCTCCTGGCCAGGCTCGACGAGCTCGGTCTCGCAGAAAACACCATCGTGATGTACTCCACGGACAACGGCGCCGAGAAGTTCACGTGGCCGGACGGCGGCCAGTCGCCGTTTCGCGGCGAAAAGAACACCAACTGGGAGGGCGGCTACCGCGTGCCCACTGCGATCCGCTGGCCCGGCGTCATCAAGCCCGGCTCCGTCTTCAACGACATTTACGCACACGAGGACATGTTGCCGACGCTGCTCGCTGCCGCAGGCGAGCCGGACGTGAAGTCCAGGCTCCTGAAAGGCATGCCGGTCGGCGGCAGGACCTTCAAGGTACACCTGGACGGCTACGACATCACTGACGCGCTCGCCGGCAAATCGCCCAGCCCGCGCCGCGAGTTCCCCTATTTCAACGACGACGGCTCGCTCGTCGGCCTGCGCTACGACCAGTGGAAAATCGTGTTCGCCGAGCAGCGCTCGCACGGAGCCGACGTCTGGCGGGACCCGTTCGTGCCGCTGCGCGCCCCGAAGATATTCAATCTGCGCTCCGACCCGTTCGAAGTTGCCGATCACGAGTCCGCGACCTACAACGACTGGTGGATGCGGCACATCTTCCTGCTCGTGCCGGCGCAGCAGTACGTCGGACGCTTCCTGGGAACGTTCAAGGAATTCCCCCCCAGCCAGAAGCCCGGCAGCTTCAGCATCGACGCTGCGATGCAGTCGTTGCAGAACACTACTGGCGGCAACTGACACGAACGCGCCCAAGGGCAATCCGTTCGGCAATTGGCGGAAAGGGTGGGATTCGAACCCACGGAAGGATTGCTCCTTCGCCAGTTTTCAAGACTGGAGCCTTAAACCACTCGGCCACCTTTCCGGTCAGCGCATGGCTGGATTCTAATCCAACTCCGCGCCGCTACGGCGTGAGCAGCTCGTTCAACAGCTCGGCCAGCGCGGCGCGCAACAACTTGCGATCGAGATGCGGCTCGCGGGCCTCGCGCACCTTGAGGCCGTCGAGCAGGCAGATGAGCAGCAGCGCGCGCCCGGCTGCCGCCGAGCCCGCGGTGAGGCCGTAGCCACCCTGCTTGGGGCTCCGTGACAGCACGTGCTCGATGTCCGCACGCACTGTCGAGTCGAACTCGCGGATCGCGGTGGCGATCTGCGGATCGCGGGTCGCCTCGGCCGACATCTCGAGGAACAGTGGCGCGCTGATGCCTCGCTCGTCGCCCTCACCCGTGGCCTGGAACGCGCGCGTGATGCCGGCTGCGAGATCTTCCGCACCGTGCAGTTCGCCGATGCGCGCGCGCGCGAGCCCGAGCTGCTGCTCGATGATCGCGAGAATGATCTCGTTCTTGCTCTTGAAATAGCGATAGATGAGCCCCGGGCTCATGCCGGCCGCCTGGGCGATCGCCGCCATGCCCGCGGCGTGGAAGCCCTTCTCGACGAAGCACTGTTGGGCCGCGCGCAGGATGCGCGAGCGCTGCGCCGTGGCGCGTGCGCCCGGCTTGCGCTCCACCCCGGGGGTGGAAACCGCCGCATCCATCACTGCGCCACCTCGTGCCAGCCGCCGCCGAGCACCTTGTAGAGTGCGACCCGGTTTACCTGCTCGGCGAGTTGGGTCGCAATCAGCGATTGCTGGGCCCCATACAGCGTGCGTTGCGAATCGAGCAGCACGAAATAGCTGTCCCGTCCGCCCTCGTAGCGCGCGCGGGAGAGCTCCTCGGCGCGGGTGGCCGCGGCGACCAGCGCTTCCTGCGCCGCCTTCTGCTGCGCGAACGATGTGGTCAGCGCGAGTGCATCCGCCACTTCCCGGAAACCGCTCTGGATGGCCCGCTCGTACTGGGCGAGCGCGATGTCGCGATCCGCGTTGGCAACGCCGAGGTTCGCCCGCAGCCGCCCGCCCTGGAAAATGGGCAGATTGAGCCGCGGCGTAAAAGCCCAGATCTCGGTGCCGTTGCTGAATACGTCCGACAACTCTTCGCTCGCGTAGCCGAACTGGCCCGTGAGGGAGATCGAGGGAAAGAATGCCGCGCGAGCCGCGCCAATGTTGGCGCTGGCCGCACGCAGGACATGCTCCGCCTGCTGCACATCGGGCCGGCGCAGCAGCACCTCCGAGGGCAGGCCGGGCGGCAGCGCACCGACGCCGCTCACCGCGAGATCGAAGCCGGGTGGCAGCAATGCCGGATCGATCGGCGCGCCGACCAGCAGCGCGAGGACGTTGATGTCCTGCGCGATGAGGCCGCCATATCGCGCCACGTCGGTGCGCGCGATCTCCACGGCGGTCTGCGCCTGGCTCACGTCGAGCGCCGACACCGCGCCGAGTTCGTGGCGCTTCACCGTCAGCGCGAGCGCCTGCTCGCGGTTCACCAGTGCGCTCTGTGCGACCCGCTGCAGTTCACGATCCGCGCTCAGCGTCAGGTAGGCGTTGGCGATCTCCGCGATGAGCGCCAACTGGGTCGCGCGCTGCGTGGCCTCCTGCGCAAAGTACCGCTGCAGCGCCGCCTGGCTCAGGTTGTGCACCCGCCCGAACAGATCGAGTTCGAAACCGGTGACGTCGACGGTCGCGGCGACATCGTTGGTGATCGGCAGGAACTCGCCGCCGGTGCGTGCCAGGATGACGTTACCGCCCACCGAGGGCACGCGATCGGCGCGCTGGACGCGGTAAAGCTGCCGCGTGCGCTCGACATTGAGCACCGCCACGCGCAGGTCGCGATTGTTGGCGAGCGCGGTTGATATCAGCTTCTCGAGGCCGTCGTCGACGAAGAAATCGCGCCAACCGACGTCGGACACCGGAATATCGCCGTCGGCCGCCAAAGTGGTTTCCGGCACCGGCCACTGCTCGGGAATCCCGGCCTGCGGCGCGGGCGACTTCGGCGCCAGCATGCCGCAACCCGCCAGCAGCGTGGCCGCAAGCGCAACCGCCGTGGCCGAAAGCTTACGCATGATGCTTCCTCCTCTCGAGCAGGCCCAGGATCAACACGTAGAAGAGCGGCACGAAGAACAGGGCGAGCGACGTTCCCACCAGCATGCCGCCGATGACGCCGGTGCCAATCGCGCGCTGCGCGCCGGAACCCGCGCCGGTCGCGATCGCCAGCGGCAGCACGCCGAAGCCGAAGGCGAGCGAAGTCATCAGGATCGGTCGCAGGCGATCGCGGATCGCGTGCAGCGTGGCCTCGACCGCCTCCACGCCGCTTTCCATGTTCGCGCGGGCGAACTGGATGATCAGGATCGCGTTCTTGCTGGACAGGCCCACCGAGGTGAGCATCGCCACCTGGAAGTACACGTCGCGCTCCATGCCGCGCAGCGTATTCGCGAGCACCGCGCCCAGGATGCCGAGCGGAGCGACCATCAGCACCGCGGTCGGCACCGACCAGCTCTCGTAGAGCGCCGCGAGACACAGGAACACCATCAGCAGCGACAGGATATACAGCAGCGTGGTCTGGGAGCCGGCCTGCTTCTCCTGGTACGACAGCGCTGTCCACTCGAGGCCGAATCCCTGCGGCAGTTCCGCGACGATGCGTTCGATCTCCGCCATCGCGTCCCCGGTGCTGACGCCCGGTGCGCCTTCACCGTTGATCTCGACGGCCGACACGCCGTTGTAACGCTCGAGGCGCGGCGAGCCGAATTCCCAGTGGACGCTGGCGAAGGCGGCAAACGGCACCATCTCGCCGACGTTGTTGCGCACCGACCAGAGGCCGAAGTTCTCCGGCGCCATGCGAAATGGCGCCTCCGCCTGCATATACACACGCTTGATGCGACCCCGATCGAGGAAGTCGTCGATGTACCGCCCGCCCCACGCGGAACTCAGTGTCGAGTTCACTTCCGCGATCGACAGGCCCAACGCGCTCGCTTTCTCGGTGTCCACCTCGACGCGCAGTTGTGGCGTGTCCTCCTGGCCGTTCGGGCGCACATTCACGAGCAGCGGACTGCGCGCCGCGGCGCCGAGCAACTGGTTGCGCGCGGCCACCAGCGCATCGTGGCCCTGACTGCCGTTGTCCTTCAGGAAGAACGCGAATCCGGCCGCGGTTCCGAGTTCAGGCATCGCCGGAGGCGAGAACGAGAATGCGAAGGCATCCTTGATCTGGCTGAGCGCCGCCATGCCACGTGCCGCGACGGCCGCCGCGCCGAGGTCCGCCGAAGTGCGCTCGCTCCAGTCTTTCAGCTTGATGAATGCCATGGCGTTGTTCTGGCCGCTGCCGCCAAAGCTGAAGCCCTGCACGCTGAACACGGAAGCGACGGCGTCCCGCTCGTTGTCGAGGAAATGTCGTTCGATCTTCTCGATCGACTGCAGCGTGCGTTCCTGGGTCGCGCCCACCGGCGCCAGCACCTGCGAGAACAGCACGCCCTGGTCCTCTTCGGGCAGGAACGACCCGGGCAATCGCAGGAACAGCACGACCATCGCCGCAACCAGCGCCGCGAACACCGCCAGGAAGCGCATCTTGCGCGACAGCACCCGACGCACGCCGCCCTGCACGCCGTCCGACGTGCGCTGGTAAGCGCGATTGAACCGACCGAAAAAGCCCTTGCCGGATGCTCCATGGTCCTTGTCGACCGGCCTCAGCATCGTGGCGCAAAGTGCCGGCGTGATCACGATCGCAACCACGACGGACAGGCTCATTGCCGCGACGATCGTGGCGGTGAACTGGCGATAGATGACGCCGGTCGCGCCGCCGAGGAACGCCATCGGGACGAACACCGCCGCCAGGACCATCGCGATGCCGACCAGCGCGCCGGTGATCTGGTCCATCGACTTGCGAGTCGCCTCGAGCGGCGACAGGCCCTCTTCGGACATGACCCGCTCGACGTTCTCGACCACCACGATTGCATCGTCGACCAGCAGGCCGATCGCCAGCACCATCGCGAACATCGTCAGCATATTGATCGAGAAGCCGAATGCGAGCAGCGCCGCAAACGTGCCGAGCAGCACGATGGGCACGGCTATCGTCGGGATCAGCGTCGCGCGCAGGTTCTGCAGGAACAGGTACATGACGAGGAACACCAGCGCGATGGCCTCGAGCAGCGTCTCGATCACACCGATGATCGACACCCTGACGAAGGGCGTGGTATCGAATGCCGCGGTTGCTCCGAGTCCCGTCGGGAAATAGGGCTGCAGGGACTCGAGCGTCGCGTTGATGGCATTGGCGGTATCGAGCGCGTTGGCACCTGTCGCCAGCGAGATCGCCACGCCGGTCGCGGGCTTGCCATTGAAGCGGGTGATGTTCTCGTAGGATTGCGAGCCCATCTCGACGCGCGCCACATCCCCGAGCTTGAGCTCCGAGCCGTCGCGATTGCTGCGCACGACGATGTTGCGAAACTGCTCGGGCGTCTGCAGGCGCTCCTGGGCCGTGATCGATGCGTTCAGCTGTTGCCCCGGTACGGCAGGCGTGCCACCGAGCTGGCCGACCGCGACCTGGGCGTTCTGCGCCTGCACGGCCGCCGTGATGTCGCCGACCGAGAGCCGGTAGACATCGAGCTTGTTCGGGTCGAGCCAGATGCGCATTGCGTACGGTGCGCCGAATACCTGGATGCTGCCGACGCCGGGCACCCGGCTCAGCGGATCGACGAGGTTCGAGGCCACGTAGTCCGCGATGTCGGTACGGTCCATCGAGCCGTCGGTGGAGACGAAGCCGAGCACCATCAGGAAGCCCGAACGCGACTTGCTGACCACGACACCCTGGCGTTGTACTTCCTGCGGCAACAGCGGCATGGCGAGCTGCAGCTTGTTCTGCACCTGCACCTGCGCGATATCCGGATCGACTGCGTTGTCGAACGTCAGCGTGATGCCCGCCCGGCCATTCGACTCACTGGTCGCCGACATGTACAGCAGGCCATCCAGGCCCTTCATGTTCTGCTCGATGATCTGCGTCACCGAGTCTTCGACGACTTTGGCGGAGGCGCCGGGATAGACCGCGTTGATCGTGACCGCAGGAGGCGCAATCGTCGGATAGCGCTCGATGCCAAGCTGCGTGATCGACAACGCGCCCGCCAGCATGATGGCGATGGCGATGACCCACGCGAAGATCGGCCGGTCGATGAAGAAGCGTGCCATGGACTCAGCCCTGCACTTCGGTCGGCTGCACCGCGGCTCCGGGCTGCACCTTCTGCAACCCCTCGATGATTACGCGGTCACCCGCACTGAGGCCGCTCTCGACCAGCCACTGGTCGCCGATGGCGCGCGACACCTGCACTTCGCGAAGTTCGACCTTGTCGTCTGTGCCGACGACCAGCGCGCTGGTGCGGCCCCTTGCGTCGCGTGCGATGCCCTGCTGCGGCACCAGCAGGCCATTCGGGCGCACGCCGAGCGTGAACACGGTGCGGACGTACATGCCGGGCATCAGGATGCGGTCGGGATTCGGCGCGAGCACGCGCAGAGAGAAAGTGCCGGTCGTCGGGTCGACGGTCACGTCGGCGAATGTCAGCTTGCCGTCGTGCCTGTAGCGGGTGCCGTCTTCGAGGACGATCGACACCGGCACCGAATTGTCGCGCTTGATCGTGCCCGCCTCCAGATCGCGGCGCAGCTGTAGCAGCTCGATACTCGACGCGGTCGCGTCCACATAGATCGGATCGAGCTGCTGCACGGTGGCGAGCGGCTGCGCCTGGTTCTGCGTGACGAGTGCCCCTTGCGTGACACTCGACTTGCCGATGGTGCCGCTGATCGGCGCGGTGATGCGCGCATAGTCGAGCTGGATGACCTTGGCGCGCACATTGGCCTGCGACAGCATCACGTCGGCCTGCGCCTGCTGCAGGGCGGCCGTGGCGTTCTCGAGGTCCTGTTGGCTGACCGCGTCGACCTTGGCGAGTTCGGCGGTACGCGTCTCGTTCAGCCGGGCCGACTCGAGTGTCGCCTCGGCACGCGCCAGCGCGGCCCGGGCGCTCGCGAGTTCGGCCTGGTAGGTCGAGTCGTCGAGCTGATAGAGGGGCTGCCCTTCCTTCACCTGGCCGCCCTCGGTGAACAGGCGCTTTTCGATGATGCCGCTCACCTGCGGACGCACCTCGGCGATCAGGTGTGCATTGACGCGTGCGGGCAGCTCCCGCACGAGCGTGACCGGCTCGGCGCGCAGTGTGACGACCGTGACCGCCTGGGCAGGAGGACCTTGTGGCGCGGCATCACCGCCACAGCCAGCGAGCGCGACACCCGCCGCGACTGACAGGGCGGCAACGCGAAACGAAAAGCGACCAGACATCATGGGCCTCGGGCGGGCGGCGCGGGGAAAAGATGAGAATGAACGATCATTCTTTCCTTGTCAACCGGACCGCCACCAGCTTATGTCGAATGCCGCAGCCCCGGCGAGGCTAACCCGCGGCCAGGGTGTGCATGCCTCCCATATAGGGCCGCAGCACGGCGGGAACCGTCACGCTGCCGTCGGCCCGCTGGTTGTTCTCGAGCACCGCGACGAGCGCCCGACCGACTGCCACGCCCGACCCGTTGAGCGTATGCACCGGTTCCGGCTTGCCGCCGTCGGGATTTCGCCAGCGCGCCTGCATGCGCCGCGCCTGGAAGCTCTCGCAATTGCTGCAGGATGAGATCTCGCGGTACTTGCCCTGCCCCGGCAGCCACACCTCGAGGTCGTAGGTCCTGCTGCTCGAGAAGCCGATGTCGCCCGCGCACAAGGCGACCACGCGGTAGGGCAGTTCGAGCGCCTGCAGTACCGCCTCGGCGTGCGAGGTGAGCGATTCGAGCGCCTGCGCCGAATCCGCCGGCCGCACGATCTGCACGAGCTCCACCTTGTCGAACTGGTGCTGGCGGATGAGCCCGCGCGTGTCCTTGCCATAGGCGCCCGCCTCGGAGCGGAAGCACGGTGTGTGCGCGACGAAACGCAACGGCAACCGCTCGGCCGCGACGATCTGGTCGCGCACGAGGTTCGTCACCGGCACCTCCGCAGTCGGGATCAGGAACAACGAGGGGTCGTGTGGCACCGCGAACAGGTCCGGCTCGAACTTCGGCAGCTGGCCGGTGCCGGTAAGCGTCGCGCGCGAAACCAGGTATGGCACATACAACTCGGTGTAGCCGTGCTCACCCGTGTGCAGGTCGAGCATGAACTGCGTGAGCGCGCGATGCAGGCGTGCAACCCCGCCGCGCATCACGACGAAGCGGGCACCGGCGATGCGGCTCGCGGTGTCGAAGTCGAGGCCGTCGAGCCCTGCGCCGATGGCAACGTGATCCTTCGGATCGAAATCGAACTGGCGCGGCTCGCCGATGCGACGCACTTCCACGTTGGCGCTCTCATCGAGTCCGTCCGGCACCGCAGCGTCGAGCAGGTTCGGGATGCCGAGCAGCCACTGGTCGAGTTCCCCCTGCACGAGTGCAAGTTCCGCATCGACACGCGCGACGTCGGCCGCGAGCACTTCACCGCGCGCCACCAGCGGTGCAATGTCCTCGCCGCGTGCCTTCGCGGCGCCCACGGATTTGGAGTGATTGTTGCGCTCGGACCGCAGCCGGTCGGCTTCGACCTGGCTCAGCTTGCGCCGCTCCTCGAGCGCGCGGAAGAAGGCGACGTCGAGTTCGTGGCCACGTCGCGCCAGGTTGCGGGCGACGGCATCCGGGTCGGTGCGCAGCAGCTTCGGATCGAGCACGGGGTCTCCTCAGGATTTCCGCAACCGCGCGAGCGCCTCGCCGATCTTGATCTCGAGGCCGCGCGGTACGGGCCGGTAGTATTGACGATCCGGCAGCTCATCGGGAAGGTACCGCTCGCCGGTCGCGTACGCATCGGGCTCGTCATGCGCATAGCGGTAGCCTTTGCCGTGCTCGAGCTGCTTCATCAGGCGGGTCGGCGCATTGCGAAAGCGCAACGGTACATCGAGCGTGCCAAACTTTTCGACGTCGGCCATCGCCTCGCCCACCGCCACATACACGGCGTTGCTCTTCGGCGCGCAGGCGAGATAAACGATCGCCGTCACGATCGCAAGGTCCCCCTCGGGGCTGCCGAGCCGGTCATAGGTGTCCCAGGCATCGCGCGCGATCGCGATGGCGCGCGGATCGGCGAGGCCCACATCCTCCACCGCCATCCGCAGCGCCCGGCGCGCGATGTAGAGCGGATCGCAGCCGCCGTCGAGCATGCGGCAGAACCAGTACAGCGCGGCATCCGGATCCGTGCCGCGCACGGCCTTGTGCAGCGCGGAGATCTGGTCGTAAAACTGATCGCCGCCCTTGTCGAAGCGCCGGCGCCCGCCGGCCGCGACTTCGCGAGCGCCAGCCAGAGTGATGCGCCCGTCCGCGGCCAGATCCGCGGCGATCTCGAGCATATTGAGTCCGCGACGCGCATCACCGTCCGCCGCCTGCGACAGCAAAGCGAGTGCATCGTCGTCGATCGCGAGGCCGTCGGCACCGAGCCCGCGCTCGCGATCCGCCAGCGCGGCGCGCAGCAACTGCGCGATCGCCGCGGGCGAGAGCGACTTGAGCACATAGACGCGCGCTCGCGACAGCAGCGCGCTGACGACTTCGAACGACGGATTCTCGGTCGTCGCACCGATGAAGGTCAGCGTGCCATCCTCGAGGAACGGCAGGAACGTATCCTGCTGCGCCTTGTTGAAGCGATGCACCTCGTCGAGGAAGAGCACGGTTGCACGAGCGGACTGCGCGCGACTCGCCTTCGCCTGCTCGACCGCGGCACGCACATCCTTGACTCCGGCGAGCACCGCTGACAAAGCGATGAAATCGGCGTCGGCGCGGCGCGCGATCAGGCGTGCGAGCGTGGTCTTGCCGGTGCCGGGCGGGCCCCACAGGATCATCGAATGCAGCTGGCCACCCTCGAGCGCCATGCGCAGTGGCTTGCCGGCGCCGAGGACATGCGCCTGGCCGACGACCTCATCCAGCGCACGCGGCCGCATGCGATCAGCGAGAGGGCGGCTGCGATCTGGCGGGGGTGCGCTCATTGCGCAGCCGGCCTAGTCGGCCATCGGCACGGCGACGCCCAGCAGGCGCTCGACGCCGCGCATCCAGCCGCTCACGCCGAGCGCGGCGACGATCAATCCGAACGCGATACCCACACCGTTCGCCAGCACATCGCGCGGCTCGGCTGTGCGTCCGAGGCCCATCGCCTGCTGGGCTATTTCCACCGCAATGCCCAGTGCGAGCAGCACGAGCGCGAGGCGCAGGTAGCGATCGGGACGCACGACGCCGCCGAACCACGCGGCGAGCGCGAAGTACGCGATGGCATGCTCGAACTTGTCCCACAATTGCACGCTCGGCAGGCTGCTCGACGGCAACAGCGACGCGACCACGATGGCGAGCGCCATGGCGAGGCCGCCGACGATCCACCAGGACCGGTAGCGCAGTGACTGCATCGGGGTCAATTTGCGGGCGTGCCGATGAGGTCGGCGCCGGGTGGCGGCGTGAAACGCAGTTCCGCCGGATCCACGTTCGCATTGCGCTGCGTGCGGCTGAACAGCAGCGTGGCGGTCTGCCCAAGCTTGTCATGCAGTTCCATGCGCCTCAGTTCACGGCCCTCGAAGCCGAGCCGCGCGTCGCGGAAATCCGCGTCGCTGGCGCGTGGCACCACCCGCACCCAGTCGAGCCCACCCGAGCGCGGCAACGTCTCGACTTCGAACACCTCGCGGATGTCCCCGACGCCCGACAGCAACATCGCGGGTGTCGCGGTGAGCGTGGCATCAGCCGGCTTGACGGTCACCTGGTCCAGGTCCTTGTCGAAGAACCAGAGATTGCGGCCATCGGCCACCAACAGCTGGCCGCCGACTGCGCCCACCGGGCGCACCTCCCAGCGAAAGCGCCCGGGCCGCTGCACGACGAGACTGCCCTGCGCCTCCTGGACGGTGACGCCGCGCGCATCGACGAGCCGCTGCGAGAATTCCGCACGCAGGGTCTGCAGGCCGTCGAGGTAACGATCGATTGCGGTCGGCGCGGCAGCCGCCGCCGGGGCTGCGCCGCCGAACACCGCGAGCGCGAGGCTCGCAGCCGCGAGGATTGCCTTGTGCATCAGTTCTCCGGTGGCGCGGGCGCAAGCACTTCGCGCGCGCCGTTCGATTGCAGGGGACCGACGATACCCGAGGACTCCATCGCCTCGAGCAGGCGCGCCGCGCGGTTGTAGCCGATCTTGAGCCGCCGCTGCACGTACGAGATCGACGGCTTGCGCTCGCTGGTGACGATCTTCACGGCCTCGTCGTACAACGGATCGGCCTCGGCATCCGCGCCCCCCGCCTCGCCCTCGCCGTCCTCGCCCGGCATGCCGGGGATCGGCGTGCTCGGACCGGAGAGCACCTCGTCGACATAGACCGGCGGCGCATTGCGCCGCAGCGCCTCGACCACGCGCAATACCTCCTGGTCGGAAACGAACGCACCGTGCACGCGCGTGGGCAGCGATGTGCCGGTCTGCAGGTAGAGCATGTCGCCGTGACCGAGCAGCGATTCGGCGCCGCCCTGGTCGAGGATGGTGCGCGAGTCGACCTTGGCGGACACCTGGAAGGCGATGCGGCACGGGATGTTCGCCTTGATGAGGCCCGTGATCACGTCGACCGATGGGCGCTGGGTGGCGAGCA
>CADEFJ010000074.1 GCA_902826575.1 uncultured Pseudomonadota bacterium | reverse complement strand
CCGAGCATGGTGCCGATCACCAGTGCCGGCAGCGACTTGGATACGATGATTTCCGGCGTCGAGGTGGGCGACACCAGCAACTGGTCGAAGGTGCCCAACTCGCGTTCGCGCGCAATCGACAGCGAAGTGATGAGCAGGGCACTGAACATCGCCAGGATGCCAGTGAGCCCGGGCACGATGTACCAGCGGTAGACCAGGTTCGGGTTGAACCAGTGGCGCAAGGCCACGGGATTCGGCGCCTGCGCCCCCGGTACGACTTCGGCGGCGACTTCGGCGACAATGGTGGACAGATAGGCGACGGTGATCTGGCCGGCATTGCTGCGCCGGCCATCGACCAGTACCTGCGCGCGGGCGCTGTCCCCCGCGGCGATCGCGCGGGAGAAATCCACCGGGATCGCGAGCGCCGCGATCACCTCGCCCCGGTCGATCGACTCGTGCAGTTCGCTCAGGCTGTCCACATGTCGCACGTCGGCGATGAAGGGGGCGCCGGCGAGGCGCTGCACGAGCTCATGCGACCATCGACCCGCATCCTGGTCGTACACCGCGATGTCGACATTGCGCACTTCCAGCGTGGCGGCAAAGGCGAAAACCATCAGTTGCAGGATGGGCGGGACGAGCACCACCATGCGGCTGCGCGGATCGCGCAGGACGCTGAGCACTTCCTTGATGAACTGAGCCCGCAGGCGCGTGAAGCTGAAGGCGGCTGTGGACATGACCGCTACTCCAGGTTCTTGCGCGTGGCGCGCCTTGCGAGAGCGAAGAACATCGCCCCGATCGCAGCCATCGCCAGCAGATTGCGGGCAAACACCGGCCAGATGTCCCCGGCGAGAAACACTGTCTTCAACGAATCCACGAAGTAGCGGGCTGGAACCAGCGCCGTGATCGCACGGATCGGGGCCGGCATGGAGTCGATCTCGAACAGGAATCCCGAGAGTATGAAGGCCGGCAGGAAACCGGTGAACAGGGCGATCTGCGCTGCCAGGAACTGGTTGCGAGTCACGGAGGAGATGAGCAAACCCTGACCCAGGGCCGGCACCATGAACACCGCCGACAGCAGCAACAGCGCCGCCAGCGAACCGCGCAGCGGCACGTCGAAAACGAACACGGCCAGCGCCGCAGCCGCCAGCGTCGACAGTATTCCGAGCACGAAGTACGGCAACAGCTTGCCGATCAGGATTTCCACCACCGTGGCGGGCGTGGACAGTACCGCCTCCATGGTGCCGCGCTCCCACTCGCGCGCCACCACCAGTGCGGTCAGCATGGTGCCGATGATGGTCATGACGATGGCGATGGCGCCGGGGATCAGCGCGCGGCGACTCTCGAGTTCAGGGTTGAACCAGAAGCGCGCCTCCAGCTCGACCGTCTGCGCGGGCGCCGCCACATCGAGCCCGGCACGCCAGGTTTGAACCACACCCCTTGCGTAGTTCTCCACATAGTTGGCGGTATTCGGGTAGGAGCCGTCGGTGATGATCTGCACCAGCGGCTCGCTGCCCCGCTGGACCAGACGCCGCTCGAAGTCCTGAGGAATGACCACGTAGCCGCGCAGCTCTCCCGAGACGAGCTGGTTGGCCACCTCCCGGCGGTCGTGGGCAAAGCTCGCGTCGAGATAGCGGGTGCCGGAGAAGGCCGTGGCCAGGGCCAGGGCCGAGGCGCCCTGCGATTCGATGACCACGCCGACGCGAACGCCCCTGGCATCCAGCGACACGGCATAGGCGAAGAGCAGCAGCAACACCACCGGCAGCACCAGGGCAATCAGCAGCGTCGATGGGTCGCGCAAGGCTTGCAGGCTTTCCTTGCGGACCAGGGCCAGGAGGCGTTGCGGATCGAAGCGGCGCAAGTCGGCCACCTGTGCTTCATCCGCGTTCGTGCGCGGCGCGACAGCGTTCACGCAGCCGCCTCCATTCCACGCTCGCCCGACTCGACCAGATGGATGAACGCATCTTCCATGGTCGGATCCGGTCGTTCGGGACTGGCCGCGGAGCGTTTGAGCGCATCGGGCGTGTCGAGTGCAATCAGCCGCGCGCGCGAGAGCATGGCTACGCGGTCGCAGTATTCGGCCTCGTCCATGAAGTGTGTGGTGACCATGATGGTCACGCCCTTGCGCGCGAGGCCATTGATGTGGGTCCAGAATTCGCGTCGCGTGATCGGGTCCACACCCGAAGTCGGCTCATCGAGGAACAGCACCGGCGGGCGATGCATCAGCGAACAGGCGAGCGCCAGGCGCTGCTTGTGGCCGAGCGGCAGGGAGGCGGGCGTGGCCGAGAGCCACTCGCCCAGATCGAAGGTGGCGATCATCTCCTCGATGCGTTCGCGCCGCGCACCGCCCTCCAGTCCGTACACGCCGGCCGAGAATTCCAGGTTCTGGCGTACCGAGAGCAGGCCGTAGAGGGAAAACTTCTGGGCCATGTAGCCGAGCCGGCTCTTCGCCTCACCAGTGGCCCGGCGCAGATCGTGTCCCACCACATGCGCTTCGCCCGCAGTGGGTCTGAGCAGGCCGCACAACATCTTGAAGGTGGTGGACTTGCCGGCGCCGTTGGGGCCGAGCAGGCCGAAGACTTCGCCCTTTTGCACCTCGAAGCTCACGTTGTCGGTGGCGGTGAAATCGCCGAAACGCCTGGTGAGATTGCGGCACGACACGGCCACGTCGGAACCCAGTTCGACGGGCGGCATGCGCTCGGCCAGGGCCGAAGTGCCGCCTGGGCCGCCGCCGAGCAGATCGATGAAGGCGTCCTCGAAGCGCGCCGGCACCGCCCCCAGACGCACCTTCGTCCGATCGGCCAAGGCCTGGAGCGGTTCTACGTCGGCGCCCTCACGCAGCACCACGCGTACGCCGGCCCCCTGGATGACGCCATCGCTCACGCTCGGCAAATCGAGTACCTGGGTGAGTACGGCGCGGCGCTCGGCGCCGACATCTTCCAGCCGGAAACTGCGACCTTCGAGCTGCGCGGCCAGTTCCTGCGGTGGGCCATCGAACAGGAGCTGACCCTGGTTCAGCAACAGCACGCTCTCGCAGCGCTCGGCCTCGTCAAGATAGGCGGTGGACCAGACCACGGCCATACCCTCGTCGGTGAGCGCCTGCACCATGCGCCACAGATCCTGACGGCTGACCGGATCGACGCCCACCGCGGGCTCGTCCAGCAGCAGAACCCTGGGCCGTGCCATGAGCGCACAGGCGAGGCCCAGCTTCTGCTTCATGCCGCCGGAGAGCTTTCCCGCCAGCCGCTGGGTGAAGGGGCCGAGCCGCGTGAAGTCGAGCAGCTCTGCAAAGAGCCCGACGTTGTGCTCGACATCCATGCCGCGCAACCGCGCATACAGGCGCATGTTCTCCATCACCGACAGGTCCTCGTACAGGCCGAAGCGCTGCGGCATGTACCCGCTGGCGACGTGGACGGCGTCGTTGTCACGCACCACGTCGTACCCCGCCACCGCGACCCGACCGGCGTTCGGCACCAGCAGACCGGTCAGAATCCGCATCAGCGTCGTCTTGCCGGCGCCGTCCGGGCCGACCAGGCCCGTCAACCGCCCGTAATGGATGCGCGCATTCAAGTTGCGCAAGGCCTGCACGTCACCGAAATGCTTGCCCAGGTCTTCGATGACGACGGCCGCCGTACTTGCCTCTGCGCCTTGCGGCGCGCTGCCCATGACTAGGCCTGCTTGCACCTCAACGTCCTTGCGCGTGCGCGAGGGAACCGGCTCCGGCATCGACCTCGATCGTCACCGGCATGCCCTGGCGCAGCGCGCCGTCGCTGTCGGCCTCGTCCATGACAATGCGCAGGCGGTACACGAGATCCGTGCGCAAGTCGGCGGTTTCCACCGTCTTCGGCGTGAATTCGGCGCGCGGCGAGATGAAGCCGATCCGCCCGCGATAGACCTTGTCGGAGCTGTCGTTCGTGACGCGCACCGCGGCGCCCGGTGCGATGCGCCCCAGATCCGGCTCAGCCACGTAGGCGCGCACATAAACGGGCTTGTCGAGGCTCAGGCTGTAGACCGCGCTTTGGCTCGCAACCATGCTGCCGACTTCACGCACCCGCGCGATCACTGTTCCATCGCTGGGAGCCAGCAATTCCGTATCCGCAAGTGCGGTGGCGGCTTGCGCCTGTGCCGCTTGCGCTGCGGCGAGTCGTGCCTCCGCCGCGGCGATGTCTTCCTTGCGAAACCCTTCGGAGGCCTGTGACAGGGCGGCCCTGGCCGCCTCCACGCCGGCGGCTGACCGGTCGCGTGCCGCGCGGGCGCCATCGACAGTGCGCTGGCTGCTGGCGCCCGATACGAGCAGGCTGCTTTGGCGTTGATAGTCGCGTTCTGCGTCGACGGCAACGGCCAGCGCCTGGTTGAGCGCTTCTCTCGCCTGGGTGATTTCCTGCGGTCTCAAGCCGCGCCGCAACTTGGCGAGTTCCGCCTGTGCGACTTGCGTCGAGGCCTCCGCGGCCGACAGCGCGTCTCGAAAGGGCTGGGCGTCCAGCGCCGCCATGCGAGTGCCGGCACTGACGGCCTCGCCTTCGTCGAAAGTCATTTCGGCCACGCGCCCGGGTTGGCGGAAGGCCAGTTGCACCTCGCGGATGTCGACATTGCCATATAAACGCAGCAGGCCGTCCTCGCCGCCGGCGCGCTGCATCCAGGCATAGCCGATGCCACTCGCAGCGATGACGACAACACCAATGGCGATAGCGCGCTTCGTCGAAGCGGAAGGATCGCTGATCTTCATCGCTTCGCTCCGATACCGCGGCGATAGATGGAGAACACGCCGGGCGCATCGCGGCGCATTTGCGCAATGTCACCCGCCAGCATCGACTGCATCACCAGGCCCTGAATGGTGCCAATGAAGAGAACGGCGGCTGCGCTCACATCGAGCTCGGCATCCAGCTCGCCTTGCACCTTGCCCGCCTCGAGCAGTTCGTGAAGCCGCTTGCGGTACTTGCGAATGAGAGTCTGCACCATCCGCTTCGGCGTGGTCTTTCCCGGTCGCTGCAATTCGCTGAAAAGCATTCTTGGCACACCCGGGTGCCTGGATACGAAGTCGATGTGCGTCCTGAAGACTGCCTCGAGGGCGGCAAGCGGCGACGCCGCGCTCTGTGCGGCCTTGTCCACTCGCGCGAGCAGGCGCTCCGACACCCAGGACATGACGGCCTGCAGGATGGCGTCCTTGGTGGGGAAGTGCCGAAAGACCGCACCTTGGGTCAGTCCCATGCGCTGCGCGATGGCCGTGGTCGTGATGTCGCCGGGGTTCTGCGCGGCGGCAAGCTCGACCACGGCCGCCACCGTGGCCGCGCGCCGCTCGTCTGCGGGAAGGCGCTCGGACTGTCCGCTCATCGGGTTTCCTGCGTCAAGAAAGTAAGTAATCACTATCTTATCATTACGCACGCATGCCGGCGGACGCGATTGAGAACGAGTCCGATTACGCCGGGATTCGTGGCTCGTACAGGCATGTGCGCTATTGCATTGAAGAGCGCAGCCCCCAGATTGCGTTCAGATGGGCCCTTTCCGGGCGGGTGGCAAGATACGACGCAAGGCGGGCTCGATTCGCCGGCGCTCCATATTCAGAGAAGCCTCGACATGCGAGAAATCCAGCAGCGAAGCACGGCGCGCACCGGCGGGAGCACCGGCATGAATCCCTTTCCATTCCTGCGCCAAGGACTGCTGGCTCTGGCCCTGTCTCTGACTCTCGCGCCTTGGCCTGTTGCGGCGTCTGACGATTGCGAAGTACCGGTGGAGCGGTGGCAATCGCGTGAAGCCGTACACCAGATGGCTGCCGCCCAGGGTTGGCAAGTGCAGCGTCTCAAGATCGATGACGGCTGCTACGAGGTCCACGGCAAGGATGCCCAGGGCCGCGCCTTCAAGGCCAGGATCGACCCGCAGACCCTGAAGGTGGTGAAGATCAAGTACAAGGAGCAGCAGCGCGACCGGGAGCACGAGCACGCCTCCGAGGACGCGCGCTCCGCCCTCGTCGACAGCGCCGCAGCGCCGCGTGACCAACACAATTAATGCGACGGAAGAAACCTCATGTCCAAACCCGTATCCAAACCTCTCCTGGCGACCACCGTGGCTGCTGCATGCGCGCTGGCCTTGCCCGCACTGGCTCACAGCCGTGAGCTCACCCTGACGACCCAGCTCAAGAACTACGGCGGCGATGGCGCCTATCTGGCCGTTTACCTGACCGACTCCAAGGGCGCCTATGCCCGAACGCTCTGGGTATCAGGGGGCAAGGCCAAGTTTTACAAGCACCTGGCCGACTGGAATCGGCTGTCGGCTGGTGATGCCAAGCGTCTGGCAGGCGTGACTGGCGCCAGTGTCGGCGCGGGGCGCACGCTCAAGGTGACCGCCGATCTGGCCGATGCGCTGATCGACGCGGGCTACGAGATTCGCATCGATGCCGCTGCGGAAGACATGCGAGACAGCCCTTCGGACATCCGCGTGCCTCTGACGACGCAGAATGCGGGCAAACCGGTGGCCGGCAAGCAGTACGTCCAGTCCCTGACCTACCAGCTGAAGTAAGAAGCGCGCATGGGCTGGAAAGCCATCCACCGCTGGCTGGGTCTGGCGGCTGGCAGCCTGGCACTGGTGCTGGGCATCACCGGCATCTTCCTCGCCATCGATCCGGTGGTGCAGGCGCGCCACGCCACCTCGGCTCCGCTTGATCTGTCCGTGGCCACGCTCGCCGAACGTGTGCAGCGTGCCATGCCGGGCGTGGAGGAAATCCGCCGCCTGCCCTCGGGCGCCTATGTTGCCTATGGTTTTGATGGCGAGCAGGTGCAGGCCACTTATGTGGATCCCGATGATGGCGGGGCGCTCGCCGGCTACCGCCCGTCTCAACTGCCGCGCTGGGTGAAGAACCTGCACCGCTCGCTGCTGCTGGGCGATGCGGGCCGCTGGGGCGCAGCCGCCATTGCATTGGCCATGGCACTGATCTCGGGTTCCGGTCTCGTGCTGCTGCTGCGGCGCATGGGCGGATGGCGCCAGCTGGCCGGTCCGGTGCGTGGATCGCTGGCGCAGCGCCTGCATGTGCTCGTGGGCAGGGTAGTGCTCGTCGTTCTGTTCCTGTCCTCACTCACGGCGCTCCTCATGAGCTCGACAACGCTCGGGCTGCTGGAACTCGACGCCGGGACCGAACCGGACGTCGTGTCCGTGGCGAGCGGCCAAACCGCGTTGCCCGGCGCGCAATTGCCCGCGTTGCAGGTTCTCGGCGCGCGGGACTTGCGCAAACTGAATTTCCCGAGCGCTGCAGACCCGGAAGATACCTGGAAAGTGACAACACGACAGGGCCAGGGCTGGATCGACCGCTACAGCGGCGAGGCCCTGGTCTGGCAGGAATCCACTACCGCCCAGCGCTTGTATGACTGGGCCGTGGTACTGCACACGGGCGAGAGCGCCTGGCCCTGGGCCATGGTGCTGGGGATTGCGGGAGCCTCCATCGTGCTGTTGTGGCTGTCGGGCTTGCTGATCTGGTGGCGGGCACGTCGCCAGGCGGTTCGAATCACGGCCAACAGTCCTCTGGCACAGGCAGACGTGCTGGTTTTCGTCGCCAGCGAAAATGGCAGCACCTGGGGTTTCGCCCAGGCACTGCACGACGCGCTGGTTCAATGCGGCCATCGCGTGCACACGGGCGGCCTGGAGAATTTCCGGACAGGTCCGGCAACGCGGCAGGTATTCGTGCTCGCTGCCACCCATGGCGAGGGACAAGCCCCCACGCATGCCCGCCAGGCCCTCGAACGCATCGCGCGCCATCCCTGTGGAGCTGCGCCCGTGACGGTGCTCGGTTTTGGCGACCGGCAGTTCCCTGCCTTTTGCGCCTACGCCAAGGCGGTGGAACAGGGCCTGCGCGCACGCGGCTGGCCGACGCTGCTGCCGCTCGAATGTATTCACCAGCAGTCAGGCCAGCAGTTTGCTCTCTGGGGCGAGGCCTTGGCGCAGGCACTGAATGAACCCCTGAAGCTGGACTACGTGCCGCGCTTGCCGCCGAGCACCACGCTCACGCTGATTTCGCGGCAAGACTACCCCGGCCGGACGGACAGGCCCACAGCCATCCTGCGATTCCAGTGGCCGCGCCGGGGATGGCGGGATCGTCTGCGCGGACGCGGCCTGGCGCGCTTTGCTGCGGGTGATCTGGTGGGCGTCGTCCCACCGGGTAGCGGCGTGCCGCGCTATTTCTCGCTGGCCTCGGGCACGACCGACGGATTCCTGGAAATCTGCGTGCGCCTGTTTCCAGGAGGCCTGTGTTCCACCCACCTCTACGACCTGCAACCGGGCGGTACGGTCCAGGCCTTCATCCGGCGCAATCCCGGATTCGCTTTGCACTACGGGCGACGGCCTGTGGTGCTCATAGGCGCGGGTACGGGTGTGGCCCCGCTGGCGGGCTTCATCCGGCGCAACGACAGGCGCATTCCCATGCATCTCTATTACGGTGGGCGCGACCCGGCACTGGATTTCTATTTCGAGCCCGAGATTCGGCGCTGGCTCGATGAGCGGCGATTGGCGAGCCTGCAGACCGGGTTCTCGCGCGTGCCGGGCGGCGGCTACGTGCAGGACGCCCTGCGCCGCGACGCCACGCGCCTGCGCGAACTGCTGAAGCGCGGCGCCATCGTGCGCGTGTGCGGCAGCCGCCCCATGGGCCGGGATGTCGCCGAAACGCTGGACGGAATTCTGGGGACGCTGCGCCTCAGCGTGCAGCAACTCAAGGCGAACGGGCGCTATGCCGAAGACCTCTTCTGATCTTCCAGGCTCATGCGCCTGAACCTGAACGGCCCGACCATGGGCACGCGCTGGTCCGTCATTTGCGATGTCGCGCCGGATCGAGATCCGAAACCATTGCACGCAGCCTTGCAGGCGGCGGTGGATCTGGTGGATGCGCAGATGTCCCCCTGGAAATCAGGCAGCGACGTCATGCGCTTGAACCTGGCGCCCGTCGGTGACTGGGTCGATTTGCCTGCAGAGTTGCTGTACGTGCTTGATCGTGCGCTCGAGATCAGCCGCCTGAGCGCGGGCGCCTTTGACCCTGCCGTCGGAGCGCTGGTCGATGCCTGGGGCTTTGGCGCGGTACGCGATGAGCCCGATGCGCAGGCGATTCGCGGGGCGAGCGACAACTCCCGCTGCCCGGCGCACCAGAGCCTGGAGCTGGATCAGGGCGCAGGCCGGGCCCGCAAGCGCGCACGCCTGCAGATCGATCTCTGCGGTATCGCCAAGGGCTACGCCGTGGATTGCATGGTGGATGTGCTGCGGTACTACGGCCTCCACCACGCACTGGCGGCGCTCGATGGCGAATTACGCGCTCTGGGCAGTCAAGCAGATGGGCAGCCCTGGGCCGTGGCGCTCGAGAGCCCCGAGCCTGGGCGCCGTGCAACGCATGGCGTGATCGAACTGCAGGATCTGGCCGTGGCCACCTCGGGCGACTACCGCCGCTTCATGGAGGTGGGCGCCGCGCGCGTCGCGCATACGATGGACGGCCGACGGGCGGCGCCTGTACACAACGATGTCGCTTCCGTCACCGTGCTGGCACGCACGTGCATGGATGCCGACGCCTGGGCCACGGCGCTGCTGGTGGCTGGGCCGAATGACGGCCTGGCCATGGCGCATCGCCTGGGACTGGAGGCGTTGTGGCTGCTGCGCCGGGAAGACACAGTGGTCGAGGTGGGGCTGGGGCGCTTTGGCAGTGTCGCTGCGCCTTGAGGCGCCGCGTCAAGACTTCGAGACCGAAAGCGCCACCAATTTCGAGTTGGCCTGGAAGCGCGATTTCGGAGCGCGCGCCAACTGGCTGCCATCAAATGTCCCGCAACGTTCTCCGCCACGCGGTGCCAGCCTGGTGTCGCTGCCGCACAGGTCGCACTCAATGCAATCCCTTGATCCGACAGGCGAACTCGCGCACAGTCCAGATCGCCCTCATACCTAGAATTACCGGGGCAGCAATGTATTTTTCTGATCCTCCAACAGGGGCAACCTGCACCTTCGTGAAATCCTGAGATGGAAACTTCGCAACTCAACTGGATCGCCAACTTCATCTGGGGCATCGCCGACGATGTCCTGCGCGACCTGTACGTGCGCGGCAAATATCGCGACGTGATCCTGCCGATGACCGTGCTGCGCCGGCTCGATGCCGTGCTCGAGCCGACCAAGCAGGCCGTGCTCGACATGAAAGCCTCGCTCGACAAGGCGAAGATCACGAACCAGGACCAGGCGCTGCGGCAGGCGGCCGGCCAGGCGTTCTACAACACCTCGAAGTTCACGCTGCGCGACCTCAGGGCCCGCGCCAGCCAGCAGCAACTCAAGGCCGATTTCGAGGCCTACCTCGACGGCTTCTCGCCGAATGTGCAGGACATCCTCGAGAACTTCGAATTCCGCAACCAGATCCCGCGGCTTTCCAAGGCCGACGCGCTCGGCACGCTGATCGAGAAGCTCCTCTCGCCCGACATCGACTTGAGCCCGAGGGGACTCGACAACCACGGTATGGGCACGGTGTTCGAGGAGCTCGTGCGCCGCTTCAACGAGGAGAACAACGAAGAAGCGGGCGAGCACTGGACGCCACGCGACGCCGTGAAGCTCATGGCGAAACTGATCTTCCTGCCGGTCGCCGACGAGATCGGCTCGGGCACTTACCTCCTCTACGACGGCGCCTGCGGCACGGGCGGCATGCTCACCGTGGCCGAAGACACGCTCAAGGAACTCGCTGCCGCACACGGCAAGCAGGTCGCCACGCACCTCTACGGACAGGAAATCAACGCCGAGACCTACGCCATCTGCAAGGCGGACCTGCTGCTCAAGGGCGAGGGCGACGCCGCGGACAACATCGTCGGCGGGCCGGAGCACTCGACGCTCGCCAACGACGCCTTTCCGTCACACGAATTCGACTTCATGCTCTCCAACCCGCCCTACGGCAAGAGCTGGAAGAGCGACCTCGAGCGCATGGGCGGCAAGGACGGGCTCAAGGATCCGCGCTTCCTGATCGAGCACGCGGGCGACCCGGAATACTCGCTCGTCACGCGCTCGAGCGACGGCCAGATGCTGTTTCTCGCGAACATGCTCTCGAAGATGAAGCGCGACACGGCTCTCGGCAGCCGCATCGCCCAGGTGCACAATGGCAGCTCGCTCTTCACCGGCGACGCTGGCCAGGGCGAGAGCAACATCCGTCGCTGGATCATCGAGAACGATTGGCTCGAGGCGATCGTCGCGCTGCCGCTCAACATGTTCTACAACACCGGCATCGCGACCTACATCTGGGTGCTCACGAACCGCAAGCCCGGGCATCGCAAGGGCCGCGTGCAACTCATCGACGCGACGAGCTGGTACAAGCCGCTACGCAAGAACCTCGGCAAGAAGAACTGCGAACTCTCGGCCGAGGACATCCAGCGCATCTGCGACACGTTCATCGATTTCAAGGAGAGCGAGCAATCGAAGATCTTCCCGAATGCCGCGCTCGGCTACTGGAAAGTCACCGTGGAGCGCCCGCTGCGCCTGAAAGACATCGACGCCGAGCGCGCCTACAGTCCCAAGGAAATAAAGGCGCTGAAGGAAAGCGCAGTACGCGCCGACGACGCACCACCGGTCATCCGGAAGATCCACAAGAAGGGCACCGCGCCCGACCCGCTGCGGGGGCTTTTCGAGATGCGGATCGGCGGCAAGCCGGTGGTGGTCGAGTACGAACCCGACCCCGACCTGCGCGACACCGAACAGGTGCCGCTGCTCGAAGACGGCGGCATCGAGGCGTTCCTGCGCCGCGAGGTCCTGCCGCACGCCGCGGACGCCTGGTACGTGCCGGACAGCGTGAAGACCGGCTACGAGATCAGCTTCACGCGCTACTTCTACAAGCCGCAGCCGCTGCGGACGCTCGAGGAGATCCGGGCGGACATCCTTGCGCTCGAGAGGGAGACCGAGGGGCTGCTCGGCGAGATCATCGGGTCGGGCAGGGCGTGATAGAGTTAAGCATAGTTAACTGGTCTTAGTGCCGTTTCACGATGAAAGATGTTTCAAATCAACAGATTGCGGAGCATCTTAAGCGCCTGAACCCGTGGTGGCAGAGCCGCCGCGTGGACGAGGCGACCGCGGCGCTGCGTCCGCGCGCCTATCTCGAGCCAGTTCGGCAGCTCATGCTCGACGCGGGCCTGCGCCGCGCGGTGGTTCTCCTCGGGCCGCGCCGCGTGGGCAAGACCATCCTGATTCGCCACCTGATTGCGCGCCTGCTCGAATCAGGCGTGGCGGGGCAGCGCATCGGCTACGTGGAAATGGACCATCCGCTGCTGCACGGGCAATCCCTGGAAGCGCTCGTGCGGCAGATCGAAGCGGTGGCACCTGCCGGAGAAGGCACGCGCTATCTTTTCTTCGACGAAATCCAGTCGCACAAGGATTGGGAGAAATACCTCAAGGCCCTGGTCGATCATCGCACCGACCTGCGCATCCTGGTGTCGGGATCGGCCGCCGCGGCGCTCAAGCGCCAGAGCACCGAGTCGGGCGCCGGACGCTTCACCGATTTCCTCCTGCCGCCACTGACCTTCTCCGAATACCTGCAGCTGCGGCCGGAGACACCCGCGATCCGCGAGGAGCAGCCCGGCCTGTACGTGCTGGACGACATCGGGCGCCTGAACGAGCAGTTCGTCGAGTACGTCAATTTCGGCGGCTATCCGGAGCTTGCGCTGTCGCCCGCGGTGCGCGACAACCCCGAACGCTTCGTCAAATCCGACATCGTCGACAAGGTGTTGCTGCGCGACCTGCCGCAGCTCTATGGCATCAAGGACATCCAGGAGCTCAATTCGCTGTTCACCCTGCTGGCGTTCAATACCGCCGAGGAGGTGTCGTTCGAACAGCTCTCGCAGCGCAGTGGCGTCGGCAAGCAGACGATCCAGCGGTACATCGAATACCTGGAAGCGGCCTTCCTGCTCAAGCGCGTGTTTCGCGTCGATCAGGACGGCCGGCGCTACCAGCGTGAACGCCATTTCAAGGTGTACCTGACGAACTCCGCGATGTACACGGGTCTGTTCGGTGCGCGGCGCCCGGATGACGCGGAGTTCGGGCACCTGGTGGAAACGGCGCTGTTCGCGCAGCGCTTCCACGAGGACGCGCGACTCAACTATGCGCGCTGGGGCACGGATGACAGCGAAGTCGACCTGGTGGAATCGTCGCCCTCGCTCAAGCCCGTCATGGCGCTCGAGATCAAGTGGAGCGACCGGTACGCTGGCAAGCCCGAGATGCTCAAGGGGCTGACGAGATTCGTGCGGAACAACCGGCTTGCGGAGGCCTGGGCAACGACGCGTAGCCAGTTCGGCAAGAAGACGATCGATGGTAGCGAGCTGCGCCAGTGGCCAGCGGCGGCGCTGACCTTCCACTATGGCATTCGCGCCGTGCAGGGACGGCTGGCGAGCCATGAGGCCAGGATCAAGGGTGTCGAGGCGTAGGCGGATGTCCACCCAACGTTATTCCGTCACACCGCAGGCGCGTCGCCTTCAAGAACAAGTGCAGTCCCGAGACGCGGCAATGATCGACGGACTCACGCCCTATCCCGCGATGAAGGACTCCGGCGTGCCGTGGTTAGGGAAGGTGCCGGAGCATTGGAATCTTTCGCGACTCAAGGCGTCGATGAGCAACGTAGTCGAGCAGACTGTCGAGCGGCTTAGTGGCGACCTCTACATCGCGCTCGAGCATGTCGAGAGTTGGACGGGGCGAATTCGTCCCGCCGGCCCCGACGTGGCTTTCGACAGCCAAGTAAAGAGATTTCGCGCCGGAGATGTCTTGTTCGGCAAGCTGCGCCCGTACTTGGCTAAAGTCACTCGCCCCACCACTGACGGTGTGTGTGTGGGAGAGTTTCTTGTACTTCGCCCGCGCGGCTTCGATGGCGATGGTCCTTACCTCGAGCGACTGCTCCGCTCGAGTGCCATCATCGAGGCTGTGAACAGTTTGGAGTTGACCCGCTTTCGTGGACACCTCACCGTTGGAGATGGAGGAGTTCACG
>CADEFJ010000073.1 GCA_902826575.1 uncultured Pseudomonadota bacterium | reverse complement strand
TCCTGCGCATCTTCATGCATCATGATAATGTCAGATCAAGTCGTAGCTATTACAGATCACAGGACTAAGACACTAAACTGTCCACGGAAACGGGGCAGCTCCATTCTTCGTGGCAACTGCAGGCCCAGCATTCGCCACAGGCGCCTGGTTCGCGTCTCTCCGAGCTGCAGCCAGGCCGCCGCACGCCGATATCCAAAGCGCGGGAAGCGCTGTGAGGTCGCCACCAACTCCACGCCGATCGGACGATCCTTCAGCGGCTGGCGCAGCTGATAGCACGCCACGCGACGCGACAAGCCCAAATGACGGCACGCGGCTCGTTGCGACAGTCCCCTCTGGCCCGCCAGCGCCAGCAGGCGCCGGCGGGCCAGAGGGGACATCATTTTCCCCGCGAGAACTCCTTGAGAGCGTCGATGGCCAGCAACTGCTCGGCCACCAACTTCTTCAGCTTCGCGTTCTCGGCCTCCAGGACCTTGAGCTTGCGCGCATCGGACACATCCATGCCGCCGTACTTGTTGCGCCAGCGGTAGAAGGTTGTCTCGGTGATGTTGTGTTTGCGCGCGACGCCGCGGATGTCGGCGTCCGCACGCTCTGCCTCGCGCAGAATCCCGATGATCTGCTCTTCGGTAAATCGCTTCTTCATCTGCAAGTTCTCCGTGGTTCAAACTACCATGAGAACTCACCCCTCAAACGGCTACACGAATCAACCGCAGGTCAACAATCAGAGCGTTGGGAGCAGCTGGTGAAGTCAGTTCCGTAGCCAGCTCTATGGAAGAACTTGGTCAGTTCTGGTACCAAGCCTGCTGCAGGAACTTGGCACGGGCATTGTGACTGCCGCTACTGGCAGGCAGGTTCAAGCCGAGGCAAATCGAGCGATGAACAGTGGAAGGTACTACGAAGGAAAGAACCAGCTTCGCATGTGGAACATGTCTAAAGCCGCCCTCAGATATGTTGGGTACGTTGGTTGGGCTGCGACGGGCATAGTGGTTGGCGCCCAAGGGCGTTGCAGCATCGAGGCGGGCCTTGACTAGGCATATCCTATTTAGAGTCTTGGCTTTTCTATTGGGGCTTGCCATTGTCTCAGTGGGTGGCGTGCTTTTCTTCGAGCAACGTGGGAAGGGGGTTCTATTGAGCATCGCAGTTCCGTGTAACTTCTTACTTATGGGTATATATCTGCTCATCTACGCAGCTACGGGGCGCGAGAGGTTTGGATTTGCACCGAGAGCATTAACCAGACGGGAAGCTGAATAGCGAATGGGGTTCTACCCTGATTCTGCGGACACTTTCACTAAGGCTCATACTGAGCCGAAGGAGTGTCCATGTCGAAGCGCGAGCATTACAGCCCTGAGTACAAGCGGAACTGAATCTGTAACAGCACGGTGATACATGGCGTGTAGTCACTGCTCCTGTGCCGCTTTGACGCGTTGCACGAGGAATCCCTGGCGATGGGGGCGTGGACGCCTTGAAGTCAGCGCGAGCGCGCCTCGACCAGCGCCGCTCCTACACGACGCGGCCGAGTTGCCCGTCGGCCAGGAAATCCTTCACGTTCATCGCCATCTGCTCGAGCCCGCGCTGGCGCGACTCGCGCGCGGCCCAGGCCGTGTGCGGCGTGACGATCAGGTTCGGCAGGTCGGGCGCGAACAGCGGGCTGCCGGATACCGGCGGCTCCTCGGGCAGCACGTCGATGGCAGCGCCGCCGAGGCGGCCTGCGCGCAGCGCATCGGCGAGCGCCTGCACGTCGATCAGCGCGCCGCGCGCGGTGTTCACGATCACGGCGTCGGGTTTCATCGTGGCAAGCTGCGCGGCGCCGATCATGCCGCGCGTTGCCGGCGTCAACGGACAATGCAGCGTCAGCACATCGACCTCGCGCAGCAGCGCGTCGAGCGGCACGCGGTCGGGCGTGCCCGATCTGTCGGCCGCGCCCGGCTTGCCGGCTGCGCCAGCCGCGTTCACCACGCCAGCGGTGCCGGCGCGTTGCGCGACGCGCACCCGCATGCCAAGCGCCTGCTCGCAGGCGCGCGCCACCGCGCGACCGAGCGTGCCGTAGCCGACCACGCCGAGCGTGCGCCCGCCGAGTTCGCGGATCGGGAAATCGAGCATCGTGAACTGCGCTCTTGCGCCCCAGCGCCCGTCGGTCGCGATGCGTGAGTAATCGGCATAGCGGTGCGTCAGCGCGAGGATCGCGCCGAGCACGTGCTGCACCACCGAGGGCGTGCAGTAATCGCGGATGTTGCACACGGCGATGCCCCGTTCGCGGGCCGCGACGAGGTCGACATTGTCGGTGCCGGTCGCGGCGAGCGCGATCAGGCGCAGGGACGGCGTCGCCTCGATCAACTCGCGCGTGATGCGCGCCTTGTTGACGAGCAGGATGGCCACGCCCGCGATGCGCCCGGCGATTGCGTCGGGTGTGGTGACATCGTAGAGCGTCAGTTCCGGGCAGGCGCGCTCGAGCCCCGACGCATCGAGGTCGTTCGCGGAGACGGTGGCGTAGTCGAGGAACACGGATCGCACGGGACTCTCCGGGCCGGCTGGTGAGGGCATGCTACCCGCGTTTACAGCCGGTGAGCGCGGGCGTAACGTGCTCGGGCATTACAACAGGCCAAGGAGGGGGTACGTATGGAGATCAACTGGCTGGCAGTCATCGTTGCGGCGATCGCATCATTCCTGGTCGGCGCGGTGTGGTATTCGCCGCTGCTGTTCGCGAAGGCCTGGCAGCGCGAAATCGGCATCACGGACACCGACCTTGCCAAAGGCAATTTCGGCAGGATCCTCGCCTCGGCATTCGTGCTGACGCTGCTGTCGACGCTCGTGTTCCACATGTTCCTCGGGCCGAGCCCCGGCGTGCAGTTCGCCGTCGGCGCGGGATTTGCCGCAGGGCTTTTCTGGGTCGCGTTCGGCAAGGGTGTCGACTACCTGTTCGAGCGACGCAGCCTGCGCCACTTCCTGATCAACGGCGGGCACCACACCGTGGCCTATACCGTCATGGGACTCGTGCTCGGCCTGATGGGCTGATCCGCCGGGGCGATCGCCGGCGGGGCGAGCTTGTACATCACGGGCGTCACCAGCCGCGCGAGCAGCGTGGAGGAGATCAGCCCGCCGATGATCACCCACGCCATCGGCGAGTAGAGGCCGATGTTCTGCACGGCGAGCGGCAGCAGGCCGCCGATCGCCGTCAGCGTCGTCAGCAGGATCGGCAGGAAGCGGATCTCGCCGGCCTGCTCGATCGCCTCGTCGAGCGGTACGCCGCCGCCCCGCAACTGGTTGGTGAAATCGACCAGCAGGATCGAGTTCTTGATCTCGATGCCGATCAGCGCGATGAAGCCGATGCTCGCAGTGAACGAGATGGAGTTGCCGGTGGCGAGCAGCATCAAAAGGCCACCGAGCACTCCGAGCGGCACGACGGTCAGCACGATCAGCGTCGACTTGAAGTTGCCGAATTCGAGCACCAGGATCGCGAAGATGCCGAAGATCGCGACGATGATGGCGATACCGATGCCACCGAACGCGTCCTGGCTCGATTCGGCCTCGCCGCCGAGCCTGTAGTGGTAGTCGCGCGGCCAGTCCATCGCATCGAGCTGGCGGCGCACGTCTGCGGTGACCTTTGCGGTGTTGTAGCCCACCTGCACGTCGGCATCGATCGTCACCGAGCGCTCGCGGTCGTAGCGCTGGATCACGACCGGCGCCTTCTCGAACTGCAGCGTCGCGAGCTGCGACAGCGGCAGCAGCGCGCCCGACAGTGACGGCACCCGCACTTCGCCGAGACTCGCGAGATCCGCACGCGTGCCGACCGCGGTGCGCACGGTGATGTCGTACTGCTCGCCGTCGGGATCCTTGAATTTGCCGGCCGGCACGCCGGCCACCGAGAGGCGCACTGCGCGATCGAACTCGACAGTCGGCACGCCGAGCAGGTTTGCCTTCTGCGCATCGACGGCGAGACGCAGGTTGGTGCGCGCCACCTCGAGCGGGTTCTGCACGTCGCGCGTGCCGGGCGTCGCCTCGATCAGGTGCTGCACCTGTCCGGCGAGCGCCTCGATCGCCTCGAGGTCGCGGCCGACGACCCGCACGGCGATCGGCGCGCTGATCGGCGGTCCGTTGACGAACTCTTTCACGTAGATGCGTGCTGCCGGGTAATCGCGCAGCTCGCTGCGCAGCGTCTCGAGGATGCGCGGTGTTTCGTGCGTGTCGTAGCGCGTCAGCTGCACGAACACTTCGCCGAAGTTCGCCGCGTCACGGCGCGTGATGTGGTTGTAGTAGATCTGCGGGTTGCCGTGCCCGACGTTCGTGAACCAGCCCTTGACCGTGGGCGTCGCACGCAGCTTCGTCTCGATGAAGCGCAGCGCCTCGTCGGTGGCCTCGAGGCTCGCGCCCGCGGGCGCCTCGACCTGGACCAGGAACTGCGGCGTATCCGCCTTGGGAAACAGGCTCGAGCCGATCAGCGGCACCAGCGCGGCCGACAGCAACAGCGAGCCGCCGATGGCGACCAGCACCGTGGCGCGCGGCCGCGCGAGACAGTAATGCAGCGCCGGCCGATAGTAGCGATGGATCGCCGCCATCACACGCTGCAGCACCGGGTTGCCGGCTTGCTCGGCGTCGCGCGGCAGCAGGCGGCTCGCGAGGAACGGGATCACGAACAGCGCCACGATCAGCGAGCCCGTGATCGTCGCGATCACCGTCACCGGCAGCACACGGATGAACTTTCCGGCCGTGCCGGGCAACATGACCAGCGGCAGGAAGGCAAACACCAGCGTCGCGGTGCAGCCGAGGATCGCGACGCAGATCTGCCGCGTACCGGCGAGTGCCGCGGCCGTGCGGTCGAGGCCCATGCGCAGATGGCGCGCAATGTTCTCGACCACCACGATCGAGTCGTCGACCAGCAGGCCGAGGGCCACGACGCAGCCCGCGATCGAAATCTGGTTCAACGAGTAGCCGATCAGGTAGAGGATCGCGATACCGAATGCCAGCGACAGCGGTATCGCCACCATGACGATGCCCGCCGCGCGCCAACCGAGCGGGATCAGCGTCAGCATCACGAGCGCGATCGCGATCGCGAAGTCGGTGTACAGGCGCCCGAGGCGGTGCTCGACGTTCTTTGATTGCTGGAAGCCGCGCTCGAGCGCAATGCGCTGCGGCAGTCCCGCCTCGAACCGGTCGAGTGCGGCGTCGATGCCGTGCTGCACCTCGAGGATGTTGTATCCCTCTTTCTGGTTGGCCGTGACGAATACGGCACGCTTGCCGTTGTAGCGGCCGACGTAGCTCCAGGGCGCGGTCGTCCAGCTCACTTCGGCCACGTCGCGGATGCGCACTGCGCGTCCGGCGGCTGCTGTCACCACCGTATCGCGCACCTGATCGAGCGTCTCGTACGCACCCGAGGTCTTGAGGCTGAAGCCGCGTGAGCCAATGTCGATCGTGCCGGCCGGAATGTTCGCGTTCTCGCCCGCGATCGCCTGCGCGACCTGTGCGGGCGTGATGCCGATCCCTGCCATGCGCTTCAGGTCGAGCTGCACGCGCAGCTCGCGGCGCGGGATCGCCCAGTCCTCCGCCGTGCGGATGCCGGCGACCGGCTTCAGCGCGTCCTTCAGTTCACGCGCGTAGTCCTCGAGCTCACGCCAGGGCGCCTCTTCGGAGACCAGCGCGAGCTGCACCGTGTTGACGAGTCCCGGGCTCAGCTTCCTGATTTCGAGTTCCGCGATTTCCTGCGGCAGCGTCGGGCGCAGCGCATTCACTTCGCGCGTGACTTCGTCGTAGGCGTCGTCGGGATCCACCGTGGCCTGGAACTCGATCACCGTGAACGACACGCCGTCGGTGATCGTGGTCTCGATCTTCTTCACATCGTCGAGTTCGGCGAGCTTGTCCTCGATCGGCTTGGCGACCAGTCGCTCGAGGTCGCGCGGATCGGCACCCGGATAGATCGCCGTGACGAAGAAGCCCGGGATCTTGAAGTAGGGATCTTCCTCGCGCGGCACGTTGGCGAAGGCGTACCAGCCGAGTGCGATCAGGCACAGGAAGGCGACCAGCGTGAACTGGTAGCGCCGGATCGGGAACTCGAGCGCGGTCACGACTCGGTCGCGCGCCGCGGCAGCGCGATGCCGCCGATGGTCAGCGCGGCATCGCTGACGATGCGGATGCGATCGCCGTCGGCCAGATACAGCGCGCCGTCCGTCACCACGGTTTCGCCGCTCGCGAGACCGGCACTCAGCGCGACGCCGTCGGCGGTGATGAAGGCCACGGTGACCTCGCGGCGCGCGGCGTGCCCATCCTGCACGACATAGACACTCGCGCGCTGACCGTCGCCTTCGACGATCGCCGCGATCGGTACGTAGGTCAGGGTCGCCGCGCCGGCCGCAGCCGGGCGGATCGTCAGTTTGGCGACCAGGCCGCTCGCGAGTTGCGGTGCGTCCGCCCCGAAGCGCACCTCGATCGGGAAGAGGCCACTGCCGCTCTCCGCGGCGCCCGAGATCTCACTGACCGTGCCGGTGAACTTCTTCCCCGGCCAGGCATCCAGCCGGATGTCGGCGCCGTCGCCGAGCGCGAGCTGCACGATCTCGCGGTCGGCGAGCGCCGCGCGCACCACGTGGCCGCGGTCCGCGCCGCTGACCATCAGCACCGGCACGCCCGGGCCGACGATCTCGCGCTCCTGCACGAACTTGCGCAGCACGACGCCGTCATGCGGCGCGGTGATGACCGCGTGCCCGCGGTTGAAGCGCGCGCCGGTGGCTTGCGCCTGGGCGACCGACGCCTGCGTGCGCAGGTCCTGCAGCTGCTCGAGCGAGATCACCTGGTCGGCATACAGCCGCTCGCCGCGCGCGAGGTCACGCTGCGCCTTCGCGGCGAGCTGCGCGACCTGCTCGAGTTGCGCGTTGGCCTCGGTGAGTTCGAGTTCGGCGAGCCGCTGGCCGCGCTTGATGCGCTCGCCCTCGGCCACACTGATGCGCCGCACGATGCCGCCGATCGTGAACGACAGGCGCATCTCGTCCTTGGACGCGACGACACCGTTGGTCGCAATGGCCGCGATGGCGGGACCGGAAAACGCCTCGGCGACGCGCACCGGCGTCGCGGAGGATTGCGGCGGCGGCGCGCTGTCGCCACACGCCGCGAGCGCGAGTGCGAACAGCAACGGCCATCCACGTCGGGCAGGACGCGTCATGGAGTGGAATCCGTGGTGATGGGATCGAGCGGCAGCAAGCCCGCCGCGGTCACGTAATCGAGATCGGCCTGGCGCGCGAGCAGCGCGAAGCGCGTGAGGTTGAGGTTCAGTTCGGCGCCCGTCAGCGTGCTGCGCGCGTCGATGAACTCGACCTGGCTGATCACCCCTTCGTCGCGCTTGCGGCTCGCGATGCGAAAGCCCGCGCGGGCCGCCTCCGAGCGGGCTTCGGCGGTGGCGAGCGAGTCGCCGGCCGTATCGAGCCGGTCGAGTGCCTGCTGCACTTCGAGCTGGATCTGCTGCGCCAGCTCATCGCGCTGGGTCGCGGTGCGGCGCGCGAACGCGCGGGCGCTGCGCACGGCGGCGCGGTTCGCGCCTCCGTCGAACAGCCTCCAGGTCAGGCGAAGTGATGCCTGGCCGTAGTTGTAGCCGTGGCCAGTGCCGTAGTCCTCGCCCTGGATACCGCCGTCGACGCCGATGCCGAGCGTGGGCTTCAGTTGCGCGCGCTCGACGCCGATCTGCGCCTCCGCGGCCCGTACGGCGCTTTCAGCCTGCGCGAGTTCGGGACGGCGTTCGAGCGCGCTCGCCGAGAGCGCTTCGAGGTCCGCGGCCGACCGCGCCACGAGTTCGTCGACTTCAGTGGCCTCGAGCGCCGTGTCGAGCGGACGGTTCAGCAGGAAGTTCAGGAAGCTGCGAGCCTGCTGGGCGAGGTTCTGCGCCTCACGCAGTTGCTGCTGCACTTCGAGCAGTTCGGCGCGCGCGCGCAGCACCTGGTCCTGCGTCACCTTGCCGTTGCGGAACAGTGAATCGTTGACCCGCAGGTTCTCCTCGAGCAGCGTGCGGCTCGCGTCGACGATCGCCACGGTCTTCGTCGCGCGCAGCCAGTCGAGATAGCCGACCGTGATGTCGCGCTGCAGGCGCCGCGCCAGCGCCAGGCGCGCGTACTCGCTGGCCGCGAGTTGTGAGCGCTGCGCACGCACGCTCGCAGGGATCGCCGGCGCGTACAACGGTTGCAGCAGCGTCAGGCGCGTGTCCTGCTCGCGCTCCCGCAGGAACGGAATCGACTGGTCGGCAAGCATTGGGTCGAACTGTGACAGCGGCAGCAGGATTTCTCGGCCGCCTTCGCTGCGCGTGTAGCGCGCGTCGAGACCGAGTGACGGGAAGTAGCCGGCGCGCGCGCCGTCGAGCGCCGCGATCGCGCGCTCGACATCGAAGCCCTGGCTGCGCAGCGTGAGATTGGCGCGCAGGCCCTCGCGTACGTACTCGTCGACGACATCGGCGAGCGGGCGGGCCGCCACGGCGCCGGCCATGGGCAGCGCCACGGCGAAGAGGCACAGGGCGCGCGCGGTGGTGCGCAGGTTACGGCGTGCGGATGTCGCGTTCCTCGGGCGCATGGCGAGCGGTCCCCTGGTCAGCGAGGCGCGAGCGCGCCGGCGGCCAACTGCAGTGCGTGATCGATCAGGTGCGCGGCATCGTAGCCACGGTGTTCGATGATGGCTGCCTTGGTGGTGGCGAGCTGGATGATGCCCTGCATGTAACCCCAGAGCGTCAGCGCGACGAGGCCCGGCGGTCCCACATTCGCGCGGATCGAGCCGTCGACAATGCCGCGCTCGATGCAGCTGACCATGATGCGCTGGACGCTGTCGCCGCCCTGCAGGCAGGCGAGTTCGTTCGCAGCGCCGTCTTGCCCGAGCGGCGAGTGACGCGCGAAGCGCGCGAGGGCGTCGTAGTGGACCGGCTGTTCGCGCGAGAAATCGACGAACGCTGCGCCCATGGCCTGGATCGCGGCGAGCCCGCTGTCGTGGCGGCTCGCGGCCGCCTCGAATCGCGCGCGCAGGCTCTCGAGCCCGCGCTGGCAGATGGCGAACACCAGATCCGGCTTGTCCTCGAAGTAGACGTACAGCAGGGCGCGTGACAGGCGCGCGTTGCGCGCGACTTCGTCCATCGTCATCGCATCGAGGCCGACTTGCGCGGCGACCGCCTCGGCCGCGTCGATGATCTCGGCGTGGCGGCGTTCCCGTTCCTCCTGGCGGCGCTCGGCGATGTGGTTCACGGTGCGAGGCTACGCAAGTGTTGACACAGTGTCAAAAACTAAATGCTTGTCACATCGCGATATTCTGATTGTGCTGCAAATGAGAATCGTTATTATTCGCGACCGTCACCGTCAAAACGAAAGCAAGACCGATGTCCTCCCATTTCATCCCCCGGCACGCTGCGCTGCTGCTGGCTGCGGCCGCGCTGCCCCTGGCCGCCCAGACAGTCGATCTCGACACCGTGACGATCACGGCCACCCGCATCGAGACCCGCGTGCTCGAGGTCCCGGCGACGGTCACCGTCAAGAGCCGCGACGACATGGACCGCGAACTGGTGTTCGACCTGAAGGACCTCGTGCGCTACGAACCCGGCGTCACGGTCAGTGACGACGGCGGGCGCTTCGGCATTTCGGACATCACGATCCGAGGCATCGGCGGCAATCGCGTACTGATGGAAGTCGACGGCGTGCGCATGCCGGATGCGTTCTCGATCGGCAGCCACGCCAATTCGGGCCGCGACGTCGTCGATACCGACCTGCTGAAGCGCGTCGAGATCGTGCGCGGCTCGGTGTCCTCGCTCTACGGCTCGGACGCGATCGGCGGCGTGGTCGCCTTCACGACCAGGGACCCCGAGGACCTCATCCCGGCCGGGGGCAGCTTCGGCCTGACCGCGAAGATGGGCTATTCGGGCTGGAACGACTCGACCGTGGCGGGCGCGACCTTCGCGGCGCGCGCGAGCGCCTGGTCGGCACTGCTGGCATACACGCGCCGCGACGGCCACGAAACGGACAACGCCGGCCGCGTCGGCGGAACCGGCGCGACCCGCACCGAGCCCGTGCCGCAGGATCTCTACAGCGACAGCGTGCTCGCCAAGCTGGTCTTCGATGCGAGCGACACGCAGCGCCTGCGCCTTTCGTGGGAGGGCACACGCACCGATACTTTCACCGATGTGCTGACCGCGGTATCGGCGACACCGCCGATGGCGGGCGGCGCGCAGACCACCGCGCTCGTCGGCAGCGACGAGCAGCAGCGTTCGCGCCTCACGTTCGAACACAGCTTCCCGCTCGGCGCGTGGCGCGTGTACTGGCAGCAGAGCGAGACCGGGCAGGAAACCCTCGAGCATCGCAATGCCGCGAGCTTCGCGGGCGCGGTCGCGCCGCAGGCGCGCTGGCGCCTGTTCGACTTCGAGCAGGAGGAGGTCGGCGCCGAGGTCACGCTGTTCAGCGATTTCGAGGCACTCGGCGCGGCGCACACACTCGCCTACGGCGCCGAGTACATCGAGACCGATACCGCGCAACTGCGCACCGGCGTGCAAACGAACCTGCTGACCGGCGTCGCGAGCACCACGATCCTCCCGGACGCTTTCCCGGTGCGCGATTTCCCGCTGACGACGACCCGCCAGGCGTCCGTCTTCGTGCAGGACGAGATCCGGCTCGGCGCGTGGACCATCACGCCCGGCGTGCGCTACGACGATTACGCGCTGCGCCCGACGGTCGACGCGATCTTCGCTGCGGACAACCCCGGCTTCGTGGCCGCGCACATCGACGAATCGAATGTTTCGCCCAAGCTCGGCGTGATGTATCGCTTCACCGAGCACTCGAGCGGCTATTTCAACTACGCCGCGGGCTTTCGCACGCCGCCCTACGACGACGCGAACATCGGCTTCGAGAACCTCGCCTTCGGTTACACGGCAATCGCGAACCCGGACCTGAAGTCCGAGACGAGCGACAGCTTCGAGCTGGGCTGGCGCCTCGCCCGCCCGAGCGGGCATTACCTCGCGCTCTCGGCGTACTACAACCTGTACGACGATTTCATCGAATCCCTCGTCGGCAGCTTCGATCCGGTGAGCGGCCTCACCGTGTTCCAGTCGCAGAACCTGAATGAAGTGCGCATCCGCGGTATCGAAGTGGCGGCGGGCATGCCGCTCGAGGGCCTGTCGGATTCGCTGCGCGGACTGTCGGTGCGGCTCGCGGCCTCGTACGCGCGCGGCGAGAACCGAACCGACGGCGACATGCCGCTCAACTCGATCGACCCGCCGAAGGCGGTCCTCGGCTTGAACTGGCGCGCGCCCTCGCAGCGCTGGGGCGCGGAGCTCGTCACGACCTTCGCCGACAGCCCGCGGCGCGTCGACGACAGTCTTGGCGCGCCGTTCGTCCCGCCGTCGTACACGAAGATCGACCTGCTGGCGGACATCGCCCTTATGCCTCGATTGCGCTTCAACGCGGGGCTGTTCAATCTCACCGACGAGCGATACTGGGAATGGGCGGACGTCAACGGGCGCTTGGCCAGCACGACCGGCCTGGACCGCTACACGCGGCCGGGGCGATCCGTAGGCGCAACCATTAGATATGAATGGTAGGGGTTTAACTCTCATATGCAACGATGCGGCCGCATGAAAGTCGCTACCGGCCGCAATTGCGAACCATTCGCGCTAGCAGGATACTGGCGGTCATGACTGATCCGACGCGCGGGCCGGTGCCCATGTCCACGCTGCATCGCGGCGCGCGGGCGACCGTGCATGGCGTGCTCGAGCACACCCCGGTCATCGGTGACGCGCTGCACTCCACGGTCGGACAGCGGCTCGTCGAACTCGGTTTCGTGCATGGCGCGGAAGTCGAGGTCGTCGAATCGATGTGGCCGTCCGGTGATCCGCTTGCGGTGCGCGTGCGCGGATCGACCTTTGCGTTGCGTCGCCTCGAGGCGGCGGCGGTGATGGTCGTGCCGGTGAACGGCGCGAGCTGACATGGACACCGCCAATCGCGCGCTGGCCGACCTGCGCATCGCGCTCGTCGGCGTGCCGAACTGCGGCAAGACGGCGCTGTTCAACCGCCTGACCGGCAGCCACCAGAAGGTCGCCAACTACCCGGGCGTCACGATCGAGCGCAAGGAAGGCCAGTTCCACAGCCGCGAGGGGCGCCGATTCGCGGTCCTCGACCTGCCGGGTACCTACAGTTTCACGCCGACCTCGCTCGATGAGGCGATCACACGCGATGTCGTGCTCGGCCGCATCCGCGGTGAGCCGCGGCCCGACGTCATCGTGTGCGTCGCCGACGCGACGCACATGCCGCTGTCGCTGCGGCTCATCCTCGACCTGCAGCGCCTCGGACGCCCAATGATCGTGGCGCTGAATCGCAGTGACATCGCGAAGCGGCGCGGCTTCGCGCTCGACGTCGCGAAGCTCGCGGAGAAGCTCGGCGTGCCGGTGGTGGAAACCGTCGCCATCGCCCCCGGCGGCACGGACAAGCTGGTCGAGGCGCTCGCCGCGTTCGAGGCGGTCGCGCCGCTCGCCGAGGCCGTCCCGCTCGTCGACGGCGCGGCCTGCGCCATCGCCGCGCCCGATCGCGCCGAGGCGGAGCGCACCCAGCAGTTCGTCCCGCGCCTGCTCGCCGAGGTGGGCTACCGCGAGCCGCTGCGCACGCGCGCCGCGGCGCGCGCCGATGCGATCCTGATGCACCCGGTCGGCGGCATGCTGGTGCTCGGTATCGTGCTGTTTTTCGTGTTCCAGGCGGTGTTCAGCTGGGCCGCGGTGCCGATGGACCTCATCGAGGCGGGCGTTGGCGCAATCGGCACGTGGATCGCGGGCGCCCTGCCCGACACCGCGCTGCGCAGCCTGCTGGTCGACGGCATCATCGCCGGCGTCGGCAGCGTGCTGGTGTTCCTGCCGCAGATCCTGATCCTCTTCTTCTTCATCCTCGTGCTCGAGGACAGCGGTTACCTGCCGCGCGCGGCCTACCTGCTCGACAAGCTGATGGGCAGCGTGGGCCTCTCGGGTCGCGCCTTCATCCCGTTGCTGTCGAGCTTCGCCTGCGCGATTCCGGGCATCATGGCCGCGCGCACCATCCCGAGCGTGCGCGACCGCATGGTCACGATCATGATCGCGCCGCTGATGACCTGCTCGGCGCGCCTGCCGGTCTATGCGCTGCTGATCGGCGCGTTCATCCCCGCCTCGGCGGCCGGTCCCTTCAACCTGCAGGGACTCGTGCTGTTCGCGCTATACGCCGCGGGCGTGTTGAGCGCGCTCGCCGTGGCGTGGTTCATGAAACGCTTCACCACGAAGCGCAGCCACCACCCGCTGATGCTCGAGCTGCCCGACTACCAGTGGCCGGACCTGCGCAGCCTCATCGTCGGCCTGTGGGATCGCGCGCGCATTTTCCTGCGGCGCGTGGGCGGCGTGATCCTCTCGCTGATGATCATCCTGTGGTTCCTGTCGAGCTATCCGGCGCCGCCGCCCGGCGCCGTGGGGCCGGCGATCGAATACAGCTTTGCCGGCATGCTCGGCCGCGCGCTGCACACGGTCTTCGCGCCGATCGGCTTCAACTGGCAGATCTCGATCGCACTGGTGCCCGGCCTCGCGGCCCGCGAGGTCGCGGTCGGCGCGCTCGGCACCGTCTACGCGATGTCGGCGACCGAGGCGGCGCTCGAGACCGCGCTGCTGCCGGTGATCGCCTCGTCCTGGAGTCTTGCAACCGGTCTCTCGCTGCTCGCGTGGTACATCTTCGCGCCGCAATGCCTGGCCACCCTGGCGGTCGTCAAGCGCGAGACCCAGAGCTGGCGCTACCCGTTGATCATGGCGGGCTACCTGTTCGCGCTCGCGTACATCGCCTCGTTCATCACCTATCGCGCGGCCGTCGCGCTCACCGCATGAACGCGCTCGCATTCATCATCGTCGGCATCGCCGCGTGCTCGGTGGTGTGGCAGCTCGTGCCGGCGCGGGCGCGCTACAACGCGCTGCGCGCGCTGCAGGGCGCCCTGCCACAGCAGGGGTATGCGGCCCGCTTCGGGCACGGCATCATGGCGCCACTCGTGCGCCGGGCCGCCAAGGGCCTCGGAGGCGGCTGTGGTGGCTGCCCCGCCAATCCCGAAAACCAGGCGATCCCCGGCGCCCGCTCGCGCCATGCACGTCCACCGCACTGACCACCTC
>CADEFJ010000072.1 GCA_902826575.1 uncultured Pseudomonadota bacterium | reverse complement strand
CCGGTGACCAGTCGGCGTACGCCAGGTCGAGCCCGAGCCCCTTGCGGCTGAACCCCTCGCCGAGCGTCTGGTTGGTAGAGCGCGGATCGCGGTCGTCACCGGCGGTGGCGACCTGCACGACGGCCTTGACCGTGTCGTTCACTTTCGCCTCGACACCGAGGCGCACGCGCACGCGATGGCGCGTACGGTCGTTGGTCAGCGACGAGGCGAGCTCGTCCTCGATCTGCTCGTGGCGATAGCGGAAGTCGCCCTTCAACCTGATCTTCCCGGCCCAGTCAGCGGCCTTGGCGGTCTTTTCAATGGCGGGCAGCTTCTCGAGCGCGACGTCCGCCTCGGCAATTTCCTTGCGGGTCGCCTTCGCATTGTCCTTCAGGTAGGCGTTCTCCGCCTCGAGGCGCTCGAGCCGCTGTGTCAGCGCCTCGACGTCGCGCCGCAGGTCATCGATCGAAGGCGGCGCCTGCTGGCCAAAGGCCGGCGCGACGAGCAGGACGCCGACGGCGGTGGCAACGAGCTTGTTCACGGGAATCTCCGAAGATTGTTGCGTTCGGCGGGTTTTTTACAGTCTCCGTATGACACTCCGATGACGGCTGCACGACGCTCTGATGACAGCGGGGCTTGCGATGGCGCGGGCGGACCCGTATAAGGCGCCGACCCATGTCCGACACCCTCGATCTCACCCTCGACCTGATGGCCCGCAACTCGGTGACGCCGGCCGACGGCGGCTGCCAGCAGGTCATGATGCAGCGCCTTGCCGCCGCCGGCTTCGAAGTCGAACCCCTGCGCTACGGCGTCGTGGACAACTTCTGGGCGAAGCGCGGCGGCGCGGACGGCCCCGCGTTCTGCTTTGCCGGGCACACCGATGTCGTGCCCACCGGCCCGCTCGAGGAGTGGCAATCCGATCCGTTCCGGCCAACCATTCGCGACGGCATGCTGTACGGCCGCGGCGCCGCCGACATGAAAAGCGGCCTTGCCGCGATGCTTACGGCCACCGAGGCATTCGTGCGCGAGCGGCCCCGCTACCAGGGCTCCATCGCATTCCTGGTGACGAGCGACGAGGAAGGGCCGTCCGTGGACGGCACCAGGCGCGTCGTTGAAGCGCTCAAGGCACGCGGCGAACGCATCGACTGGTGCGTGGTGGGCGAGCCCTCGAGCGAGCAGGAGATCGGGGACACGATCAAGATCGGCCGGCGCGGCTCACTGTCCGGGCGGTTGACCGTGCATGGCGTGCAGGGCCACGTCGCCTACCCGCAGTTCGCCGAGAATCCGGTCCACACTATCGCGCCGGCGCTCGCCGAGCTCACGAGTCGGACCTGGGATGAAGGCAATGAACACTTCCAGCCGACCACGTTCCAGATCTCGAACTTCAATGCCGGCACCGGCGCGCCGAACGTGATCCCGGGCGAACTCAAGGCCCGCTTCAACCTGCGCTACGGACCCGTGCAGACGCTCGATGGGCTGCGGCAAACCGTCGAAGGCATCCTGCGACGTCACGGCGTGCGTTACACACTCGAGTGGTATGTGTCGGGGGAGCCTTTCTTCACCCCGGCCGCCGAGCTGTCGCGCGCGGCGATCGAGGCGATCCGCAAGGAAACCGGCAAGGCGCCCAAGCTCTCGACCGGTGGCGGCACATCGGACGGGCGTTTCATCGCGCCGATGGGCGCGCAGGTGGTCGAGCTTGGCGTCGTGAACGCGACGATCCACAAGGTCAACGAATGCGTGCGCGTCGGGGAGATCGACGCGCTGCATCGCATCTACCTCAGCGTCTTGCGAACCCTGTTCGCCTGAGCGCGCGCCGCGCGCCGCCGTTCACGGCCGCGCCGTAGATCCCGAGCACGGCCGAGGAGACCAGCACCCAGGCCGGCATCGACAGGCCGAGGAACTGCCAGTCGATCCGGGCGCACTCCCCGCCTCCCGTCATCACGCGGCGCACGACCTCGAGCAGCGGAAAGGTGTCGAGCATGAAGTCGAGCGAAGCGCCGCACGCCGGTACCGTGCCCGGCGGCAGGCTCTGCACATACACGTGCCGCGCAGCCACGGCCACGGCCGCGCCCGCGGCAATGAGAATGAGCACGGCATAGACGCGACCGCCGGCCCTGCCGGGATCGTGCATGGCCGCCACGGCGAACACGATGCCGAGCGCAAGCACTGCCGCGCGCTGGAACATGCACAACGGGCACGGCGGCAGGCCGAGCACCTTCTCGGCATAGAGCGCGAACCCCAGCATCGCAAAGGCAGCGATGGCGCCGAGCGCGTTGGCAAGCCGGCGGCTCTCGATCACAGCGGGCGCGGCTCCACGTCTTCGATGTTGCGGTGGCGGATGTCCTGGCCGTGCACCATGTACACGACGTACTCGCCGATGTTGGTCGCGTGATCGCCGACCCGCTCGAGTGCGCGCGCCGCCCAGCTCACGTCGAGCATGCGCCGGATCTGCCGCGGATCCTCCATCATGAAGGTCACGCACTGGCGCTGGATGGATTCGTATTCTTCGTCGACCTGGCGGTCGAGCTGCGCGATACGCAGCGCCGCATCGACGTCCATGCGCGCGAACGCATCGAGGGCGCTGTGCACCATGTGCTCCACCAGCTTGCCGAGATGGCGCACCTCGCGGTAGCGGTCGGAAGGTTGCTCGAGGGTCGCGAGGCGCAGCGAGATCTGGGCGATCTTGCGTGCCTCGTCGCCGATGCGCTCGAGGTCGGTGATCGCCTTGATGATCGCAATCACCAACCGCAGGTCACCCGCGGTGGGCGCGCGCGTAGCGAGGATGCGCAGGCACTCCCGGTCGATCGCGACTTCCATGCCGTTGACTTTGGCATCGTCGCGCACGACCTCGCCGGCAAGCGCGCTGTTGGCATCGGTGAGCGCCCCGAGGCCCTTGCGCAGTTGTTCCTCTACCAGCCCGCCCATCGCGAGCAGGTTGGCCCGCACCGCCTCGAGGTCCTCGTTGAAGCGGCTGGAAATATGCTGGGAAAGGTCTGTGGTTTCCATGGCTGTCCCATGATATCCGACGGTCAGCGGCCCGTGTTGCTGCCTGCGACGGGTGGCGCGATGCGCCGCCGGGGGAAGTGGCAGGTGAAGGTGCTGCCCCGGCCCTCGACGCTCGCGATGTCGAGCTGGCCGCCGTGTCGCTGCAGCACATGCTTGACGATCGCCAGCCCGAGGCCCGAGCCGCCGCTCGCCCTGGAACGACCGGTGTCGACGCGGTAGAAGCGTTCGGTGAGCCGCGGGATCGACTCCGCGGGAATGCCTGGACCGGTGTCGGTCACCGAGAAGTGTGCCCCCGCCTCGTCGGTCCACCAGCGCATCGCGACGTTGCCCTCGGCAGGCGTGTACTTGACGGCATTGTCGAGCAGATTCGCGAAGGCGGAGTGCAGCTCGATATCATCGCCCAGCAGGCGATGCTGCGAGTCTATTGTGAGCGTTACGCTTGCCGGGCGCCTGGGACGGGCCAGCGCCTCCTTGCGCAGCAGCGCGAGCATCGCCGCGACATCGACCGCCTCTCCCTCGACTTCGCCCTCCTTCGCCTCGAGGCGCGACAGCACCAGCAAATCGCCGATGATCCCGGCCATGCGATCAGCCTGGCGCCGCATCTCGGCGATCGGTGCCCCGAACTGCTCGTTGACAGTCTCGTCACCCGCGAGCGTCTCGAGGTAGCCGGTGATGACCGTGAGCGGTGAGCGCAATTCGTGCGAGGCATTGGCCACGAAATCCTTGCGCATCGCCTCGAGGCGCACATGGCGCGTCACGTTGCGGATCAAGAGTATGCGCTGGCCCTCGCCGTAGGGCAGCACGTGCAGTGACAACCAGGACTCCGGGGCCGTGCTCGTCTGCAGGACCTTCGGCGAGCTGAAATCGCTGCCGGCGAGATACTTGAGGAATTCCGGCTGGCGCAGCAGGTTGTCGATGCGGATGCCGATGTCCTTGCGACCATGCAGATCGAGCATCTCCGCCGCCATGCGATTGAAGCGCACGATCTCGCCACGTGCGTTCAGCAGCACCACGCCGTCCGGCAGCGCCGCGGTCGAGTCGCGCAGCTCGTGCAACATCGTCACCAGGCGCTGCTTGTGGTAACGCTTGCGCCGGTTGAGGCGCAACACCTCCGTCACGATCTCATCCCACATTCCGCCGAGTGACGGCGGATTGGAGTAATTGCGCTGGCGGAGCCAGTGGACGAGGCGATGGAGCTTCCATATCCGGTGAACCGTATAGGCGAGCAGTGCGATGAGGAGGCACAGCGCGATGCGCCCGGTGATGAGGCCAAAGACGAGGCCAAGCGCCAGTACACCGGCGAGCTTCAGCAGCACCAGCAGCCAGATTTTCAATGGGCGCGCACCGAGAACCGGTATCCCGCGCCGCGCACCGTCTGGACCAGATGATCGAAGCCGAATGCCTCGAGCGCCTTGCGCAGACGGCGGATGTGCACGTCGATCGTACGCTCCTCGACGTAGACGTTGCCGCCCCAGATCCGGTCCAGCAACTGGGCGCGCGAGTACACCCGCTCGGGATGGGTCATGAAGAACTCGAGCATGCGGTACTCGGTCGGACCCAGCGGCACGATGCGCTCACCCGCCGCGACGCGGTGGCTCGCGCGATCGAGCACGAGTCCCTCGAACTCGATGCGGTCATCGCCGCCGCCGGGCTCCGTGCGGCGCAGCACCGCATTGATGCGCGCCACGAGCTCGCGCGGCGAAAACGGCTTGGTCATGTAATCGTCGGCGCCGCCCTCGAGGCCGCTCACTTTGTCCGCCTCCTCGGCGCGAGCAGTGAGCATGATGATCGGCAACTCGCGCGTTTCCTTGTCGCGTTTCAGGTTCTTCGCCAGCTCGAGGCCGCTCATGTCGGGCAGCATCCAGTCGAGCAGCAGCAGGTCGGGCTGCCGGTCGGCGAGCTGCTTCTTCGCATCGCGGCAGTCCTCTGCTTCGCGCACGTCGAAACCTGCGCGGCGCAGACCATAGGCGATCATCTCGCGAATCGGCCGCTCGTCCTCGACGATCAATATTTCCCTGGTGGACATGTCGTCCTGCTGTTTCGCGCGCCACAGCGCGGCGCGAAAAGATTACAGCCTGCAATTATTGCAGAACTGTGACAGTCGGCAGGCTCATTTCAAACCAATGACTTGGCCACCGCGACGTTGTCGCGCAGGTAAACGGGCTGCAACGCGTCCGCCATCACGCCCTCACCCGCCGCGAAGCTCGCCGCCGCGAGCCGGACGATCGATCCGGCATCCGGCAGCAAGGCGTCATCGATGTACTCGAGGTGCGCTCGCAGGCGCTCCGCGAGTTGCGGATAGGCCCGAAAGCCGCGGCCCGCGCCGACGGCAGCTCGCCCGGGTGCGGCGCGCCCAGGTGCGGTGACGGCACCCGGCGGCGCCACGCGTTCATCACCGTCGAGCCAGGCGAGCCCGTCGCGGCCTCGCCGGTACAGCCCGGTGTACACCTCTTTCATGCGCGCGTCGTTGCAGACCAGAACCTGATCGACCGCGGCATCGCGATCGAACACGGCCTGCGCCACTGCCGCCAGGTCCGACACGCCAACGGTTGGCAGTCCCGCGCCGAGCGCCAGCCCTTGCGCTACGCTGACCGCAAGCCGCAGCCCGGTGAAGCCACCCGGGCCGCGGCCGACGGCGATGCCGTCGAGATCGGTGAGCCGCAAGGCCTGTGCCCTGAGCAATGCGTCGATCATCGGCAGGATGCGCTGCGCATGCCCGTGCGTGAGCTCGACGGCGTCGAGCACCACTTGGCCATCGCGCCACAGCGCGACCGAGCACGCTTCGGTTGCCGTATCGATTGCGAGCAACTTCATGGCGCGGGTCGCTTCATGGCGCAGAGTGCTTCATCAGGCCGCGCGCCGCGTGAGGAAGCGACTCGCCTCGTCACGCTCGCGGGTGACAGTGAGCGCCGGCAGGCTGGCGCGCAGCACGCGCCCGTAGCCGCGCGAGACGAGCCGCGGATCGCAGATCGCGACCACGCCGAAATCCTCCTCGCTGCGGATCAGGCGTCCGACACCCTGCTTCAGCGCGAGCGCCGCCTCGGGCAGCTGGTAGTCGCGGAACGGATTGCCGCCGACGGCATTGAGGTGGGCGATGCGCGCCTTGACCAGCGGATCTTCCGGCGAGGCGAACGGCAGCTTCTCGATCACCACGAGCCGCAGCGCCTCGCCCTTGACGTCCACGCCTTCCCAGAAGCTCGCGGTGCCGAGCAGCACGGCATTGCCCTGCGCGCGAAACTCGCGCAGCAACTGCTCGCGCGGGGCGGTGCCCTGAACCAGCAGCGGATACGGCAACGGCCCCTCGGCGCGCGCGGCGATCATTTCTGCGGCACGGGCCAGCGCGCGATGGCTCGTGAAGAGCACGAAGGCCCCGCCGCGCGCAGCCTCGATCAACGGCAGCGCCTCACCGAGCACCGCCGCGAGATACTCCGGGGCAGATGGATCGGGCATCGCCGGCGGCAGGTACAGCAAGCCCTGGCGCTCGAAATCGAATGGACTGTCGATCTGCAGGGTTTCGGCATCCGCCACGCCGAGGCGCGTGGCGAAATGACCGAAGTCCTCGCCCACGGAAAGGGTCGCGGACGTGAAAATCCACGCGCAAGGCCGCGCATCGATGATGCTGCGAAAGCGCGGCGCCACATCGAATGGCAGCATCGACAAGGTGAAGCCGCGGCCGTCGCGCTCGATGGTGCGCGCCGCCTCGTCCTCGCGCGCGTGCGAAACGCGTGCCAGGACTTCGCCGAGCCTGGCCGCGCGCGTCGCGCAGTGCGCGAGCGCGGCCTCCCCGCCCTGGGCCGCGAGCGCACTGTGCAAGGCCTCGAGCGCGTCCGCCAGCACATCCAGCGCAGTCTCGAGCGACACCGGCACCTCGTCCCACGCCATACGCGCGACCGAATGGGAACCGGCGCGCAACGGCAGGGTCTCGCGCACCTGCCCGAGGGCCGCGTCCACCGAGGCGAGCGCCGTGCTGGCCGTTGCATCGCCGCCGACGCGCGCGAGCTCGGTGCGCGCATCTGCCAGCAGATGCTCGACCTGGCGGCTCGACGCCTCGACCCCGAAGAACTGCGTGACGAGGTCCGGCAACTGGTGCGCTTCGTCCAGGATCACCGCATCGGCAGTGCCGAGTAGATCGCCGAAGCCGTCTTCCTTCAACGCCAGGTCCGCCAGCAGCAGGTGATGATTGACGATGACCAGGTCGGCGTCGTTTGCCGCGCGACGCGCCGCGACGACATGGCAACGCGCCCATTCCGCACAGCGTTGCCCGAGGCAGTTCTCGCGCGTCGAAGTGATGGCGCCGCGCACGCTGCCTGCATCGGTGAGCTCGGGCACTTCCGCCAGATCGCCTGTCTTAGTTACAGCGGCCCAGCGCTCGATGTGCGCCAGACTCCCGCCCTCGAAACCGGCCAACGCTCGCTGCGCCGTGACCGCGAACAGGCGCTGGCGGCACAAATAGTTCGCGCGTCCCTTGAGCAGCGCCACGCGCGCCGGGCGGCCGATGGCGGCGGCCACCAGTGGCAGGTCCTTCGAGTACAGCTGGTCCTGCAGCGTGCGCGTGCCGGTCGAGATGATCACGCGCCGGCCCGACAGCAGCGCCGGCACGAGATAGGCGAACGTCTTGCCGGTGCCAGTACCGGCCTCCACCAGCAATGAACGGCACGCAGCGATGGCATCGGCGACACATGTCGCCATGCGCCGCTGCGCGCGGCGCGGCGAATAGTCGGGCAGCGCGCGCGCCAGCGGTCCGCCCGCGGTGAAAACCTCGTCGATATCCGTCATGGCTGGCACGCTAGCTTTGCGGGTCGACCGTGTCGAGGCGCATTTCCTCGTGCCACATGACATATTGCGGCGCACAATACAGGGCGTCCGCCCGCAATGTGGTGTCGGCGGCTATACTTTGCGGCTCACTGAACGAGGAGAAAGCATGGCCACAGCGCCGCGCGCACTCACCCCGCTTTCGCAACTCGCGAAACCGGTCGCAGACTGGGTGGCGAATGTCGCCAGCCTGACCAAACCCGACCGCATCCACTGGTGCGACGGCTCGCACGGTGAAATCCGCGAGCTGCGCAGCGAGCTGATCGCGTCCGGCGAGCTGCATGCCCTCGAGCAGAAGAATTTCCCCGGCTGCGACCTGTACCGCTCGCATCCGGGCGACGTCGCCCGGGTCGAGAAAGTCACCTTCATCTGCACGACGAAGCAGGACGACGCGGGCCCGAACAACCTGTGGATGTCCCCCGCCGATGGCCACGCGCGCATGCGCGAGCTGTTCAGCGGTTGCATGAAGGGCCGCACCCTCTATGTAGTGCCCTATTGCATGGGCCCGATCGATTCGCCGCTCGCCCGTTGCGGCGTCGAAATCACCGACAGCGCCTACGTCGTGCTCAACATGGCGATCATGACGCGCATGGGCCGCCCGGCCCTCGAGCGCATCGCCTCGGGCGACACTTTCGTTCGCGGCCTGCATTCGATCGGTGAGCTCGACCCGAACCGCCGCTTCATCATGCATTACCCGGAGGACCTTGCGATCGAGAGCTTCGGCTCCGGCTACGGCGGCAACGCACTGCTCGGCAAGAAGTGCCACGCGCTGCGCATTGCGAGCTGGCAGGCGCGCCAGGAAGGCTGGCTCGCCGAGCACATGCTGATCGTCGGGCTCGAAAATCCGGCGGGCGAACAGCATTACATCGCCGCCGCGTTCCCGTCGGCCTGCGGCAAGACGAATCTTGCGATGCTCATTCCGCCGGACTCGCTCAAGGGCTGGAAAGTCACGACCGTCGGTGACGACATCGCGTGGCTGCATCCCGGCGCCGACGGGCGCCTGTGGGCGATCAACCCCGAGGCGGGTTACTTCGGCGTCGTACCGGGCACGAACCCGTCGACCAACCGCAACGCCTACGACATGATCCGCCGCGACACCTTGTTCACCAATGTCGCGGTCACCGCCGACAACCAGCCGTGGTGGGAAGGACTCGATAGCGGCGCGCCGGTCACCGACTGGCAGGGCCGCCCGTACGATCCGAAGAACGGCCCGTCGGCGCATCCGAACTCGCGCTTCACCGTCGCGGCCACCCAGAACCCGAGCTATTCGCCGCACGCGGAAGACCCGCAGGGCGTGCCGATCTCGGCCATCGTGTTCGGCGGTCGCCGCCGCAGCGTCGCGCCGCTCGTCTACGAAGCGCGCGATTTCAACCATGGCGTGCTGCTCGGCGCGGGCATGGCCTCGGAGCAGACGGCGGCAGCCGAAGGCAAGGTCGGCATCGTGCGTCGCGACCCGATGGCGATGAAGCCGTTCTGCGGTTACAACTTTGCCGACTACTGGGCGCACTGGCTCGACATTGGCGCCAGGCTCGCCAGGCCGCCGCGCATTTATCACGTCAACTGGTTCCGCCGCGATGCCCAGGGGAAGTTCCTGTGGCCGGGCTTCGGCGACAACCTGCGCGTACTTGCCTGGATGCTCGAGCGCAGCGCGGGCCGCGGCGGCGCCACCGAGACCGCCATCGGCAACCTGCCGCGCGCGAGCGACCTGAACCTGGCGGGCCTCGATATCGCGCCCGATGCACTCGCGGCGCTGCTCGCGATCGACAACGCGGAATGGCGCAAGGAAGCGGCGGAAATTCGCGCGTACCTGGGCGAGTTCGGCTCACGTTTGCCAGCGGCGCTGGTGCATGAGCTCGCCGCGCTTGAGGCGCGGCTCGCGCTTAGGGCTTGGAGCTGAGGGCTTGGAGCCAGAGCCCAAGCCTGCCCGCAACGCTTCTGGCTCTCCGCTCTAAGCCCTTAGCCCTTAGCGCGAGCCGCCTCAGCCTTCCTCGCAGACAAAGCGTATCGTCTGCGGCGAGCCATGTTCCGGCATCCTGCCGAGCCCGATCATGCCCTCGCCCTTCAGCTGCATGCTGTCGCGGCGCACGAAGGCTTCCTCGCCGGAAGAACTCTGCACGAAAGTGCCGTTGGTGCTCTGGTCGATCAGCACGAACTTGTTGCGGTTGATCTCGATGCGCGCGTGCAGGCGTGAAATCAGGTTGCCCTTCACGACGAAATCGTTGTCCTCGGCGCGACCGATCGACGCATGCGGCCGGTGCTCGTCGAGCACGGTCTCCTGCTCGAACGTGCGCAGGCGCAGCCGCACCGCGCGGCGCGACTCGCGCCCGGCGAGCGCGATCGCCGGCACCATGCTGGTCACGTCCTCGGTTTGCCACAAGACCTCGAACAGCGTGACTTCGCTGCCCTGGCCCTTCAGCGTGGCGACATCGATCTGCCGCACCGAGGCGCGCCATTCCGGTGCCAGCAGCTCGACGGTCGTGGCGGTCGTGACTATCTGGCCTGCTTTGGCCTGGCTCGTCATGCGATTGGCGGTATGCACGGTCGCGCCGAACACATCGCGGTTTTCGAGGACCACCGGTCCGAAGTGGCAGCCGATGCGGATCGCGACCGGGTGGCCGTCGTTCTTCAGGTGGGCATGCACCGAGATCTGCTGCTGCATCTGCGCCGCGGCGCTGAGCGCTTCATCGGCCGACGGAAAGGTCGCCATGACCTCGTCGCCCATCGTCTTGATGACGGTACCGTTGTGCTCTTCCGTGGCCGTGCGCATCACATCGATGCAGGTCGCGATGGTGTCGCGCGCGCGGACATCCCCCAGCTCCTCGAACAGGCGCGTTGAGCCGACGACATCGGCGAACAGAATGGCGAGCTCGATATCCTTGCCCATGGCCTGCTTTGTTATAGGGGCCGCAGGATTATAGCAAGCCCTCGGCCTGCCGGGCGGCCGTGATGAACAGGGCTGCCGACGCGCCGGGCCCACGCGCACCCTCGCTCAGCGTGCGGCGGAACTCGCGTGCGCCGGGCGCGTGCGCATAGAGGCCCAGTGCATGCCGGGCGATCGTGCTGAGGCGCCCGGCACGCTGCATCTCGCGCGCGGCGTACGCGGCCATGCGCTCCGCCATCGCGAGGCGCGACGGCGCCTTCCATGTATCCTGCGGCCAGGCAATCGCGTGCAGCTCGGCGAGTACCTGCGGGCGGTGATACGCCTCGCGGCCAAGCATCACGCCGTCGCACCAGAGGAGTTCCGCAGCGGCCGCAGCAGCAGCGCGAAGGCCGCCATTCAACACGAACGGCACGCCAGGCAGCGCATCGCGAAGCCGGCGCACGATGTCGAAACGCAGCGGCGGCACTTCGCGATTGTCCTTGGGCGACAAGCCGCCGAGCACCGCCTTGCGCGCATGCACGATCAGGGCATCGGCGCCCGCCCCGCGCACCTTGCCCGCGAAATCAAGCAGCCGCGCGAAATCCTCATCAGTGTACTCGCCGCTCGCGGCCGCCATCGCGCTGCGCCGGCCCGCCTCGACGACACCGATACGCAACTTCACGGTGACCGGCACGCGCACGGCCGCGCGCATCGCAGCCACGCACTCGGCGACGAGATCGGGCGCGTGCATCAGGCAGGCGCCGAACGCGCCGGCACTCACGCGATCGCTCGGACAGCCGCAGTTGAGATTCACCTCATCGAAACCCGCCTGCTCGCCGATGCGTGCAGCCTCGGCAAGTTGCGCCGGATCGCTGCCGCCGAGCTGCAATGCGAGTGGATGCTCCTCGGGATCGAACCCGAGCAGCCGCTGCCGGTCGCCGCGCAGTATCGCGGCGGAGGTGATCATCTCGGTGTAGAGCAGCACGCGCGGCGAGAAGCCGCGCAGGAAATAGCGGCAGTGGCGGTCGGTCCAGTCCATCATCGGGGCGACGGACACCCGGCGATCTATCGAGTCGCTGCGTGTCTCGATGAGAAGACTTGTTTTCCTAGTGACTTCCACTCGCGTCGGTTCTGGGGAATTTCCGCCTATCCCCGATAGTTTAGCGTTTGCCGGGGATACATCAGGGATACATGGTGCTTTTCAGGCCCCACGTCCAATACGTGACCTCGCGTCTGTTCGCATTCGCTCATCGCGCACCCCAAGCTCCCGGGGCGATCGGGCAATTCATCACGTTTCATATTACGCGTAGTCGACATATGTGTCGATTACGAGTAATGTGGATCCGTGTGGACTGAACGTCAAACCATCGAAATCTTCCACCTGCTGTTCCTGCGGGCCTTCGGCGCACGAGTGGATAAGGCCCTCTTTGCCCTTAAAGGCGGCTGCAACCTGCGGCTCTTCCTGAAGAGCATCCGATACTCGGAGGACATGGATCTGGACATCCAGACGATGGCTGTTGGCACCCTCCGGAACAATGTGAATCGTCTACTGGTCGAGCCAGGTTTCTTGCAGGGGCTGCGGGTACACGGCATCGAACTGGTCAAGACTGCCCAACCCAAGCAGACACGGACAACGCAGCGTTGGAAACTGACCCTGCGAAATACGGAATCTGGCGCCGCGGTGCCGACCAAGATCGAATTCTCACGCCGCGGCCTGGACGATGAGAAGGCTGTGGAATCCGTGGACTCAGGCATCATCCGGACGTACCGGCTCTATCCAGTGATCGTGCAGCATTACACGGTGCATGCCGCATTGGCCCAGAAGGTTTCGGCCCTGGCGTTGCGCAAACAAGTGCAATCCCGGGATGTGTTCGATCTGAAGTTGTTGATGGATGCGGGAGGAGCCGAGCGACCGCTACCCCCGACAGCCGCCAACGACTTGACCGCCGCGATCGACAATGCATTGGCGGTGAACTACGACGCGTTCGCGGGCCAGGTTCTCGCCTATCTGGAGCCCGAGTATCAGGACCACTACGGCAACAGGCAGGCCTGGAATGAGCTGCAGGAGCAAGTCGTCAACGGCCTGGAGGCTCTGCGGAAGTGAACCAGATCGAAGCCCTGCAGCGACTGCGAACACTGGCAACCCCGGCCGTTGAATCGCGCGACGTTGCCGCACTTCTGCAAGTCTCCGCGAGCAACGCGACCACGATACTCAGACGTCTCGCTGCAAAAGGGATGATCGTTCATTTGAGCCGAGGTCGATGGTTGGTGAACCAGAAGATCGACCGCTTCGCATTGCCTGAGCTGATTTCGGCGCCCTACCCGGCCTATGTCTCGCTGCAATCGGCACTGTTTCATCACGGGATGATCGAGCAAATCCCCTCGATCATCTACGCCGTAACTCCAGCGCGCCCGCGTCGCCTTCGGACACCGATGGGCACGATCTCATATCACCGCATGCCACCTGAGCTATTCAAAGGCTTCGAGTTCCTGGCGGGCTCGGACGCCAAGATCGCGATCCCGGAAAAGGCGCTTTTCGATCTGGTGTATCTCGCGCCTGGAAGATCGCGTGTTTTCTCGAAGCTGCCCGAACTGACGATTCCACGTCGCTTCCAATGGAAACGCCTGAAAGATTACACAGACTTGGTCAAGTCACCAGGCCGGCGCGCGTTCATTGCTGAGCGGATCGGAATGTTGAGAACCTGACGAGTGACTTGCAGTGCCACAAGCTCACGGCAATTGGAGCGGCGACGATAAGCGCTTCACCGCCGACTCGCGGGCCGGGCACCATGACGTCCCCAATGGTGAAAGCGATACCGTCTGCCTCTTCAGCCAGCTGGCCGCGCGGGCGCGCGAAGCCGGGCTTCCGTCAGCGTGCTCTTACAGCCCGCTGCAGCCTGCTCCGGCCGAAACCAACGGCGCAATCGTTCAGTGTTGCGCACAAAGGAGATTACTCATGGCCAGACAGAACGGTACAAACGACAAGCAGATACAGGAACTGCTGCTCCAAGCCCTCGAGCACGAGAAAGGCGGTGTCAAGGTGTACGAGACGGCGCTTGAATGCGTCATCAACGACGATCTGCGCGAGGAATGGACCAAGTACCTCGAGGAGACCCACCGCCACGTCGAGATCCTGACCGAGACCGCGCGTGAGCTCGGGCTCGATCCCGACACCGAAACCCCCGGCCGCGCGCTCACAAGAGGCAATGGCGAGGCCCTCGTCAAGGCGATGCAGAAGGCCTTGGCGACACTGAAGGCCGACGCCGCGCAGCTGGTTGCCTGCGACTGCGTCGTGCTTGCGGAGACCAAGGACCATGCGAACTGGCACCTCCTCGAACAATGCTCGGAGAAGGCGCCCGCGCCGTGGCGGGCAGCGCTGAAGGCCGCGGTGGATGAGGTGGAAGACCAGGAAGACGAGCACCTCTATCATTCCAAGGGCTGGGCCCGCGAACTCTGGATGGAATCATTGGGCTTCCGTGCCGTGCTGCCGCCCCCTGAAGAGCGCAAGCATGTGAAGACCGCGATCGGAGCGGCCAAAGCAGAACACGCACGCTCGAAGATGCGCTGACTTGCGCGGATGCGGGCACGGATGCGGGCACGGGGGCGGGCGCGGGTGCAGGTGTCGCAGTGCAGGGCCGCGCCGTAACATGGCGAG
>CADEFJ010000071.1 GCA_902826575.1 uncultured Pseudomonadota bacterium | reverse complement strand
CGTCGATCGCGACGTCCAGTTCCGCAAGTTCACGATGCCCGGTTTCCCGAAGGGCATGCACTACAAGATGCTCTCGCTCGACCCGGACAATGGCGCCTGCACCATGACCGTGATGTTCGAGCCGGGCTACAAGCAGCCCCCGGGCATGAGCTACAGTGAATACGAGCTGTTCATCATGACGGGCTCGATCACCGTCGGCGACAAGGTCCACGGTCCGGGCAGCTACTTCATGGTCCCGGCCGGGATCGCGATCGGCGCGCTGTCCTCGTCGCGCGGCGCAACCGGCCTGCTGTTCTACAACTACGGTGAACCGTCGTTCGTCGAATCGGATTCCGACCACCCGCGTGCCGAGCGCAGCAAGTTCGCCGTGGTGAATGCTTACGACGACATGCAGTGGACCTCGACCAACTTCTTCCCGGCCACCGCGCCTGGCTGCCTCGTCAAGGTGCTGCATTTCGATGAACGTACCCAGGCGTTCACCTTCCTTTACTGCATGACACCGAACTTCTGGCAGGACAACATCTCCTACCACGACTGCGCGGAGGAGGCGTACCACATCTGGGGCACGTCCTGGATGATGCAGTTCGGCGACCTGCCGACCGGCGGCTATTTCTACCGCCCGCCGTACATCAACCACGGTGCGTTCGGCTGCAAGCTCGGCACCCTGGCGATCGGCCGTACCGATTCACGGCTCTACAACCACTTCCACTTCAATCCGTGGACCAACATCGAAGAGAACCGCGAGCGGGCCGCGAGCCGCATCCAGCACTGGATGCCGGACCTGTACAAGTGGATCAACACCCACGGCCACAATCATCCGGTCGACTTCGACTTCCCGCATGGTCACGCGCATGGCGACACGGCGCATCACCACGGCGATGGAGCCGTCGAACATACGCACAAGAAGAAGCGCCGGCGAAAAAGATAGGCGAACGGCGAACGGCGAACGGCGAACAGCGAGCAGATTGCAGCCAAGGCTGAAGCGAACAGGTTGCAGCGAACAGCTGACAGCCGGAAGCGCGGCACTCGTCTGGCTGTAGTCTGTTCGCCGCACGCTGTTCGCTCTTGCTTGGCCGTATTCTGTTCGCCGCACGCTGTTCGCCCCCTATAATTGCGCCCCAATGGGCCCCCTGCACGGCATCCGAGTCCTCGACCTCTCCCGCGTACTGGCTGGCCCCTGGGCCACCCAGGCGCTCGCCGATCTCGGCGCCGAGGTCATCAAGATCGAGCGTCCGGATGGTGGCGATGACACACGCCAGTGGGGCCCGCCGTATGCGCGCGACGCCGAGGGTCGCGACACCACCGAATCCGCTTACTACCTGTCGACCAATCGCGGCAAACGATCGGTCGCCGTGGACCTCGCGAATCCGCAAGGCGCGCAGCTCGTGCGCGCGCTCGCGCGTCGCTGCGATGTATTGGTCGAGAACTTCAAGGTCGGCGGACTCGCGAGATACGGCTTGGGATACGCACAACTCAAGGCCGAATGCCCCGCGCTCGTTTACTGTTCGATCTCTGCCTTCGGACAGGATGGTCCGGACGCGGACAAGCCCGGTTATGACGCAATGATCCAGGGCATGGGCGGCCTGATGAGTATCACGGGCCTGCCCGATGATGTGCCGGGAGGCGGACCGCAGAAGGTCGGAGTGGCGGTCGTCGACCTGATGACCGGGATGTACGCCTCGACCGCCATCATTGCCGCGCTGTACGAGCGGCGCGCATCCGGCATCGGTCAGTACATCGACCTTGCGCTGCTCGACGCGCAACTTGGCTGGCTCGCGAACCAGAACATGAACTTCCTGGTGACCGGCGAGTCGCCGCGGCGCCAGGGCACGGCCCATCCGAACATCGTCCCCTACCAGGCGTTCGCAACGGCCGATGGCTTCCTGATGCTTGCGGTCGGCAACGACCGCCAGTTTGCGGCCTGGTGCGCGGTGGCGCAGCACCCGGAGCTTGCGACCGATGCGCGTTATGCAACCAACAAGGCCCGCGTCGCGCAGCGCGCCGAACTGGTGCCGATCGTCGCGGCGGCATTGCGCGAACACCCAACGCGCTGGTGGCTGGACGCGCTCAACGCCGCGAACGTACCTTGCGGTCCGATCAATGAGATCGGCCAGGTATTCGCCGAACCGCAGATCGTCCATCGGGGCATGCGCATCGATTTGCCACACCCGACGGCCGGCAAGGTGCCGGGCGTCAGGAACCCGATCAACTACTCGCGCACGCCGCTCGAGTACCGCATGGCGCCGCCGCTGCTCGGCGAGCACACGGACGCCGTGCTGGAAGCGGAACTGGGTCTCGATTCCGCGGAACGCGCGCGCCTGCGGGCGGTGGGGGCCATCCGCTGAGACGGGGCACGATGTTATGCTCGTGTGATGACCGACTCATTTCGACCGAGCGACAGCCTCCGTAACGTCCGCTACGAGATTCGTGGACGGCTCGCGCGTCGCGCCCATGAAATGGAGCGCCTCGGGCACGAGATCATTTCACTCAACATCGGCAATCCGGGCCTGTTCGGCTTTCGGGCGCCCGAAACGATGCGCCTGGCGATGATCGAGAACCTGGGCGCAAGCGAGGCCTACTGCCACCAGAAGGGCATCTTCCCCGCGCGCGAGGCCGTCGTCATGCAGCAGCAGGCGCGCGGCGTGCAGGGTGTCAGCGCGGAAGAGGTGTTCATCGGCAACGGCGTATCGGAACTGATCGACCTGGTGCTGCGCGCGATGCTGAACGACGGCGACGAAGTACTCGTGCCGGGCCCGGATTACCCGTTGTGGACCGCGGCCGTGAACCTCAACCGCGGCAAGGCGGTGCATTATCCCTGCCGCCCCGAGGACGGTTTCGTGCCGGATCCGCAGGCCGTCGAAGCGTTGATCACCCGTCGCACGCGCGCCATCGTGATCATCAATCCGAACAACCCGACCGGGGCCGTGTATCCGCGCGCGGTGCTCGAGCGGCTTGCGCGCATTGCCGAGAAGCACAGCCTGGTCGTGCTCGCAGACGAGATCTACGACCAGATACTGTACGACGGCGCCGAGTTCGTGCCGATGGCGACACTGGTACAGGACACGTTGTGCGCCACGATGTCCGGGTTGTCGAAGGTCTATCGCGCCTGCGGCTATCGGGTCGGGTGGGCCTCGTTCTCCGGGCGGCTGCGCTCGGCCGGCGAACTGCTGACTGCGCTTGAACTGCTATCGTCGTTGCGACTGTGCAGCAACGTGCCGGCGCAGTGGGCGGTGCAGACGGCGTTGGGCGGCTACCAGAGCATCAAGGAGCTCACCGCGCCGGGAGGACGCCTGCACGATTCGCGCGCCGCAATCCTTGATGCAGTGAATGCAAGTCCGTACCTGCAGCTGCAGGCCCCGCTGGGGGCGCTGTACGCGTTCGTCGGCGTCGATGCGAGCGCGCTGCCGGGATTCGATGACCAGGCTTTCGCGCTCGATCTGCTCGAGCAGAAACACGTACTGGTCGCACCGGGCGTCAGCTTCAACGTGCCCTACCGCAATCACTTCCGCATCACCAACCTGCCGCATGCTGCGACACTCCGGACGGTGTTCCAGCGCATGGACGAATTGCTGGCCACCTACGCAGCCGGCGCGCAGGCCGACACGGGAGCCGCGCGGGTCGTCGAAGCGGCGGGGCGTTTCAAGTAAATTCTATATTATAAGTGTAATCCATTGATTTGATTACACTCCCACCCGAAATTCTTGAGTCGCTGGAGCGGGGCGATACGGTCGTCGCACCGTCCCCGCAGCGAGCCCACGCGCTGCGTATCGCCCGTGCACGCAATGCGCTCGAGCGCAGGCTCGGCGTCTGGCCGACCCCCGATGTGCTGTCGAGTGACGCATGGATCGCACGCGAGGTGGCGCGTGCGGCCACCGGGACCGCCCTGCCACGCGCACTTTCGGCTGCAGAGGACTGGTGGCTGTGGCGCGAGGCTACGGCACGCGCCATGAGCGGCATTGCGCTCGGCGGTACCGCCGCACTCGCAGATTCCTTGCGGCGGGCAGACCGGCTGGCGAGCGAACACCACATCGACATTGCCCGCTGGCGCACCATCGGCGGGCGCGAGACACAGCTGCTTGATGAAGTGCGGCGTGTAGTGGTGCAGGCGCGGCGGGACAGGGGCGCAGATACAGTCGCGAACATCGCGGGCGCAATGAATGGACTGGCAGGGCCGCAAGCGGTGCACTTTGTGGGCTTCGCGACGCGGGATGTACCGTGGCTGCGGTCAATCCACGCGGCGCGCAGCGCCAGCGGCCACGCCGGCAAGTGGTGCGTCACCGGCGAGTCGCGCGCGTTGCCGGCCGTCGAGCTCGCCGGCGACACCTCCGATGAGATCGAGCGCATTGCCGCCTGGTGCCTGCACCGGCTCGAGCGGAGCGCCAATGCGCGCTTGCTGGTGGTGGCAGCCAGTGGCCTCGAGCAGCGCGAAGCATTGGCCGCGCAGATCCGCGCCGCCTTGGCGCCACGCTCCAAGCTTGCCGGCGAGGCGAGTGACGGACTCGTCGCGATCGAGGGTGGCGTGCCGCTTGCGCGCCAGTCACTCGTTCAGCAGTCACTTGCGAGCCTGACCTGGTTCATCGACGGGCTGGACTTCGACGAGTTTTCGACCTGGCTGCGCAGTCCCCATGGCGTCCTGCCGGCCGAGGCGGCCGCGCGGGTCGATCTGTGGTGGCGCCGGCACGCGCCTGTCGAAGCCGACGCGCGGGCGAGTCTCGCATTGCTGGGCCGCGCTGCAGCTGGCGGTCTCGAGAGTGCAGGGACACTGGTCGCGCGCCTGCGCGCGGCCCTCGGGGCATTGGACTCAGGCAGCGCCACTGCGCGCGTCTGGGCGGAGCGATTCAGTGGCGCGCTGGCGGCGCTGCGCGACTCCGCGGAGTACGTCGGCCTCGACAGTGCCGGGCAACAGACGTGGCTGCGCTTCGTCGGGCTGCTCGACGAGTTCGGCGCGGTGGCCGGCGTTGCCGGCACGCTGACAGCACGGCAGGCATTGGGCGGCCTGCGCGATCTCGCGATGCGCACGACCTACCAGCCCGCCACCGGCGATGCCCTCGTCACGATCGCGGCGCTGCATGATGATCCGATAGCGCACTACGACGGCATCTGGGTTGCGAACCTGACGTCCGAGGCGTGGCCGGCTCCCGCGATGACCAATCCGTTCGTCCCACTCGTCGCCCTGCGGGATGCCGGTGTCGTGGCGGCAAGCGGTGCGGGGCAGCTGGCAGTGGCGCAGCAGGCGCTGGCGGCATGGCGTGCGGCGACGGACCACCTCGTGCTGAGTGCGGCAACGGCATCCGGGGACCTGCAGGTCTCGCCGAGCCCGTTGCTGGCCGCTTGGCCCCGGCGCGACACAGCGGACAATGGTGCGGCCGGAATGTGGCTGCCGTTGCGATTGCGCCGGCCGCTGGCGCTCGAGGTGTTGGCCGACGAGACCGGAATGCCATGGCCAACGCAGCAATCATTGCCGGGCGGGACGAGCGCCCTGCAGCACCAGGCCGACTGCCCGTTTCGCGCCTACGCGTGGCAGCAGCTCGGGGCCGAGCCGCTCGACGAGTTGCGGCTGGGGGTCGAGCCAGACGAACGCGGCCGCTGGCTGCACGCGGCGCTCGATGTTTTCTGGCGCCGGGTAATGGATTCGACACGGCTCGCGGCGCTGGCACCGGAAGAGCTGCGCAGGCTCGCGCGGCAGGCGGTCGAGCAGGCTCGCGAAGCGCCGCCGTTGCACGGGGCACAGACCGTGGCCGCATCGCGTGAACGCGAAGCACAGCGACTCGTGCAGCTCATCGTGGAGTTTGCCGCGCTCGAGGCCACCCGTCCGGCGTTCCGTGTTGCCGGGATCGAGCAGCAGAAGCTGATCAACGTGGGTGAGGCGCGCCTCGCCGTGCGCATCGATCGCGTCGATGCACTGGCGGAGGGGGGGCTCGCGGTCATCGATTACAAGAGCGGCAAGCCGCAGCGCCACGACTGGTATGGCGAGCGGCCCGACGCGGTGCAGCTGCTCACCTACCTCGCCGCCCTGGGCAGTGATGTTCGCGCGCTCGCGAACGCGCATCTCACCCGATCAGACATGTGCTACACCGGCATCACGGCGCCCGACGTGTCATTGCCGAAGGTCCCCGCGCTCCAGGCTTACAACCCCGAGTCGGGGGCGGCGGCCTGGGAACGACAGGTCGAGATCTGGCTGGCGCAACTGCGCGGACTCGCTGCACAGTTCCTGCGCGCGGAGGCAGCGGTGACGCCGGCCAGGTCCGCCTGTCGCTATTGCCACCTCGGGGCGCTGTGTCGCGTGGGTGAGCGGGCGCAACTCGAAGAGCGGGACGACGCCGATGGCTGATCCCGATCGTCGACTCACTGAACTGGATGCACTCGCACGCGAGCGCGCGATCCGCATCGAGGCATCGGTGCTGCTCGAGGCTCCCGCCGGATCGGGCAAGACCACGGTGCTGACGCAACGCCTGCTGGCGCTGCTCGCTGCGGTGGACGAGCCGGAGCAAGTGCTCGCGATCACCTTCACGCGCAAGGCGGCAGCAGAGATGCGCGCGCGCGTGCTCGCGGCGCTCGCCGGCGACATCGATCCCGCGCATCCGCAAGCCCCGCTGCTGCGCCGCCTGGCTGATGGGGTGCACGCAAGGTCACGGGAGCGCGGCTGGCAGCTCGAAGCGCAGGCCTCGCGCTTGCGCATCCTGACCATCGACGCGTTCAATTACTCGCTCGCTGCGCAGCTGCCACTGGCGGCCGCTGCCGGTAACGCCCTTACCATCGCCGACCGTCCATGGGACCTTTATGAACGTGCGGCCCGACGCGCCCTGCTCGACGGCGAGGCCGATCCTGTCGTGCGGGGCGATCTCGACCTGCTGTTCGACCGGCTCGACAACCGGTGGCGCATGGTCGAGGCGTTGCTCGCGCAGATGCTGGCGAGGCGCGCCCACTGGCTGCCGCACGTACTGGCCGGGGATACCGGCGACTTGCGCGCGCGCATCGATGCGTCGCTCGCGCGCATTGTGTCGGAGCAACTCGCCCGCAATGTGGCGCAGCTGCCGGCTGCGCTGTTGGCGGCGGCCAGTGCGTTACCCGATGTGGGCGCGCTGGGTGCGGCGCCCGAGACGCTGCCGGCCTGGGGCCGGTTTGCAGCGGCCGTACTCACCAATGCCCACACGTTGCGCAAGCGCATCGATGCGCGCATCCATCCGGCCTACAAGGATGCCGCCAACAAATCGGCACTGAGGGCGGCGATCGAGGAGCTCGAGGGCCTTGCGGGGGCGGAGCGGCTGCTGCGCGAGACGCGACTGTTGCCCCCGCCTGCGCTGTCCGATGCGGACGGGCTCGCGATCGATGCGCTCGCACGCGTACTCACCTGGGCCGCACGGCACCTGCAGCTCGAATTCGCGCAGGCCGGGCGCGTCGATCACGTGCACGTCGCCGGCGCAGCGCGCGCAGCACTCACCGAAAACGGCGGCGCGAGCGACCTCGCGATCCGCACCGGACTCACGCTGCGCCACATTCTCGTCGATGAATTCCAGGACACCTCGATCGCGCAGTTCGAGCTGCTCGAGACGCTGGTGCAGGACTGGTCGGCGGGCGATGGGCGCACGCTGTTCGTCGTTGGCGACCCGATGCAGTCGATCTACCAGTTTCGCGAGGCGGAGGTGGGTCTGTTCCTGCGTGCGCGTGACCATGGCATCGGCCCGGTGAAGCTCGAGGCGCTGCGCCTGACGCGCAACTTCCGGTCACGGCCTGCGCTGGTCGCATTCAGCAATGCGCTTTTCGAACAACTGTTTCCCGTGCATGACGACCTGCGCGCAGCCGCCGTGCGTTACACGCCGAGCGTGGCGGCCATCGCGGGGCGCGCGGAAGCGGGCGAGGCCGTTTCACTGCTTGCCCTGGCGAACGGCAACGGTGAAGACGATGCCGGTGCGGTGCTCGAGTGCGTCCGCGCGCTGCGCGCGCGCGAACCACAGGCCGGGATCGCGGTGCTGGTACTGGCTCGTGCGCACGCCGTGCCGATTTCCGCGCGTCTCGCGGCCGCGGGCTTTGCCGTGCGAGGTGTCGACCTCGTGCCGCTTGCCGAAGTACCGGCGGTACGAGACCTCGTCGCGCTGCTGCGCGCCTTGCTGCATCCCGGTGATCGCACTGCCTGGCTCACGGTGTTGCGCGCCCCGTGGTGCGGCCTCACCCTGAAGAGCCTGCGCGTCCTGTCCGGTCGCAAGGATCCGCTGCTCGTATGGGAAGCCATGCAGTCGGCGGACCGGATCGCGCAACTCGAGCCCGAGGAGTCGCAGCGCCTGGCACGGGTGCGGGAAGTCATCGCTGGTGCGCTCGACGGGCGGGGGCATGGTGCGCCGGGCGACACACTCGAGTCGGTGTGGATGCAGCTGGGTGGGCACGAGTGCTATCCCATCGGTGGCCTCGATGCGGCGCGCGAGTTCTGCCGTGCACTCGACGCGGCCTGGTCGCGAGGTGAATGGCGGGGCAGCGCATCGATGGATGCGGTGCTTGCCGAATTGCATGCGCGCTCGGACAACGTTGCCGCGGGTGCGATCGAGATCATGACGATCCATCGCGCCAAGGGCCTGGAGTTCGATCATGTGATCCTGCCGGGCCTCGGTCGTCGCTCACGGCCAGACGAAGAGCCGCTGCTGCGCTGGCTCGATCTGCCGCGCACCGACCAGGACTCCGATCTGCTGATGTCGCCCATCGTTGCCGTCGGTGAGCGCGATGAGCACCAGCTTGGCGGTTTCATCAGGCAGCTCGCGAGGGCTCGCCGTGCGCACGAGCAGTTGCGGCTGCTCTACGTCGCGGCAACGCGTGCCCGCCACTCGCTGCACTGGATCGCGGGCGTCCCGGTACCGGAGGGCGAGGATCCGAAGCCCGCGAGTGGCACACTGCTCGCGGCGGCCTGGCCCGCGCTTGCAGGGCAATTCAGGGTGGTCGACGCGACGCGGGGCGCGGCGCGTGTCGATGTCTCCATGGCTACGCGGCTCGAGCGCCTGCCGGCCGACTGGCAGGCCGTGGCGGTCACCGATGCGGTCGCGACTGACAGCCTGTTCCTGGGGCGTGAAACGCTCGAGGTCCCCTCGTTCAGCTGGGTGCGTGAGACAGCGCGCCATATCGGTACGGCCGTGCACGCAGTGCTCGAGCGCTGGGGTCGCGGGTTGCCGGCGACCGCGGCCGAGATCGAAGCCGAGGGCGCGACGCAGCGCGCGATGCTGGCTCGCCTTGGCGTGCCCGAGGCGGAACTCGACGCCGCCGAGTCGACGGTAATGCAGGCACTGCGGCGGACCTGGGCCGATCCGCGCGGCCAATGGCTGTTCGACCCGCGGCATCAACGCAGCGCCACCGAACTTGCCCTGACGGGGATCGTGGACGGGCGCGTCGTCAACGTGTTGTTCGATCGCACGTTCATCGATGCAGACGGCATTCGCTGGGTGATCGACTACAAGACGAGCCGTCACGAGGGCGGGGATCTGGAAGCCTTCCTCGCGAACGAAATGGAGCGCTATCGCTCGCAGCTCGCGCGCTATGCGGCGCTCGCCCGGGCACTCGGTCCCGAGCCCGTGCGCACTGCGCTGTACTTCCCGTTGCTTGGGGCCTTCCGCGCCTACGATCAATAAGTGCCGGCGAGCGAGAACGGACGTCGGCCGGCGGCGTCCGGCGTGCCGAGCAGGCTGATCGAGCGGGCAAGCGCCTGCGGCGTGCCGGCGCGCGTTGTCACGAACCCTTCGACCACATAGCCCGGCTCGTCGGTCAGCGTCAATGTACCGGTGACGCCGAGCGGCCCGCCGAGATCGCGCAGGTTGCCGTGCAATGACCCCGGGGGGAAAGTGAGTTCGAAGTCGCCAAGCGGGGTGGTCCTGTTCATGCCCTGGGACAGCTGTCGAACGGTGATCGTGCCTTCGATTGCACGCACGATCCGCTCATCCAGCTCAAGCAGCGGCAGCTGCAGGTGCAACTGTCCGCCCAGGCCCATCGCATTCTGTTGCAGCAGCCCTTCACCGAGCCTGAGTTCGGCTTCCACATTGCGCGCGATGCGCTGGCCGCCGAGGTGCAATTCAATGTCGGCTCGCAGCCGCTCGGTACCCTGGTGCGACTGCACGGTCGCGGCGAGGGCGCCGCGCAACACCGCAAGCGGATGCAGTTGCCAGGACGTCTCGCCCAGGCGCAATCGTCCGACCTTGAGCGCAGCACAGCGGCCCCGCCACACACTGCCGGCAGGAGTTTCACACTGCAGCGAGCCCGGCAGCCAATGCGTTGTCCAGGACAACGGCCAGCGGGCAATCAGGGTGATGAGCAGCGCAGCGGCAATGATCGCTGCGAGTCGCAGCGGCTTCACAGCGCATTGAGCTCGACGGTGGCATTGACGAGGCCGGGTTGCTCGGTGCGCTCGACAGTCGCCGCGACGACGCGGATACCGTGCTGCTGGCGCAGGCGTGCGAGCCATGCCACCAGCACGTCGAAGCGGGCGGCGTTCAGCTGCACGCGCTGGCCGCCCTGGCCAGCCGGCTCGGAGCGGGCGAGCGCCTCGCCGAGATTGGCCTCGCGCGCCGTGCGATCGACCGTGACGACCAGCGACTCGGCGGTCAGCGGTGTATCCGACACGGGACCTGCGCCGGCGAGTGTCGGCGCGACACTGCGCATCCACGCGAGATCCGCGCGCTTGGTCGCAACGCGTTGCTCTAGTGCGGCGGCGCTGCGCTGCAGTGGCAGCACTGCCATCAACAGCACGATGACAAGGGCCGCGACACCGCCGACGATGACGAAGCGGCGCTCACGCGGGGCAAGGCCATTGAACCATTGCTTCACGGTGTCCATCACGCACCCGCCAGCTGGATATGGATGCGGCCTTCATAGCCGGTGTCCGCGGCGGTACCGCTCGACAGTTCGGTCGTGTAGCCACTGGCGCGCAGTCCCTGGTTGATCTGGTCGAGGCTCGCCGCGTCCGCCGCGCGCACACGCAGGTCGAGTGAACCCTCGCGCAGCGATATGCCCTGCAGGCTGGCATCGGGTACGGCTGCGCGTGCCGTGGCGAACGCGTTGAGCGCGGGCAGCAGCCCGGCGTTGCCGCCGCCGTCCTGCAGGGCCGCGTAGCGTTGCGACATGCGGCGGCGCGCATCGGTCGAATCCTGCGCGCCCGGCATCGCCATGCGGAAGGTCTGCTCGATCTCGACGTCGAGCGCGCGCTCGGCGGCGTCGAGGCTCCGGACCTGGTAGATCTTGCCGCCGATGAACGCGGCGAGCAGTGCGGCCGCCAGCGCCGCCGGCACGCGCCAGCGGCGCCAGTCGGCGCCGCCCCCGCTGCGCGGCGCATGGTCGCCCTGCAGCAGGTTGAGCGGCGAGGCTGCCTCGATCTGGCTGGCAAGCCACGGCAACGAACCCTGCGGCAGCAGCTGCACCGTGACGCTGGCGAAGTGCTCCTGCAGAAAGCCGAGCTCGCCGGCATGCAGCTGCCAGTCGGCGCTGGTCGCGACGAGTTGCAGTGAAAGAGTGGCGGGCAGCACATCGGCACCATAGGCCTGGCTGCCGGCGAGAAATTCGAATGCTCCGCCGAGCGTCGTCACCGGCACCACGATTGGCGGGCGCCCGGGGGAGACTACGACCAGCGTGTCGCCATCGAGCCAGGCGACCACTTGTCCGGGATTGGGTGCAATCAGGCTCGCTTCGCTGTAGAGCGCAGCCGGCGAGAGGCCAGCCTCGAGGAGGGCGGCGCCCGCAGACTGCATGATCGACTTGTCGACGATGCCGATGGACGTGCGACCGGTTTCGTTGTTGCGCCGACCGATGGCGAAGTGCAGGGCGTCGATGTCTTCGGCGACCTGTTCCTCGAGGGCGTAGGGAACGAGCTGGGCGAGCTTGGCGCCGGCCTTGGCCGGCAATGCCGCGTCGGTCAGCAATACGTGTTCGGCGGGAACGAGCGCAGCGACGCGGCGTCCCGCCATGTGCGTGGCGGCCTGGGCGAGCGTGCCGGCGCCGGGCGAGGCGAGCATGTGTCCCTCACCGTCGACCGCAATCCAGGTCACCGGATCGCCGCTCGCGCGGGGCAGACGCACAACGAACCAGTCAGCCATGGGTCAATCCGTACCGTAGGTGCGCAGAATCGGGCGGACGCCCGTCGATTCACGCTTCAGGAGACTGTACAAGGCCAGCTCCATGGTGCCAATACCGACGAAACTGCGCAGGCGAAAGTACTCGGAACTATCGCTGATCTGGTACTGGAGCGTGACCCATTTCGCAGCATCGGTCTTGGCCTGCAGGTCGGCCTTGGTCGGAAAACAGCCCGACTCGCGCGACTTGGCCAGCCGCTCCGCGTCGAGGCCGTACTCGCGCTCTTCGGTCATTGCGTCGATCACGATGCCCGGCGCAGTGCACACGTTGAGCGGCGTACCGGGCGGCAATGCTGAGACATAAGGCGCGATCCGCAGGTAACGCTCGCTGCCGAAGCCGGGCAGGGCGAGCAGTTCGCTGATGCTGACGATCGGTGCGTTCGGGGCGCGATACGCCGGACTTTGAGCGAGGTACAGCGTATCCTCGCCGCCCTCGAAGCCATTCGGCTGGTCGTCAGCGTCGATCCAGTCGGCGAGCAGCGCGGCCCATTTCTCCTCGAGCTGCAGTGTCGCGAGCAGCCGCTTGAACTGGTCGATCCCCTCGGTGCGCACGACGCCGTCGGCATCGACCAGGTTGTTGACGTTGAAGCGCCCCTGCGCGTCATCGAGCCGCGCTTCGAGCCAGATGCCCGAACCCTCGATCAGTTCCACCGGCCCGTAGGGCTGGGCCCAGGTCTCGCTGTAGTCGTCGGTCTGGTTGTCCTTGCGGTCTTCGCGCAGGACGTAGGCGGCCATCGCCTCGGCCGCGCCCGCGAACTGGATGCCCTGATCGAACATGAACGCGCCACTCGTGCGCCTCGCAGTCATGCCGCTCACGAACGCGATGCTCGCCGCGACGATCGTGGCGAGGGCGACCAGGATGATCGCGGTCAGCATGGCCACGCCGCGCTCGCGCCTCATCCGGGCACCTCGAAGATGCGCGTGATCGTGCCGAAATCCTCGAGGTCGAGCACGACCTCGACCGCGATCGGCCGGCGACGAAGTTGCGGCTGGCGCGGATCGCCGGCCGTGACGATGCCAGGCCACTGTTCGGCCCAACTGCGCCCGCTTTCCATGAAGCGAAAGCCCACCGTGCGTACGCCGCCGATCAGCGCGCGCCGCGCCGGCTGCGCGCCGAGCACCGGGTCGAGCACATGCCAGTGCTCCCGATAGAGCGTGCCGTTCTCGAGCACATAGCGCACGCGCTGCAGGGCCGGGCGCTGGATTCCGGCGGGATTCGCCCAGCCGAAGCGCGTGAAGGTCACGAGTGCATCCGCGCGCCGGTCGGCCTGCAAGGCAGGATCGGCGCCGTCGCCGACGAGGCTGCGCGTCGGCCGCGGTGCCAGCTGGCCGACGTCTTGCGAAATGATGCGCATGGTGTTGACGAGCTGGCCCAGGCGGTCCTGGTTCGCCTTGACGGTTTCGCGATTCCCCAGCGCCTGCTGGAGCGCGCCGTAGCCCATCGCGAACATGATGGCCGAAATGAACAAGGCCACCAGCAACTCGACGAGTGTGAAGCCGCGCGTGCGCATCATGAAGTCGGAAGAGGGCCGGGTGCAGGTGGCGGTGGCGTCGTTCCGTCCTCGGGTGGCGGCGTTTCCGGCTCCTCGCCGCTGCGCGCCGGTGCGCCCGGGAACGAGCCGCCGTTCCAGTCGGGTTCGAGGCCGTTCGGCGCGAGCAGCGCGTCGCCCACGACGCCGCTGGCCGTGACGGTCCAGGATTTCCTCTTGCTGTTGCCGATCTGCGTGGCGGCGTCGGCGACACTCACGTCGATGCGCAGCACGCCGGGTATGTCGGTCTCGATGACCTCCTGCTCGTATTTCCAGTGCCGGCCCGCAAAGTCGAGCTCGCCAGTGGACTTGCCGGTGGCGGGCGCTTTCGCGGCGAGGCGCAATTCGCTGAGGCGATTGAGCGCGATCCACTCGGCGAAGGTCTTGTCGCGCAGGTAGATCGAGGAGTCCGCGGCGGAGGTCAATGTCGCGAGCAGCGCGCCCATGCCGACCCCGACGATCACCAGCGCGACCAGCACCTCGATCAGCGTGAACCCGCGCAGGCGCAATCTGCGAATCACTGCCGGCCATCCTGCGGGAGAGTGAGCTTGATGGCGCCGGTCTCGTCACTCGCGAGCGTGGCGCGCAAGTCGCTGCCCGCACGTTCCAGCGTGAGCTCGAAAGGCGTGACGTCGCCATTCGAGAACAGCATCAACTGCGGCATCAGCGGCTCCCCCGTCTTCGGCGGCCTGAGCAACACTTCGCGGCCCTCGATACGCAGGCGGGTTCGCAGGCCCACCGGCAGGGCACGCTCACGCAGGACCTCATCGGCATCGGCGTCATGCCAGATGCCGCGGCGCGGATCGTAGAGCAGGAACTCGTATCGATCAGCCTCGATGCGCAGGCCGAACTCGCGCGTCGCGAGCTCGGCGTGCTCGCGTGCATAACTGATCAG
>CADEFJ010000070.1:2773-14614 GCA_902826575.1 uncultured Pseudomonadota bacterium | reverse complement strand
GGCAACCTCGCGGCGCCGCGATGGTGTGGCCACGGCTTCACTGTCTAATGCTTCGGATACGAAGCGCTTGTTGCCATCCTTCAGCCGCTGCAGTGCGTCCAGTGCCACCAACATCAAATTGCCCCACCCGGGTCTGCGCCGATCGCGTCATACATCATCGCAGGTTCGACCCGCGCCGTGAACTTGCGTTTCGGACCCGCGTAAGCGTCGAACAGTGCCTGATGCGCGAGGAATGATGGGTCACCGTCGCGTACGTAGTAGTCCTCGACCCATGTGAGCAACAGGGGGAGATTGCGGTCCTGCGCGTGCTTCGAACTGTACTTGTGCGGCTCCCAGGGACGCCTGCGGCAATGGTCCAGGCAGACCGCGACACCGGGCTCGATGAACAGCAACAGCGGCGAGCGCTGCAGGGCAATGCCGATCAGGCCGGCGTAGCAGCCCTCCACGACCCAGCGCTCGTGCGCGTCGCAGAAATCCGCAACGTCGCGCGCAGCCGAGGCGGGATCGCGGGCCACTGCGACCTTGTCCGGCTCCCACGCGACCGTATCGAGATCCAGTCTCTCGAGACAGTGCGTGGTCGCGAGCACCTGGGCAAGCGTCGACTTGCCCGAACCCGAGTTGCCGATGATCGCGACGCGCACAGGCTAGGCAGGATCGCAGGCGATGCGGCGCAGCGGAAAATCGATGCCCTGCAGTTTGCCGCCGCGCACGCCCTCGATGCGGCCGACGATCCGGTCGGGCGAAGTGCGACGATAGATCACACGCTGCGGAAAATCGTGCGCCGGGTTCTCGAACGTGACCGAGCCCGTGTCGAGGCTCTTCAACACGAATGTCGTCTCGCTCTGTCCCGAGGGCAATGCGATGAACACGATCTGCCCCGCATCGGACCGGCGAACCTGCATGAACTCGTGCGCAATGGTCTTGCCACCCTTGACCGTGCGGGAGACGCCGATCAGTGTGCCGCCCGCGAGCGGCAGCCAGTGTTCCACGGTGCCGGGCTCACCACCCTCCGCGCTCCAGCACCCCGCGAGCCAGGCAAGCTGCTCGAGTTGTGCATCGTCCGCCCTGACGCTGGCGCCGAAGCCGAGACATGACATGGTGAGTAGCGCCGCAAGGGTCTTCACGGGCTTCTCCGGACCGGCGTGCGGATCAGGCCAGGACATCGCGGATCGACGGATCCCTGTCGAACTGCGCCTTCACGAATGGACAGGTGGCCATGACCTTGGTGCCGGTGCCGCGGGCCCACTGCACGGTGGCATCGAGCAGGCGCCGGCCGACGCCCTTGCCGCCGAGGCTCTTGTCCACTTCGGTATGGTCGATGATGACCAGAGTGGGGCTTGTACGGCTGTAGGTCATCTCGGCCACCCGCTTGCCGTCCTGCACGATGAAGAACGCGCCGCGATGACCGTGCTCTTCGTGCGAGATTTCAGACTCCATGACTGTCCCGTGTGGCCTGCGAGTACCGGACTCTACAGTGTGTTCCACGGGCGGGGAATCGGATCGAGGTCAGGTTCGACAAACGCTGCCCTGGCCTCGGGAGAGAACAGCACGGTCGCCGAGTAATGGGTCAGCATGATCCTGCTGTCGAGCAGGTCAGGGTTCCTGCCGATGAAATCGGCGGCGGACGAGGTCGATCCCTTGTTCATGAAGTGCCGCACCGCGAGCACCCATGCGCGGGTCAGCGTTTCGTGGTACTTCGTGGCCGGAACGCCATGGTGTTCGAGGAAAGCAAGCAGCGCGGCGCGCATGCGCTGCGCGGCCGCATCGACATCGTCTTCGGTCAGGTAGACATACGCCAGGCGCACGTGGGCTTCGTGGTTGAAGTCAGCCGGAGCCACGGCGAATGATTCAAAGGCAGCGCGAAAGTTGCGATCCGCATCGGAAATCGAGTGTGCGTGCATGAAGCGTCCTGGAAGTCGGTGTTTGCGGGCGGATCAGCCTTTCCCCGGTTCTCGAAGTCGTGCGTGGCACCGCCTCACGTGCGCCCCTGCATCGCCTGCAGCACGGCCGCCATGCGCTCGTGGATGAGGTTGATGGCCCTGAGCGGGCGAACCATCACCTTGAATTCCACGATCTGGTTGCGCGCATTCCATTTGATGATGTCGACTCCGTTGACGTGTGTCGAGTCGATCGTGGTCTCGAACTCGAGCATGGCGTCGTGCGGCCCGATGATCTGCCGCACATAGCGAAAACTGTCGTTGAAGAAGACGTCGAATGCCGCGGCCAGATACAGAGTGGTAATCGCTCGGCCTGCCTGCGGCTTGTGCACGATCGGCGAGCAGAATACTGCATCCTCGGCAAGCAGCTCCGCCAGCCCTTGCAGGTCACGGCGCTCCACAATGCGGTGCCAGCTGTCGATCGGATGATTGTTCATGCGGTGCGCTCGAACGACGATGCCACGCCTTCAAACTCTCCCAGTGAGACCTCTGAAGTCGTGAAGCCGGCACAAACCGCATCCAGGGCACGATACCGGGTTTCGAACGAAGACCGAAAGTGCCGATATGCCTCCACACTTTCCCACGTGTCGACCGTGATGTAGCGCAGGGGATCCACGCGGTCCTTCAGCAGAACCGTACCGACGTAGCCGCGCCCGAGTGCGAACAGGTCTGTCCACGAGCCGCCAGGCGCATAGTGCCGCTCAAATTCCGCGACGCGGTCGGGGGCGACCTGAAACTGCCAGATGTAGCTGTAGAGGGTCATTGGCGAGAAATGAACAGTGAGCTTGCGCCTGCGCCCCGGATCCTCACGACAGCGGCCTGCGGTGCGCGGTTGGCTCTCACAGCCATCGGCGAACTCGTTGCCTGTATTCGGCAAAAGGCGCACCAAACAGCCCGTCCAGCGCCCGCTCCTCCGGAACGATCTGAAATCGTGTGATGTACAAGGCGAAAAATACCGGGCCGACCAGGGACCAGATGGAGGACAGGTACACCGCCCAGGCGAACAGCACCAACACCATTCCCAAATACATTGGGTTACGCGTGAATGAGTACACACCGGAGGAGACCAATGCTGTGGATGTCTCCGGCTTCAAAGGATTGACCGTGGTTCGGGCCCGACGGAAGGACACTACGCCACCAATGGCGACCGCAGCGCCAAGTACGCCCAGGAGCGCTGCCACTGGCAGTCGGGCGGGCCTGGACAACGGCAGCATCGGCGGAACGTGCGCAACCGCCCACATGCCGGCGGCGAATGTGAGACCCACTACGGGTGGGGGAATCCGGAGCTCCAGGAAGCGCACTGCATGACACCTGACGAATGCAAGGGACCAACCCACCGCGGCGAAGCATCATCGCCCGGTGAAACCCAACCTCCGCTCGATGGCGGAAGGCATATTAACGCCGCAGCTCAGCGGCCGCGCCGCGAACACCAGCCGCAAGCCCGATGTCATTGCGCGGCGGCTGCGGCTGATCTATACTGAACCATATGGTTCAGTTTCAACAGACCCACTTCAACGCCCCCTTCGCCGCCCTGGCGGACACCACGCGCCGCGGCGTCCTCGAACAGCTCGCCCGTGCGGACGCTTCGATCACCGACCTCGCCAACCACTTCGACATGACCCTCACGGGCATGAAAAAGCACGTCGGCGTGCTCGAACTGGCCGGACTCGTGACTACCGAGAAGGTCGGCCGCGTGCGCACCTGCCGCATCGGCCCGTGCCGCCTCGATGAGGAAATGGAGTGGATCTCGCGATACCGCGCAGTCTGGGACGCGCGCTTCGACTCGCTCGACCGCGTGGTCGCCGAGCTGAAACGCAAGGACACACTCCCCGCCGCCCGAAGAAATCGAGGACGCCATGAGTAACCGCACCACCGTGGAACGCAGGTCCGATCGCGAAGTCGTCGTCATGCGCACCTTCGACGCACCGGCGCGCCTCGTGTTCGAGGCGTGGACCAGGGCAGATCTCTTCAGACAGTGGTGGGTGCCGAAATCGATGGGCATGACGCTGCGCTCCTGCGAGCTGGACGTGCGCGTCGGCGGCGGGTATCGCCTGGTGTTCGGCGCCGACCCCGCGAACACGATGGCGTTCTTCGGGAAATACGTCGAGGTGGTGCCGTCGTCGCGGCTCGTGTGGACCAACGAGGAAAGCGGTGACACCGGATCCGTCACCACGCTCACGCTGCACGAGAAGGACGGCAAGACCCATGTCCTGCTGACCGAGCGCTACCCCACGAAGGAAGCGCTCGATGCCGCCGGCACCGGCGCGCAGGACGCGATGCACGAAACCTTCGGTCAGCTCGACGAGCTGCTTGTCAGCCTCGGCGCTGCCGCTGGATGATCGGGCGACACCGATGGAAGTCGACGTGCCGATCACCCCAGGCATAGGTGTCGGTCAGTGAAGCAGCCGGCAGCGAGACGATGTCGCCCTTGGTGTAGTAGGCCCACAGGACGCCATAGCTCCTGCAGAGCGAGCAGTTGCACTCGGTGACTTCCGTGGGATACGCGCTCACGGCAATCCGGACCGCACCGCAGTGGCAGCTGGCAATGTCGGCCATGGCCCTCGCCTCTAGAGCGCGATCTCCGAGAGATACTCGGCGAGACCGTCGATGTCGTCGACGTCGAGCGGCGCGAGCAGCGCGATGTGATCCGGCGCGATGTTGGGCCGGCGGCCGTCCACCACGTCGTGCAGCTGGCGGCGCAGGTACATGTACTGCTGCCCGGCGAGGCGCGGCATGACTTGCGCGTCGCTGCCCTCGGCGCGCGGACCGTGGCAGGCCGCGCAGCTCTGCGCGTACACGCGCTCGCCGTGCGCGCGGATCTCGGTCTCGCCACCCGGACCACCGCCCGCGGGCGGCATGCGGATGCCGGCGAGGTACGCCGCGACGTTCGCGATCTGCGCATCGTCGTTGAAGCGGTGCTCCTGCATGATGCTTTCCATGCGCGCGTCCCAGCGCTCGCCCTCGCGGTAGTCACGCAATTGCTTGGTGATGACCGACGCATGCTGGCCGGCGATCGCCGGCACCTGGCCATCGGGCGTACCCTGCCCGGTCATGCCATGGCAGCCGGCGCACTCGGTGTAGACCTTCGCGCCCTGCGAGGCATTGGCCACGGCGTTGGCGGCGGTTCCGGTCGGCGCGTCGCTGCCAGGCGCGCGCTCGCTGACGCAGGCCGCGAGCGCGGCCGTCGCAGCAAGCGTGATGCCGATCGCGACCAGTGTGTGCTTTCTCATGTGAGCCCCTTTACCCATGGGTTTGCCCGATTGTGGGCCTGCTTGGATTCGAACCAAGGACCAAGGGATTATGAGTCCCCTGCACTAACCGCTGTGCTACAGGCCCGCCGGGCAGGCGCACATTCTAACCGCGAGTAAGGGCCAATACGGTGGCGGCGATGAACTGGCCGGCGCTAGCATGACCGTTTTCGAGGAGCCTCCATCCATGTCAGACCAGATTCCGCCGCGCCCGGCTTACCTGCTCGTGCAGGGCGTGGTCACCGATCCCGAGGGCTTCAAGGCCTACAACGCCGCGCTGCCACCGATCTACAAGCATTACGGAGGCTCCCATGTGAGCCTCACGCCGGCGGTAAAGGTGGAGGTGATCGAGGGCGAGGCCGAGAACCGCAGCATCGTCATCTCTAAGTTCCCCTCGAAAGAGGCCGCGCTCGCGTTCTGGAATTCGCCCGAGTACACGGCGGCGAAGGCGCTGCGCGCCGGCAAAGGGCACTTCTTCGTCACGGTCCTCGAGGGCCTCCCGGGGACCTGACCAGCGTCTGCGATTCCACCGCCGATTCCTCGTCGGTCGGGTCGGTGGGCCAGGCGAACGCCGCGATCAGCATCAGCAGCGCGGCGGCGCCGAGGAACGCGCCGCCGACGCGGCTCGCGGCGAACCAGAACAGCATCACCGTGCTCAGCATGGGCATGAATGCGAGCACGGTGACCATCTGCCTTGAAATGCCGCGCGGGCGCCCCGCCGCGTACAGCAGCACCACGGCGAGCAGCCCGAGCTGCGCACAGAACGCGAGCCACATCGCGCGCAGCGATTGCTGATAGAAGGGCTTGAGGCCGCTGTTGCCCACCGCGATGGAGGTGGCGAGGTACGCGAACACGAAATAGATCGCTACCCCGCCGATGATCAGCGCGGCACCGACCATGCACCCGCGGAAAATGCGCCGTCCGTTCATGTCGCTCTCCTTTGCACGTAGCGCGAGATCGAGGTGTATGCGCCCCACAGCGCAAATGCAATCGCGATGACCGCCGTGATGCCCACCGCCACCAGCTTGCCGTACTTCGCCAGCACCGCGAGTGTCGCGACGCCGCCGTGCAGCGGTGGGTAGCGGCCGATGACCCAGGCGTTGGCCACGTTCTCGATCCAGTCGCACACGCAGCCGAGGAAGCACCACGGCACCCAGTGCCGCCAGTCCCCCGACGCGAAGACGTCCGGGCGCGCACGTCGCAGGCCCCAGATCGCGAGCGCCGCCCAGAAGAGCGCGACCAGGAAGGGAAACGGGAAGTCGATGCCCGAGTAACGTCCATAGAGGCGCACCGCCTCGGGGGTGTAGTGCGCGAGCTGCGCGGCGACGTCGGCGAGCGCAAGCGGGCCCTGCAGGTCGAAGACGTCGTGGCCCGTGAGCAGACGCATCCGGGCGCTGTACCCGAACAGGCGCCGCGCCATGAAAAATATCGCCAGCGCGAGCAGCGCAAGCGCCCACCAGCGCCTCGACAACGCCTCGACGAGCCGTGTCAGGGTGATCACGTGCTTAGCATGCCTGAAAGGGGAGCTCAGGGCTCAGGGCTGAGAGCTCAGGGCCAGCGCGCGCACTTGAGCGCCGCGCCGAGCGCGCCCTGCCGCTCATCGCACCCACCGGTCGTCCTGCCGCAGTCCATATTCGCCTGGGCGGCAGGCCGGCGCATGATCGGCCCCTGCTGCGAAAGGGACATCATGCGCACCGCATTGCTGCTTCTCGCCACTTTGCCACTCGTCGTTTCCAACGTTCTGGCCACCGATATGGCCATCGACGCGGGTGCCACGACCACCACGGATGCCGCCGCCGCGGCCGTCGACTCGATCTACGCGCGTGCGGTAGCCGACCCTGCCCGCCTCGCGAAGGACCGCGAGCGCGACGCGCGCGACAAGCCCGCCGAGGTGCTCGCGCTCGCCGGCTTCGAGCCGGGGATGAAAGTCGCCGACATCTTTGCCGGAGGCGGCTACTACTCGGAGCTGCTGGGCGATGTCGTGGGTCCCGGCGGCAGCGTACTGATGCTGAACAACACCGCCTACCAGCAGTTTGCGCGCGAGGAACTGAAGGAGCGCCTGAAGGACGGCCGGCTCGGGAACGTGAAGCCGATGCTGGTCGAGAGCTGCGACCTGCGCCTCGGCAAGGACAATCTCGACGGCGCGATGATCGTGATGTCGTACCACGACCTCTATTACGTCGACGAAGCGGGCGGCTGGGCGCCGATCAACGCCGGCAAGTTCCTCGACCAGGTCCACGCGGCGCTGAGGCCGGGTGGCGTGTTCCTGATCGTCGATCACGCCGCGACGCGCGGCACGGGCAAGACTGCCGCGCAGGACCTGCACCGCATCGACGAGGCATTCGCGCAGCTCGACATCGAGAGCCATGGATTCAGGCTCGAGAAGACCTGGAATGGCCTGCGCAACGACGCCGACCAGCACGCTGTGGGCGTGTTCGACCCGAAGGTGCGCGGCAAGACCGACCGCTTCGTGCATGTGTACCGCCGCATCTAGCGGCTGCCGCCGCGACTAGCGGCGGCGCTTCACGCCGCGCGTGGGCTGCGCTTCGAGCGGGTTCTCGGGCCAGTAGTGCCGCGGGTAGCGGCCACGCAGATCCTTGCGCACGTGCGCGTAGGCATTTCGCCAGAAGCTCTCGAGATCGCGCGTCACCTGCACCGGCCGGCGCGCTGGCGACAACAATGTGAAAGTCACGGGCAGCGTGCCACCCGCGATGCGCGGCGTCGTTGCGAGTCCGAACACCTCCTGCAGGCGCACGGCGACCGTGGGTGAGGCCGGATCGGTGTAGTCCACCGACAGCGTGGAGCCCGTCGGCATCGTCAGGTGCGTGGGTGCAAGCCGCGCGAGTGCTACGCGCTGTTCGTGCGTGAGCTGCGAGCCGAGGATCTCGCTCATCGACAGCCGCGCGAGGTGCGCGCGCCGCGTGATGCCGCCGAGCCAGGGCGCAAGCCACTGCCCGGGGTGCGCCGCGAGCGCGGCATCGCCGAGATCCGGCCAGTCGGCGGCATCCGGCATGCGCGCGCGCACGAACGCCACGCGCTGCTGCAGGCTGCGGGCGGCGGCGCTCCAGGGCAGGGCCTCGAGACCGAGCGACGCCACGCCCGCGAGCATCGCTGCCTCGGCAGCGCCGGCGGGCAGCTCGCGCAGCGGACGATCTTCCAGCACCAGCGCACCGAGCGTGCGCAGCCGTTTGGCGATGACTGCCTCGCTGCGCGTGTCCCACTCGACCACGTCGCGAGTCTCGATCTCGTCTGCGAACAACGCCTCGAGCGCCGCGCGCGACAGCGGTGCTGCAAGGCGTATGCGCGCCTCGCGTGCGCCGTCGTCGATCGCCGCGATGGCGATGAACTCGCTGCCCGACACTGTGTCCGGCCGCGTGAACAGCGCACCACGTCCATTCGCGAGCGCATAGCGCCCCTCGCCCTCCCCGCGCCGGCGCCCGATGCGATCCGGGTAGGCGAGCGCCAGCAGATCGCCGGGCTCGACGTCGGCCGATTCATCCGCGCGCGCCGCGGCGCCGTCGCGCCCCGCGGTGCCGATCTGCGTGCGCAGTTGCTGCGCCGTGCGCCGGACGCGGTCGAGCACACCGCGATCCAGGTCCTCCCCGCCGGCGCCGCGCCCGCGCAGGATATCGAGCCGCGTGCGCAGGTCCGCATCGCGACCCACGCCGCGCAGCAGGTCGCGCTCGCCGAGCAAGGCTGCGATGTCGGCGGCAAGTGCGCCGGCGCGAAGTTCGCGCGAGCACAGCAGCATGTGCGCAAGGCGCGGATGCACCGGCAGTTCGGACATCGCGCGGCCGTGGGCGGTGACGCGCTCCCCGCGGTCGAGCGCGCCGAGCCAGCGCAGCAGATCGCGCGCGCTTGCGAGCTGTGCGGCCGGCGGCGGATCGAGCCACGCCAGTTGCGCGGCGTCCTGTGCACCCCACACCGCGAGTTCGAGCGCGAGCGGCGCGAGGTCGGCCTCCACGATCTCGGCGGGTGTGTATGCCGCGAGGCTGCGTTGCGCACCCTCGCCCCACAGCCGGTAGCACACGCCAGGCTCGGTGCGGCCGGCGCGCCCCTGGCGCTGCTCGGCCGAGGCGCGCGAGATGCGCCGGGTCTCGAGGCGCCCCATGCCGCTCACCGGATCAAAGCTCGCGCGACGCACGAGGCCGCTGTCGACGACCACGCGCACGCCGGGGATCGTGAGGCTCGTCTCGGCGATGTTGGTCGCGAGCACGACGCGGCGGCGGCCAGGCCTCGCGGGCGCCAGCGCCGCGAGCTGCGCCTCGCCGGTCAGTTCGCCGTAGAGCGCCCGCAGGTCGACGTCGGCGCCGAGCGAGGCCTCGAGCGTGGCAGCGACGCGGCGAATTTCGCCCGCACCCGGCAGGAAGGCGAGTACGTCGCCCGACTCCTCGCGCAGCGCGCGCAGGACCGCGACCGCCGTGAGCCGCTCGGGCGAATCGGCATCACCCGGCAGTACCGGCAAGCCGCTGCGCAGGTACTGCGTCTCGACCGGAAACATGCGGCCCTCCGCGGTGACGATGGGAGCCGCGCCAATGAGCGTCGCAACAGCGTCACCGTCGAGCGTCGCCGACATCACGACGATGCGCAGGTCCGGGCGCAAGGCCGCGCGCGATTCGAGCGTGAGCGCGAGCCCCAGGTCTGCGTGCAGGCTGCGCTCATGGAACTCGTCGAACAGCACGGCCGCCGTGTCCTCGAGTGCCGGATCGTGCTGCAGCCTTCGTGTGAGAACGCCTTCCGTGATCACCTCGATACGCGTCGCGCGCGACACGCGGGTGTCGAGGCGCATCCGATAACCGACCCGCTCGCCCACGCGCTCGCCGAGCGAGGCGGCCATGCGCTCGGCGACAGCGCGCGCTGCGAGGCGCCGCGGCTCGAGGACCAGCAGCTTGCGTCCGGCGAGCCAGGGCTCCTCGAGCAGCGCGAGCGGCACAACCGTGCTCTTGCCCGCGCCCGGCGGGGCCTGCAGGACCGCACTACCGTGTTCGCGCAGTGCGCTGCGCAGCGCGGGAATCGCGGCTGAAACCGGCAGCTCTGTCGGCGGGACGTATGACACGGCGTCATTCTATAGAGCGCCATGCGGTATGCTCTTTCTCTTGCCAGGGGAGACCGCCATGCGCCTCGGACGCAGCCGCCGCAGCAGCAATATCGAAGACCGCCGTGCGAGCCCCGGCGGTGGCACCGGCATGAAGTTCGGCATCGGCACGATCGTCGTGCTGCTGATCGGTTACTTCATGGGAATCAATCCCGCCACACTCCTGGGTCTCGTGGGAGGCCTCGAGGGCACAGGCTCATCCGCGCCGACCGCCACCGGCACACCCACCGACGCGGAGGCCGACCTCATCGCGGCGGTGCTCGGCGAGACCGAAGACACCTGGAACAATATCTTTCGCCAGGGCGGCTCGCAGTACCCGTCGCCGACCCTGGTGCTGTTCCGACAGTCCGTCAATTCGGCCTGCGGGTATGCGACCTCCGCGTCGGGGCCGTTCTATTGTCCCGGCGACCGGAAGGTCTATATCGACCTCGCCTTCTACGACGAACTTGCCACCCAGTTCCAGGCACCGGGCGATTTCGCGCAGGCCTATGTGCTCGCGCACGAGGTCGGCCATCACGTGCAGAACGTGATCGGCACGCTCGGACAGGTGCAGTCGGCGAAGCAGCGCGTCAGCGAGGGCGAGCAGAATCAGTTGCAGGTGCGTGTGGAGCTGCAGGCCGACTGTTATGCCGGCATCTGGGCGCACTACGCCGACAAGTCGAGCGGCATCCTCGAGCCGGGCGACATCGACGAGGGGCTCAAGGCCGCGTCGGCCGTCGGCGATGACACGATCCAGCGCCGCATGCAGGGCCACGTGGTGCCCGAATCCTTCACGCACGGCTCGGCCGAGCAGCGCATGAGCTGGTTCATGCGCGGCTACGAAGGCGGCAAGGTCGAATCCTGCGACACGTTCTCGGCGCGCTGAGCAAACCGTCAGCGCCCTGGGCGGGCGGTCAGCGTGCGGACCAGGCGGTCAGCGCAAACAGCGCCCACCCGAGCATCAGCAGCAGCCCGCCGAGCGGTGTCACCATGCCAAGCGCCGAGGGCGCGCCGAACGTGAGCGCGTAAAGGCTGCCCGAGAAAATGACGATGCCGGCCACGATCAGTTTCGCGGCGAGGCGCAGTCCGCGCGAGGGGCGCAGCAGCGCCAGCACGCCGAGCGCAAGCAGCCCGAGCGTGTGATAGAAGTGGTAGCGCACGCCAGTCTCGAACACCTCGAGGCGTGCGGGCGTCAGCACCTCCTCGAGTCCATGTGCGCCGAAAGCGCCAAGTGCCGTCGCGAGGACGACCAGCAGCGCCGCGAGCGTGAGGATCCAGCGGGCGTCATGGCTCATTCATTCTGCTCCGGATTCAAGGCACCATCGAGTGCGCCGGCGCAGATATTCACCCGCAGCGCCGTAATCATCAATGCCGGCGCCGCCAGCGTGCGGTCGCGCGCGGTGCGCAGCGCGATGTAGGCGTCGCGACTCGTGTCGGCGCGCAGGTGGATGTTGCCCTGGCGCTGGGCGTCGAGCGGGCTCTCGAACTGCGGCGCCTGCCCCTGCTCCGTATACACGTGGCACATGAAGAGGCGTGTGGACCCGGGCAGGGCATAGAGCTGCTGGATGGAGTCGTACAGCCT
>CADEFJ010000070.1:0-2673 GCA_902826575.1 uncultured Pseudomonadota bacterium | reverse complement strand
CCGGCACTCATCTGGGACGCGGCGGGCTCCGCAGCGCCGGCTTCGACTGCGCGGGCTTCGCGCGCGCGGCCTTCGGCCGCGTGTGCTGCGTACGAAACGGCTTGCTGCCGGCCGCTGCGCGTCGGCCCTCGCCGGCCGCGCCGGTGCCCGCCGGCTGCCAGGCCGGCACGAGCTGGTGCTTCGCGTTGCCGATGAGGTCGGCGCGGCCCATGCGGCGCAGCGCCTCGCGCAGTACCGGCCAGTTGTTGGCGTCGTGGTAGCGCAGGAAAGCCTTGTGCAGGCGGCGGATCTTGAGTCCCTTCGGGATCACGACCTCCTCGGAACTGCGCGTCACCCGATGCAGCGGATTCTTGCCGCTGTGATACATCGCGGTCGCGGTCGCCATCGGCGAGGGCAGGAACGCCTGCACCTGGTCGGCGCGAAATCCGTTCTTCTTGAGCCACAGCGCGAGCTCGAGCATGTCCGTGTCGGTGGTGCCGGGATGTGCCGCAATGAAATACGGGATCAGGTACTGCTCCTTGCCCGCCTCCTTGGAGTACCGGTCGAACAGTTCCTTGAAGCGGTCGTAAGTCGCGACACCCGGCTTCATCATCTTCGAAAGCGGACCCTCGGCGATCGCCTCGGGCGCGATCTTGAGATAGCCGCCGACATGGTGCTGCGCGAGTTCCTTCACGTATGCGGGGGACTCGATCGCGAGGTCGTAACGCACGCCCGAGGCGATCAGCACCTTCTTGACACCCGGCAGCTCGCGCGCGCGCTTGTAGAGGCCGATCAGTGCCGAGTGGTCGGTATCGAGGTTCGGGCAGATGCCCGGGTACACACAAGACGGCCGCCGGCACGCGCTCTCGATCTCGCGGCTCTTGCAGGCAATGCGATACATGTTGGCGGTCGGACCGCCAAGGTCGGAGATCACGCCGGTGAACCCGGGCACGTGGTCGCGCACCTGCTCGATCTCGCGGATCACCGAATCTTCCGAACGGTTCTGGATGATGCGGCCCTCGTGCTCGGTGATCGAACAGAACGTGCAGCCGCCGAAGCAGCCACGCTGGATCGAGATCGAGAAGCGGATCATCTTGTAGGCGGGAATTTCCGCCGTGCCATAGGCCGGATGCGGCTGGCGCTGGTACGGGCGCTCGTATACCCAGTCCATCTCCTTCGTCGTGAGCGGGATCGGCGGCGGATTCAGCCACACGTCGACGTCGCCATGGCGCTGCACCAGCGCGCGTGCATTGCCGGGGTTGGATTCGGTGTGCAGGATCCGCGAGGCGTGCGCGTACAACACGGAATCCGAGGCAACCTGCTCGAACGACGGCATCCTGATGACCGAATGCGCACGATCGCGCCGCTCTGGCCGCAATCTGTTCGCTGCCCGCTGCTCGCCCTCATTCACTGTGGACGAATCGATTTCCGTCCAGCCTTCCGGCATCCCGCGGCGCATGAAAGCCGTGCCGCGCAGGTCGTCCAGGGCGCTGATCGGCTCGCCGGCGGCGAGGCGGTGCGCGATCTCGCAGATCTGGCGCTCGCCGTTGCCGTAGACCAGCAGGTCGGCTTTCGCGTCGAGCAGGATCGAGCGGCGCACTTTCTCCGACCAGTAGTCGAAGTGCGCGATGCGGCGCAGCGAGGCCTCGATGCCGCCGATCACGACCGGCACATCGCGAAACGCCTCGCGTACGCGCTGTGCATAGACGATCACCGAGCGATCCGGGCGCCTGCCGCCCGCGCCACCCGGCGTGTACGCGTCGTCGCTGCGCACGCGCCGGTCCGACGTGTAGCGGTTGACCATCGAATCCATGTTGCCGGCGGTGACGCCGAAGAACAGGTTCGGTCGGCCGAGCGCCTTGAACGGCTCGACATCGTGCCAGTCGGGTTGCGCGATGATGCCGACTCGATAGCCCTGCGCCTCGAGCGTGCGCCCGACGATCGCCATGCCGAAGCTCGGGTGATCGACGTAGGCATCGCCAGTGACCAGGATCACGTCGCAGGAATCCCAGCCGAGCGAGTCCATCTCCGCGCGCGACATCGGCAGGTAAGGGGCCGGCCCGAAGCGCGCGGCCCAGTACTTGCGATACGCCGTGATGTCGCGGGCGGACTCCATCTCAGTCCTTGCCGCGCACCGACTTGAGCGCCTCTTCGAGGCCCGGCACGAATGCGGCTCCCGCCGGGACCTGCACGCTCGAGCCGACGAAGTCGTCGCCGACCGGCTCATGGCGCCCACCCAGGCATTTTGCGAGGAAGCCCTCGGAGATCGCGTACGACGAGGTGCGATTCTGCGGCCGTGCAAAACCGTGACCCTCGTCCGGGTAAAGCACATACGTGACCGGCAGGCCCTTGGCCTTCATCGCCGCCACGATCTGGTCGGACTCGGCCTGCTTGACGCGCGGATCGTTCGCACCCTGCATGATCAGCAGCGGCCTTGCGATGTCGGTCACGCGAGTGAGCGGCGAGCGCTCGGCGAGCAGCTTCCTGCCCTCCGGCGTGCGTGGATCGCCGACACGCTGCGCGAGTTGCTCGAAGAAGGCTTTCCAGTACGGCGGTATCGAGGCGAGCAGCGTCTCGAGATTCGAGGGGCCGACGATGTCGACACCGCAGGCGAAGCGATCCGGCGTGAACGTGAGGCCCACGAGGGTCGCGTAACCGCCGTAGGAGCCACCGTAGATCGCGACGCTGTCGGCG
>CADEFJ010000069.1 GCA_902826575.1 uncultured Pseudomonadota bacterium | reverse complement strand
AAGGCGATCAACGCCTTCACCAACGCCGGCACCAACAGCTACAAGCGCCTGGTGCCGGGCTTCGAGGCGCCGGTGATGCTCGCGTACTCCGCGCGCAACCGTTCCGCGTCGATCCGGGTGCCGTGGGTGTCGAACCCGAAGGCGCGCCGCATCGAAGTGCGCTTCCCGGACTCGTCGGCGAATCCGTACTTTGCCTTCGCGGCCATGATGATGGCCGGCCTAGACGGCATCCAGAACAAGATCCACCCCGGCGATCCGGCCGACAAGGATCTCTACGACCTCGAGCCGGAAGAGGCGAAGGGCTTCCCGACCGTGTGCCACTCGCTCGACATGGCGCTCGAGCATCTCGATGCGGACCGCGAGTTCCTGACCCGCGGCGGGGTGTTCACCAACGACGTGATCGATGCGTACATCCGGCTGAAGTTCCAGGAAGTGACCCGCTTTCGCATGGCGACGCACCCGGTGGAACTCGACATGTACTACAGCTGCTGATGGCGGGACGCTGAGGGTGCCCCGCGCCACGGGGCAGGGCCGGCAGTTGGCGGCGTACGTCACAACGCCGCCAACTGCTCTTTTGTCCCGGGGGGCGCTGGCGGGTATGCTCGATCGATATGCGCCGCATTCCATTTGCCATATTGCTGCTCGTCTCCGGCGCTGCATTCGCCGGCACGATGTACAAGTGGGTGGACGCGAACGGCACCATCCACTACTCCGATCGGCCGCAGCCCGGTGCGACCGAGGTGCAGATCGACACGCGCGTGCCGACGGGCCCGGCACCGCCAGTCGTGCGTGCCACAGCCAGCGATTCGGGCGCCGAGCCGGCCGCGCAATTCCGCTACGACGACTGTTCGATCGTGCGTCCGGCGAACGACGAGACGCTGGCGAACGCTTATTCGATGTCGGTCGGCTGGCAGATCCGGCCGGGGCTGCGATCGGGAGATCGGGTCACGCTCGCGCTCGACGGCCAGCTGGTTGCGGGAGTCTCGCCGACCGGCACGAGTTTCACGATCACGCCGGTCGATCGCGGCACGCACACCTTGATGGTCAGCGTCCTGGACGCCGACGGCAAGGGTCTGTGCCAGTCGTCTCCGGTTACCGTACACGTGCGCCAGCCGACCCTGTATTCACCCGCACGCCGTCCAGTCCCCACGCCGCGGCCGAGACCCACGCCACCGCGCGGCTGATCGCGTGCCGCGACGGCGTCGCCTGCCGGTGCTGCCATGGCCGTTGAGCAGGCGTTTCACTCTCCGCTGTCGCACTTCGAGCCAGCGAGCCTGCTCGATGCGCTCGCCACCGGCATCGTCGTCCTCGACCGCCAGCTCTGCGTCGTCTATGCCAACGTCGCGGCGCAGGACCTGCTCGGCGCCGGCTTCGCGCGTGCGCGCGGCCGGCCGTTCGCCGATCTGCTGGCCGACTCCAATGGCCTTGCCGCGATCCTGCGTCGCGCGATCGACCACGGCGAAGCATTTGCCGACCGCGAACTCGTGTTCCGCCCTACGGGCTCCTCGCGTGAGCCGCGCATCGTCGACATCACGGTCACGCCGCTCGAAGGCACGGTCACCGGCTCGCACCTGCTGCTCGAACTGGCCGATGCGACGCAGCGCCAGCGCATCTCGCGCGAGGCCGACCTGCTCGCGCGCCTCGACAGCAGCCGCATGATGGTTCGGCAGCTCGCGCACGAGATCAAGAATCCGCTCGGCGGGTTGCGCGGCGCCGCGCAGCTGCTCGAGCGCGAGCTCGCCGATCCCGCGCAGCGCGAATACACCGGCGTGATCATCAAGGAGGCCGACCGGCTCGTGGCGCTCGTCGATTCGATGGCCGGCCCGCTACGCCCGATGCAGCGCGCGAGCGCCAACATCCACGAGTTGTGCGAGCACGTGTTCATGCTGCTGCGTAGCGAAGCGCAGCCGAGCGTGCTGCTCGAGCGCGACTACGATCCGAGCCTGCCGGACGCCGCCATCGACCGTCATCAGATCGTCCAGGCGCTGCTGAACCTCGGTCGCAATGCCTTGCAGGCGGTCGGCGAGCGCGGTCGCGTCACGTTGCGCTCGCGCGCGCTATCCGGCGTCACGATCGGCGCGACCCGCCATCGCCTCGTCGTGAGCCTGCAGGTCGAGGACAACGGCCCCGGCGTGCCCGACGAACTGCGCACCAGTCTCTTCCTGCCGCTGGTCACGGGCCGTGCGAGCGGCACCGGCCTCGGTCTTGCGGTGGCGCAGGAGATCGCGACGCGCCACGGCGGCATCGTCGAGTATGCGAGTGCGCCGGGGCACACGGTGTTCACGCTGCTCGTGCCGATCGCGGAGGGCGCGTGAGCGCGCGCGCGCTGCGCGTGTGGCTGGTCGACGACGACGCGTCGATCCGCTGGGTGCTCGAGCGCGCGCTGCGTGGCGGCGGCATGCAGCCGCGGACCTTCGAATCGGCCGACAGCGCGCTCGGCGCGCTGCGCGGCGAGACGCCCGATGTACTGCTGACCGACATCCGCATGCCCGGGGCGAGCGGCCTCGAGTTGCTGAAGCGGATCCGCGACGGCTGGCCGCTGTTGCCGGTGATCGTGATGACGGCGCACGCGGATCTCGGCAACGCCGTGTCGGCCTACGAGAGCGGTGCGTTCGAGTATCTGCCAAAGCCCTTCGATGTGGATCAGGCGGTCGAGCTCGTCAGGCGCGCCGCGCAGGTGAGCGAACGCGGCGGCGTCGAGGCCGGCGACGTGCCGCGCATCCCCGAACTGCTCGGCCGCGCACCGGCGATGCAGCAGGTGTTTCGCGCGATCGGCAGGCTGTCGCGCTCGAGCGTGAGCGTGTTGATCACCGGCGAGTCGGGCACCGGCAAGGAGCTCGTGGCGCGTGCGCTGCACGAGCACAGTCCGCGCGGCAATCGGTCGTTCATCGCGCTCAATACCGCGGCGATACCGTCGGAACTGCTCGAGTCGGAGCTGTTCGGGCACGAGAAGGGTTCTTTCACCGGCGCCGACGCCCAGCGTCGCGGCCGCTTCGAGCAGGCCGACGGCGGCACCCTGTTCCTCGACGAGATCGGAGATATGTCGACGCCGCTGCAGACGCGGCTGCTGCGCGTGCTGGCCGAGGGCGAGTTCTACCGTGTCGGCGGTCAGTCGCCGGTGCGCGTCGACGTGCGCGTGATCGCCGCGACACACGTGGACCTCGAGGCGCGCGTGCGCAACGGCCAGTTCCGCGAAGACCTGTTCCACCGCCTGAACGTGATCCGCATCGAGCTGCCGCCCCTGCGCGCGCGGCGCGCGGACGTGCCGGACCTGATGGCGCACTACTTGCGCGTCGCGGCACAGGAGCTCGGTGTCGATGCGAAGCAGCTCTCGCCGGAGGCGCTCGAGCGGCTGGCCGCCTGGGACTGGCCGGGCAACGTGCGCGAGCTCGTCAACCTGTGCCGCCGCCTGACGGTGCTGGCCCCGGGTGCGGAAATCCATGTCGATGACCTGCCGGTCGACATCCTGCAGGCGCAGGGCGGCGGCGGTGACGATGAGGCCGACTGGCCGCGGGCACTCGCAGCCTGGGCGGAGCGGCGCACGGCGGACGACGGCCCCTGGCTCGGCACGGCGGCACCCGAGTTCGAACGCACGCTGATCCGGGTGGCGTTGCGCAAGTCGCAGGGGCACAAGCAGGAAGCTGCGAAGATCCTGGGCCTCGGGCGCAACACGCTCACGCGCAAACTCAAGGAGTTGGGCCTGGGCGAGGACGACGGGTGACTATAATGCGCCCCCATGGAGTCCCCGATCGAACTGCTCGAGTACGTCTTCCTCGGTAGCTCGCTGCGCGCGTGGCTGATTGCCACGCTCGTGTTCCTCGTCACGTTCATCGTGCTGCCGGGGGTACGCGCCATCGTCGCGCGGCGCCGACGCACGCGCGCCGCCGAAGGCAAGCAAGTGTTTGTCGGCGTCGAACTCGGCGGCCTGCTCATCACCGCGACATCGCGCCTGTTCCTGCTGGTCCTTGCACTCTATTTCGCGACCCGCATCCTGACTCTGCCGCCGCAGCTCGACCGCGCCATCACGGTGCTGAGCGTGCTGACGTTCTGGCTGCAGGTGGCGCTCTGGGGTGTCGTGGCGACACGTTTCGCCCTCGACCGCGAACTGCACCGCGGCGGCCCCGCCGACACGGCCCGCGCCGGATCCTTCGAAGTGTTGATGTTCGTCGCGCGCCTCCTGATCTTTTCGTTTGCGGCGCTGCTTGCACTCGACAACCTCGGCGTGCAGATCAAGCCGCTGCTCGCGGGACTCGGCATCGGCGGCATTGCGATCGCGCTCGCCGTCCAGACCGTGCTCGGCGACCTGTTCGCGTCGCTGTCGATCACGCTCGACAAGCCCTTCGAGATCGGCGATTCACTGCTCGTCGACGACGCCAACGGCACCGTCGAGCGCATCGGCATCAAGAGCACGCGCCTGCGCAGCCTGAATGGCGAACAGATCATCATCTCGAACGCCGAGCTGCTGAAATCGCGGGTGCGCAACTTCAAGCGCATGAGCGAGCGTCGCTACGCGTTCACGGTCGGTGTCGCTTACGAGACTCCGCGCGAGCTGCTGGCCGAAGTGCCCGCGATCATCGAAGCGGCGGTGCGCGCGCAGCCGAAGACGCGCTTCGATCGCTGTCATTTGCTCAAGCTCGGGGATTCATCGCTGTTGTTCGAAACGGTCTACATCGTGACGGAAGCGGACTACCAGTTGTTCGCCGATACCCAGCAAGCGATCAATTTCCGGCTGCTCGAGGAGTTCGGCGAGCGCGGGATCATGTTCGCTTACCCGACACAGCGGAACATCAACGAGGATGTCGTCGTCAGGAGCCCGTCCTGAAGCGCGTCCACATCCGCAGCCGTTCGCGCACGTAGGCGTCACTTTTCATCGGGTCGGGAAACAGCCGCGCCCCGCCAGCCGGGGTGACTGGCGCCAGCCACGGGCGTGCCGCCGCATTGGTGCTCTCGAGTCCGGTCGCGATCGCGATCGAAGCTGCGACCTGCGGTGCGAGCAGGTAGTCGATGAAGCGGTGCGCCGCGTCGACGTGCGGTGCATCCGCCGGGATCACGAGCAGGTCCACCCAGAGTTGCGCACCCTCGCGCGGCGTGGTGTATTCGATCCGCACGCCGTTGCCGGCAGCAATGGCGCTGCGTAGGGCGAGCGCAGCATCGCCGCTGCTCGCGAAGATGAGGCACAACTCGCCGTTGGCGAGGGCGCCGGTCAATTGCGAGTTGGACAGCTGGCGGACATGCGGCCGGATCGCCGCGAGCGCCCGTTCGGCGAGCGCAAGGTCCTCCAGGCTTTCGCTGTTCGGGTCCCTGCCGAGCCAGGCGAGGACCGACGGCACGACGGCGATCGGCGTCTCGTGCAGGCCGACTCCACAGTCGGCGAAGCGCGCGACGACCTCCGGCTTGAACAACAGGTCCCAGCTGTCGGTGGGCGCTACGGGCAGACGCGCGGCGATGGCGTCGCGGTCGAAAGCGAGTCCGTTGGTGCCCCACAGGTAGGGAACGCCGTAGTCATTGCCGGGATCGAATGACGCCGCGCTGGCCAGGATCGCGGGGTCGAGGTTGGCGAGTTGCGGCAGTCGCGACTTGTCGAGCTTGCGCAGCGCGCCGGCCAGCGCGAGCCGCTCGAGATAGGCAGCTCCGGTGACGACGACGTCGTAACCCGCGTGCCCGGTGAGCAGTTTCGTCTCGAGCAGTTGCTGGCTGTCGAACACACCGGCGTCGACCTCGATGCCGGTGTGGGCCTCGAAAGCAGCGAGCGTTGCCGGCGGGAAGTAACCTGCCCACCCGTAGGCATGCAGGGTGCTCGCGTGCGGCTCGTGGCAACCGCCCGTCGCGGCAACTGCCGCGAGGGTGCAGGCGATGCGCACGAATTGCCGCATGGGCTTCAGCCGGACACGGCGCAATCCTTGATGTCCTTGCCGGTACGCAACGAGCCGGTGAGCTCGCTGACCGAGCGCAGGCGATGATTGAGCAGGTACGCGGCGATGCCGTCGTTCACCTTCTTGCACACCATCGGGTCGTAGAAGAGCGCCGTCCCGAGTCCGATCGCGGTGGCGCCGGCGATCAGGAACTCGATGGCGTCGCTCGCCGTCGCGATGCCGCCCTGGCCGATGATCGGCACCTTGTGGGGGGCGGCGACTTCATACACCTGATGCACCTTCAGCAGCGCGATCGGCTTGATCGCCGGGCCGGAAAGGCCACCCTGCACGTTGCCGAGCACCGGGCGGCGAGTGTCGATGTCGATTGCCATGCCCATCACGGTGTTGATCACGGCGAACGCGTCGGTGCCGGCCTCGATGCAGCGACGCGCGTTCTCGCGGATATCGGTCTGGTTCGGCGACAGCTTGGTGATCAGCGGCTTCGCGGTCACCGCGCGGCACGCTGCCACCACGCGCGCCGACATCTCCGGCGAATTGCCGAACACGACGCCGCCTTCCTTGACGTTCGGGCACGAGATGTTGACCTCGATCGCATCGATCGGCGAATCGTCGAAGCGCCGCGTGACTTCGACGTACTCCTCGATGGTGGACCCCGACACGTTCGCGATGAAGCGCGTCTCGCTGAAGTCGAGCCCGGGCAGGATTCTCGTGACGACATGCACGACGCCGGGATTCTGCAGCCCGATCGCGTTCAGCATGCCCATCGGCGTTTCATAAACCCGGTGCGGCGGATTGCCGAGCCGCGCCTTGCCGGTCGTACCCTTGAGCACGATCGCGCCAGCGTCGCGATTCGAGAATCCCTCGATGCGCGTGTATTCCTCGCCGAAACCGACGCAGCCTGAGAGCAGCACGATGGGCGAGCTGAAAGGCAAGCCGCAGAAGTCGATAGCGAGGGGAGATGCCAAGGCCATCCGGAGATTATAGCGAACAGCGAACAGCTGACAGCTTGCAGCCAGAGGCGCCCGTGTTGTCGTTCCCGCAAGCGCGTCGGCCCCGCACGCGCATCGGCCCCGCGGGCACACCGGCGCGCGCAGAGGGCGAAGTATCGCGCCGACGCCTCTGGCCGTAAGCTGCCCGCCCTTCGCTGTTCGCTTTTCCCCATGTTCCATATCGTCCTGCACGAACCCGAGATCCCCCCCAACACCGGCAACATCATCCGGCTGTGCGCCAACACGGGCGCGACGCTGCATCTCGTGCGCCCGCTCGGCTTCACGCTCGACAAGCGCTCGCTGCGCCGCGCGGGCCTCGACTACGACGACCTCGCGACGGTGAGCGTGCACACCGATTTCCCCGCCTGCCGCGCGGCACTCGCGACCTCGCGCTGGTTCGCGATCGAGACCGGCGGCGCGCGCCGTTACAGCGACGTCGCTTACCAGCCGGGCGATGCGCTGCTCTTCGGCTCGGAGCGCACGGGCCTGCCGCCCGCGGTGCTGGCCACCCTGCCGCCGGAGAATCACTTGTCGCTTCCCATGCGTCCCGGCAATCGCAGCCTGAATCTTTCGAACGCCGTGGCCGTGGTCGCCTATGAAGCCTGGCGACAGACGGGATTTGCGCCCGGATGAGGGTGCCGCGCGTTGGGCAATTCCGGTTGCGGTAAGCTCCCGCGATGCCAAACGGAATGGCGATCGTGCTGGGCCTCGCGGGCGGCCTGCTGCTCGGCATCCTGATTTCGCACTACGAACTCGCCACGGTGGGCGCACTCGCCGAGGTGATCGCACCCGTCGGCGTGGTTTGGCTCAACGCGCTGCGCATGACCGTGATCCCGCTGGTGTTCGCGCTGCTGGTCACCGGGGTCGCGTCGGCCGCCAGTACCGCGGCGACGGGGCGTCTCGCTGCGATCACCCTCGCGCTGTTCGTCGGTGGACTCGTGTTCTCCGCGCTGCTCGGCGCAGGGATGGTGCAGGGCGTGGTCTCGACCTGGCCACTCGACGCCGCGGCCCGCGATGCGTTGCGGGCCGGCGCGAGCGGCGGCATGCCGGGGGGTGCGAGTCCCGTCGATTACTCGGCGGGGCTGCCTGGCGGCGACTGGCTGACCTCGATCGTGCCGGTGAATCCGATCGGCAGCGCCGCTGCGGGACTGGTGCTGCCGCTGGTCGTGTTCGCGCTCTTCTTCGGCTTTGCCGCTTCGCGGCTGGCGCCCGAGCCACGCGACCGGCTCGTCGGCTTCTTCCATGCGATCGGCGAGGCGATGCTGGTGATCGTCCGCTGGGTGTTGTGGGCCGCGCCGGTGGGGGTGTTCGTCCTCGCGCTCGGCGTCGGCATGAAAGGCGGACTCGGCGCGGCCGGCGCGATCCTGTACTACGTGGTGCTGGCCTGCGGCGTGGGTCTCGTGCTGACTCTCGCGTGTTACCCGCTCGCGGTGTGGGCGGGTCGCGTGCCGCTGTCCCGCTTCGCGCGCGGCGTGGCTCCGGCACAGGTCGTGGCCTTCAGTACGCAATCCTCGCTCGCCTCGTTGCCGGCCATGATCGCCGGAGCGCGGCAGACGATCGGCCTGCCGGAGCGCACCACGTCGATCGTGTTGCCGCTCGCGGTGACGCTGTTTCGCCTGAGCAGCCCGGCGATGAACCTCGTGGTCGTATTGTTCGTCGCGCACGTACTCGGCATGACCGTGACCGTGGGAATGCTGCTCGCCGGCATGCTGGTCGCGATCGTCAACAGCCTGAGTTCGGCGGGCTTGCCCGGCCAGTCGTCGTTCTTCACCGGGACAGTGCCGATCGCGTTCGCGATGGGCGTGCCGATCGAACTGCTCGCGCTGTTGCTGGCGGTGGAGGTCGTGCCCGATATCTTTCGCACTCTCGCCAACGTCACCGGCGACGTCACTGTAGCGGTGCTGGTCGACCGCGCGAGTGGCGCCCCGGACTAGCCGTCGACTTCCGCGCGCACCGGCCGCGTCATCAGGCCGGTGACGATTTCGCTCGCCGGCACACCCTCGTACAGCGCGCTGTGAATGCCCTCGACGATGGGCATCGAGACCCCTTCGCGCCGGGCAACCTTCAGTACCGCGCGCGCCGCGGGATAACCTTCGACGACCTGGCCGATCTGGCGCAGCGCGTCCTCGGGCGTCGCGCCGCCTGCGAGCAGCAGTCCGAAGCGGCGATTGCGCGACTGGTCATCGGTGCAGGTCAACACCAGGTCGCCGAGGCCCGCGAGCCCCATGAAGGTGTCGTTGCGGGCGCCGAGTGCAACGCCGAGGCGGGTCATTTCCGCGAGCCCGCGCGTGATGAGCGCGATGCGCGTATTCGCGCCGAAGCCGAGCCCGTCGGACAGGCCGGCGCCGACCGCCAGCACGTTCTTGACGGCGCCGCCCGTCTCGACGCCGACAATGTCGGTCGAGGTGTAGGCGCGGAACTTGGCGGACGACAGTCGCTGCGCGAGCGAGGTGGCATAGGCCTCGTCGGGTGAGGCGATCGTCATCGCGGTCGGCAGGCCGGCGCCGACTTCGCGCGCGAAGGTCGGGCCCGACAGCACCGCGATGTTGCTGCGCTCGCCCAGCACCGCGCGTGCCACCTGGTGGGGCAGCAGTCCGCTGCCCAGTTCGAATCCCTTGGTCGCCCACGTGATGCCGGTAGCGACGCTCGCCACGTCCGCGAGGTCGGTCAACACCGCGCGAAACGCGTGGCTCGGCACCGCGATGATCACATCGCCCGCCTCGCGCACCGCGCGAGCGAGGTCGCCCTCGACGGCGAGCGATGCCGGGAACTCGGCGTCGGGCAGGTAGCGCTGGTTGCGGCGCGCGGTTCCCATGCGCGCCAGCGCGCCGGCGTCGCGGCTCCACAAGCGCACCGCATTGCCCGTGCGGGCGCACTGGATCGCGAGCGCCGTGCCCCACGATCCGGCGCCGAGCACGGCGATCTGCGCCTGCAGCGTGGCGCCCGCGCTCATGTCAGTTCTTCGTGGCGTTCTGCGCGTCGGCGACCGAGCGGGCGTAGAGCGCATCGAAGTTCACGGGCGGCAGCAGGAACTGCGGGAATCCGCCGAGCGTCACGAGATTCGACACCGCGGCGCGCGCGTAAGGAAACAGCATGGTGGGGCACACGCTGGTCAGCGCGCGCTTCTGGTCCTCGTCCGACAGATTGCGGATGAGGAACGCGCCGGCCTGTTTCACCTCGACGATGAACGCCGTCTGCTCGCCTTCCTTCGCCGTCACGGTGACGGACAGCAGCACTTCGCGCACCTCGTCGTTCAGCGAGCTGACCGTCGTGTTGAGGTCGAGGTTGACCTTCGGGTTCCAGCCGGCGTCGAGCCGCGGTCCCCGCGGGGCTTCGAACGAACAGTCCTTGAGGTACACGAGCTGCAGCGCGAGTTGCGGTGCAGTCGGATCGGCGGCTACGGCGCCGGCGGCTTCAGTGCTCACTTGATGTTCTCCCGAGTAATGGATCGAGTTTGCCTGCGGCGTCGAGCGCAAGCAGATCGTCGGATCCACCCACGTGTGTGTCGCCGATGAAAATCTGCGGCACGGTGCGCCTGCCGCTGCGACTCATCATCTCCTGCCGGCTGCCGGGCACGGCCTCGATGTCGATTTCCTCGACAGCGACGTCCTTTGCGGCGAGCAGGTTACGCGCACGCGCGCAATACGGACACCAGGACGTGGCATACATGACGACCTTGGGGGCGGTCACTTCGCGCCTTTGGTAACCGGCAGGCCCTCGGTGCGCCATGTCGCGAGTCCGCCGCGCAGGTTGACCGCCTTGGTGAAGCCCTGCGCCGTCAACTGGCGTACCGCCGCCGCGCCCAGCGAGCCGCTGTCGCAATACACGATGACCGGCTTCTCGAGATGCTTCTTCATCGTCTCGCCGGCCTTCAGTATCTCGTCGGAGGCCATGTGCTTCGCGCCGCCGATATGCCCGTCGGCATATTGCTCGGGCTTGCGGATATCGAGCAGCAGCGCGTGCTGGTTCATCAGCCGGATCGCCTCCTGCGGCGAGACCGATGCGAAGCTGGCCGCGCGCGCGCGCATTTCATAGAGGACCACCATCACGAGCGCGAGCCCGGTCGCACCCACGAGCCAGGGGTGGTTGGCGGCGTACTCTAGCAATCGGTCCATGGAACGCGAACCTCGGAAAAGGGCCGCGAATTATAGCGGGGGCGCTGCGTTAGACTAGCCTCGATGTCGTTGCTGCGGTGTTTTCCTCCCTTTTGCCTCGCTGTGCTGGTGGCGCTGGCGCCCGGAGCCACGGGGCTTGCCGGGGCCCAGGCCAAGGATGCCGCCCGCGCCGAAGCTGACCTCAAGGCCATCAAGGCCGAGATCGCCAGGATCGCCGCCCAGGTCAAGCGCGACTCCGTCAGCCGCAACAAGCTGACACGCAACCTGCAGGCCGCGGAGGTGTCGGTGGCCGATGCGCGCGGCGAACTGACCCGCCTGCGGCGCGAGCGCAGCGAGCACAGCGCGCAGCGGGCCGAGCTGGCGCGCGAGAAGGCGCGCCGCGAAGCAGCACTCAAGAAAGAGCAGCAGGCGCTTGGCGGGGAATTGCGCAGCGCCTACCTGATCGGCCGCGAGGAGCCGCTGCGACTGTTGCTGAACCAGGACGACCCGGCGCGCGCCGGGCGCATGTTCGCCTACTACAGCTATTTTGGTCGCGCCCGGGCCGACCGTATCGCCAGCATTGCCGCGCACGTCGCGGAGATTGCCGCGCTCGATGCGCAACTGCGCACCGAGGAGGAGCGTCTCGCTGAGCTCGAATCGCAGCAGAAGACCCAGCTCGCGCAGCTCGAGGCCGCGCGTGCCGATCGCGGCAAGGCGCTCAGCGCACTCGATGCGGCCGCGCGCTCGCGCGCGGCAAAACTGGAGGAATTGCGCTCGCAGCAGGCCGGGCTCGAGAAGCTGGTGCGCGACCTGCGCCGCGCGCTCGAGCAGTTTCCCGTCGACCCCACGGCGGCGTTCGCCAAGTTGCGCGGCAAGCTCGCATGGCCCACGTCCGGCAAGGTGGTCGCCGCCTACGGCGCGGCTCGCGCCGGCGCGATCAAGTGGGACGGCATGCTGATCGCCACAACGCGTGGTGCGCCGGTGCACAGCGTGGCGAGCGGGCGCATTGCCTACGCGGACTGGCTGCCGGGATTGGGCCTGCTCGTGATCGTCGATCACGGCGGTGGCTACCTGAGTCTCTACGGGCACAACGATCAGCTCTACAAGGCTGTCGGCGAGCGTGTCGCGCCGGGCGAGCGCGTCGCGGGCGCCGGCGACAGCGGCGGACGCAGCCGCCCCGAGCTGTATTTCGAGATCCGCCGCGCGGGGCGCCCGATCGATCCGCGACCGTGGTTCCAGCGCAGCGCCCCGCCGCCGTAAGGCCGGCCACGGCGCGGCGCACGTGACGCGCCTCACACAATTGCCACCATTCGCGCCCGATTTGGCGCTGCGCCCGGCGCGGTCCGTGCCTGCACACTGGCCCGCGTGCGACGATTTAACGAAACGCCAACTCGATCAACCCCGTGGCGTACTGCGGTATGACATGGTTCGCGCTACGCCATGGGGACGGGTCGATGGCTGCGCCGGCCGACAATCTTCGCTCTAATTACTGGACCACCCTCGAGCCATACGCACAGCTCGTGCGTTCGCTGGTCCCCCGCACCTCGGGAATCGCCGTGTTCGACGCCCGCGCGAACCTGCGCTGGACCAGCGATTCCGCGACCTGGCCCGAACTCGTGAGCGAGGTCGAGCGCTCGGTGCGGGAAGCCGCCAACGACCAGGCCTCTGCCGGCCAGCTGCGCGTCCTCGAAGGCGATGTGCCCCTCTACCTGTGCTGGTTGCGCGATGAGGACACGCGCGAGCTCCATGCGGTAGTTGCCATCCAGGGCCGCGCCAGCAACGACGGCGAGCAGCGCTCCTTCTCGTTCGTGCATGCACTGATCCGTCCGGCGCTCGAATGCCTGCGGCGCGAGCTCGTCTCGCGCCACAGCCTCGATCTGCTGGCCGAGAGCCTGAGCGCGCGCGATCGCGACCTCGAGCTGGTGCTCGCGGTGTCGCGCCGCGACGGCGCGCGCCCGGGTGACGATGCTTCGGCGCTGCGCGTGATCCTGGAAAACACGGTCGAGCACCTGGGCTGCGCCCTCGCCGCGCTGCTCGTGCCCGAGAAGAGCCTGGTGCTGTTTCGCATGTCGCAGGATGAGCCCGCCGACGGCCGGCTGCTCGCGCAGACACACCGGCACCTGTTGTCGCTCGGCCAGGTGCGGCGCGACCCGGTCATCATGAACCGACTCGCGCAGGGCTCGGCGCTCGGTACCCTGCCGTACAAGATCCTCTCCTGCTCGCTGCGCAATGCCGCGGCGCGCCCGATCGGCATCCTCGCGCTCTTTCGCCACGAGGGCGCCGCGGACTTCACCGACCGCGAGGCGCGGCTCGTCGACGTGCTGACCCGCAAGGCCTCGGTGATCATCGAGGCGAGCTACGACGCGATGACCGGCCTGCTGAACCGCCAGGCGTTCGAGCAGCGGGCGAGCGAACTGTTCAGGTCCGGAGGCAATGCCCGGCAGTTCGCCGTGCTCTACATCGACGTTGACCAGTTGCATCTCGTCAACGAGAACTTCGGTATGCACGTCGGCGACCTGATGCTCTCGATGCTCGCCGACATGATGCGTCGGCGGCTGCCGCCAGGGGCCGTGGCCGCGCGCATTTCCGGCGATCGCTTCGCCGTGGTGATGCCCGGCACGCTCGAGGCGGCGCTCGAGCTCGCGACCTCGTGGTGCGAATTCGCCGCGCAGATTTCAGCCGTGCAGGGCGATGCGCGCTCGCGCGCTTCGCTCAGTATCGGCGTCGCCGAGATTTCGCCGCCGCTGGGCGAGCTTACGCACACCCTTGCAGCCGCCGAAACCGCCTGCAAGGCCGCCAAGGATCGCGGCCGCAATCGCGCCGAGGCCTACCAGGCCGCCGACGAGAGCGTCGTGCGGCGCTTCACCGATATCACGATCGCCGCGTCGGTGCGCGCGGCCGTTGCCGAGGATCGGCTGCGTCTCGATGCACAGTTCATCCTGCCGCTCGACGCCGCGCACGGCCATCCGCCGCATTTCGAACTGCTGCTGCGCATGATCGACGATGACGGCGTGACCATCGGCCCCGACCGGTTCCTGTCCGCGGCCAATCGCTATCAGCTGATGCCGACGATCGATCGCTGGGTGATCGACCACGCGCTCGAAATGCTGCGCCCGCATTCGGCAATGCTGGCAGCGACCCGTACCGTGTTCGCGATTAACTTCTCCGGCCAGTCGCTCAACGATGCCGAGTTTGCCGACGAACTGATCTCGCGCATCGAGGCGAGCGGCATCGCGCCGGCCAATCTCTGCTTCGAACTCACCGAGAGCGCGACCATCGCGAACCTGGCGCGCGCCGAAGTGCTGATGCGTCGCCTGCGCAAACTCGGTTGCGGCGTGGCGCTCGACGATTTCGGCACCGGGCTGTCCTCGCTCGCGTACCTGCGCCAGTTGCCCGTGTCGATGCTCAAGATCGACGGCAGCTTCGTGCGCGACATCGTGCACGATGCGCGTTCGGAATCACTCGTGCAGGCCGTGGCGCAGCTCGCCCGCTCGATGCAGATGACGACCGTGGCCGAATATGTCGAGACCGGCGCGATCCATGAACGCATCGCAGCACTGGGCGTCGACTACGGGCAGGGCTTCTCGATCGGTCGACCGACCCCCCTGGCCGAGGTGCTGCCCGACCTGCCCGCGATCGTCGGGGCGGCCCCGCGGCTGGCCGCCGAGGTGGCGTCCGAGCCCGCCCCGGGGCTTCACTAG
>CADEFJ010000068.1 GCA_902826575.1 uncultured Pseudomonadota bacterium | reverse complement strand
GGCAGTTGGCCGCGATCGGCAGCTTCTCGTGATAGCAGAAGCGCGGCACGTACGCATCGGTCGCGTCCGTGACATGGATGATCATCGCGCCCTTCCTGCCCTGGCGCGGCACGCCGTCGACCACTACGTTGACGAGATCGTCGCTCATCTCAAGCTGCCTGCCTCTCGCCATCGACGAGGCTGCGCCCGCCGTGATCGACCATGTATTCGAATTCGTGCCGGAAGTGTTTGATGAAGCTCTGCACCGGCCACGCGGCGGCGTCGCCGAATGCGCAGATCGTGTGGCCTTCGATGCCGTTGGCCACGTCGACCAACAGGTTGATGTCCTCGCGCCGCCCCTGGCCCGCGAGGATGCGCTTCAACATGCGGTTCAGCCAGCCGGTGCCCTCGCGGCACGGCGTGCACTGCCCGCACGACTCGGCCATGTAGAAGCGCGACAGCCGCTCGAGCACCTTGACCATGCAGGTGGTCTCATCCATCACGATCATTGCGCCGGTGCCGACCGCCGAGCCCACGGCTCGCAGCGAGTCGTAATCCATGTTCAGCCCGAGCATCGTCGCGGCCGGCACGACCGGCACCGAGGAGCCGCCCGGAATCACGGCCTTGAGCTGACGCCCGCCCTTCATGCCGCCGGCGATCGCGAGCAGATCCTGAAACGGAATGCCAAGCGGCAGCTCGAAGTTGCCCGGCTTCTCCACATGGCCCGAAACCGAGAAAATCAGCGTACCGCCGGAATTCGCCGGACCGAGCGCCGCGAACCACTGCGGGCCCTTGCGCAGGATCGTCGGTACCGAGGCAAAACTCTGGGTGTTGTTGATCGTGGTCGGCGCACCATACAGGCCGAAATTCGCCGGGAACGGCGGCTTGAAGCGCGGCTTGCCCTGCTTGCCCTCGAGCGACTCGAGCAGCGCGGTTTCCTCGCCGCAGATATAGGCGCCGGCGCCGATGAAGGTGTACAGGTCGAAATCGATGCCCGAGCCCAGGATGTTCCTGCCGAGCAGGCCCGCGGCGTAGGCTTCCGCGAGCGCCGCCTCGAAGCGCGGCACCGGCTCGTCGAGGAACTCGCCGCGGATGTAGTTGTAGCCTACGGTGGCGCCCATCGCGTAGCCGCCGATGGCCATGCCCTCGATCAGCGAGTGCGGGTTGTAGCGCAGGATGTCGCGGTCGTGGCAGGTGCCGGGTTCGCTCTCGTCGGAGTTGCACACGGCGTACTTCTGCATCGGTGCGTTGCGGGGCATGAAGCTCCACTTCACGCCGGTCGGAAAGCCGGCGCCGCCGCGGCCGCGCAGTCCCGACGCCTTGACGCCATCGATCACCGCCTCGCGCGTCAGCTCGCCAGCGAGAATCTTCTTCCACACCTCGTAGCCGCCGATGCTGCGATAGGTGTCGAGGGTCCAGGGCTGGTCGAGCCCGAGCGGCTCGAACACCACGAGATTGCGCAAGTCGCTCCAGTTGGCCATTACTTCAGCTCGTCCAGGATCGCATCGATCCGCGCCGGGGTGAGATTCTCGTGGAACGCGTGGTCCACCATCATCATGGGCGCGCCGGTGCAGGCCGCGAGGCACTCTTCCTCGCGCTTGAGGAAGATGCGCCCGTCGGGCGTGCTTTCGCCGAGCTTGATGCCGAGCTTGCGCTCGGCATGCGCCACCAGGTCCTCCGCGCCGTTCAGCATGCAGCTGATGTTGGTGCAGATGCTGACATGATGGCGGCCGCAGGGGCGGGTCTCGAACATCGAGTAGAAGCTCGCCACCTCGTAGACCTGGATCGGCTCGAGCCGCAGGTACTCGGCAACGCCATCCATCAGCTCCTGGGTGAGGTAGCCGTTGCCCTGCTCCTGCGCGAAACGCAGCGCCGCAAGGCTTGCCGAACGGTGCCGGCCGAACGGGAACTTCGCGATCCAGTGGTCGATCTCCGCGCGCGTGTGCTCGCTCAGTACCTGCGCCTTGGGGCCCAGCACCGGTTCGAACACCTTGCCGTCGCTCGTCTGCACAGCCATCAGCGGTCGACCTCTCCGAATACGATGTCCTGCGTGCCGATCATCGCCACCACGTCGGCCAGCATGTGTCCCTCGACCATTTCGGGCAGCGCGGCCAGGTGCGCGAAGCCCGGCGCACGGCACTTCACCCGGTACGGCTTGTTGGCGCCATCCGAGACGATATAGACGCCGAATTCGCCCTTCGGCGCCTCGACGGCCGCGTAGGTCTCGCCTTCCGGCACGCAGTACCCTTCGGTGAACAGCTTGAAGTGATGAATCAGCGATTCCATGTCGCCCTTCATCTCGGCGCGCTGCGGCGGACGCAACTTGCGGTCGTCGATCATCACCGGCCCCGGGTTCGCACGCAGCCAGGCGATGCACTGCTTCACGATCTCGTTCGACTGGCGCATTTCCTCGACCCGCACCAGGTAACGGTCGTAGCAATCGCCGGTGGCGCCGACCGGGATATCGAACTGCATGCGCTCGTAAACCGCGTAGGGCTGCTGTTTGCGCAGGTCCCAGGCGAGACCCGAGCCGCGCAGCATCGGGCCGGTGAAGCCGAGCTGCTTGGCGCGCTCCGGACTCACCACGCCGATATTGACGGTACGCTGCTTCCAGATGCGATTGTCGGTCAGCAGCGTCTCGTATTCGGCGATCGCCCGCGGGAAACGGCGCGTGAAGTCCTCCAGGAAATCGAGCAGCGATCCTGCACGTGCCTCGTTCAGGCGGTCGGCATCCTTCTGTGAGCGCCACTTCGAGGCCTGGTACTTCGGCATCTCGGCGGGCAGGTCGCGATACACACCGCCCGGCCGGTAATAGGTTGCGTGCATACGCGTGCCCGAGACCGCCTCGTAGCAGTCCATCAGGTCCTCGCGCTCCTTGAAGCACAGCAGGAACACCGTCATCGCGCCGATATCGAGCGAGTGCGCACCGAGCCACATCAGGTGGTTCAGGATGCGGGTGACTTCGTCGAACATCACGCGGATGTACAGCGCCCGCTCCGGCGGCGTGACACCGAGCAGGCGTTCGATCGCGAGCACATAGGCGTGCTCGTTGCACATCATCGAGACGTAGTCGAGCCGGTCCATGTAGCCGATCGACTGGTTGAACGGCTTGGACTCGGCGAGCTTCTCGGTGCCCCGGTGCAGCAGGCCGATGTGCGGATCGGCCTTGGAGATGACCTCGCCGTCCATCTCGAGCACGAGGCGCAGCACGCCGTGCGCCGCTGGATGCTGCGGGCCGAAGTTCAGCGTGAAATTGCGGATCTCGGACATCAGCCGTGCTCCCGGCGGATCACGCGCGGCACGAGGACGCGCGGTTCGATTGACACCGGCTCGTACACGACGCGTTGCTTCTCGGGGTCGTAGCGCACTTCCACGTTGCCCGACAGCGGGAAATCCTTGCGGAACGGGTGGCCGATGAATCCATAGTCGGTGAGCAGGCGGCGCAGGTCCGGGTGGCCGCTGAACAGGATGCCGAACAGGTCGAACGCCTCGCGCTCGAACCAGTTGGCCGACGCCCAGATGTCCACCACGGTCGGTACCATCGGATCGTCGCTGTCGTCGCAATACACCCGCAGCCGCAGGCGCTGGTTGAGCGCGACCGACAGCAGGTGGTAGACGACGGCGAAACGCCCGCGCTCGCCAGCGGGGCGCGCCGCATTGCGATTGACGCCGCGGCTGAAGCCGGTGCGGGTGGCGGTCGCGGTACGCCACTCGTCGCGCCCGTACTCGAGGTAGTCGACGCCGCAGACGTCGATCAGGGTGTCGAACCGGAGTCCGTCGGTATCGCGCAGCGTGCGACACACCGCCGTCAGGTCGGCGGCCGCCACCTCATAGCTCAGTTCATCGGCCAGCGACGGCACGCGATTCACCCTGCCCACAAGGTGCGCGTCGACGTTCCGGGCCAGCTCTTCGATACGCTCGGACAACGAATTTCCTTCAGCGTGCGATCGTGCTGCGCGCGATCTTTTTCTGCAGCTGCAAAATGCCGTACATCAGCGCCTCGGCGGTCGGCGGACAGCCGGGCACGTACACGTCGACCGGGATGATCCGGTCGCAGCCGCGCACCACCGAATAGGAATAGTGGTAGTAGCCGCCGCCGTTGGCGCACGAACCCATCGAGATCACCCAGCGCGGCTCGGCCATCTGGTCGTAGACCTTGCGCAGGGCCGGCGCCATCTTGTTGACCAGCGTGCCGGCGACGATCATGACGTCCGACTGGCGCGGGCTCGGGCGGAAGATCACGCCGAAGCGGTCGAGGTCATAGCGCGACGCGCCGGCATGCATCATTTCGACCGCGCAGCATGCGAGGCCGAAGGTTACCGGCCACATCGAACCGGTGCGCGCCCAGCTGACCACGCTGTCGATGCTGGTGGTCAGGAATCCGCGCTGCGCATAAGTCTCGGCGGCATCAAGGGCTTCGCTCTCTAGTCCCACTCGAGCGCCCCCTTCTTCCATTCATAAATGAAGCCGACGACGAGGATGGCGAGGAAGATGCCCATCGCGACGAGGCCGGGGGCGCCGATCGCATCGAGCGCCACCGCCCACGGAAACAGGAACGCGATCTCGAGGTCGAAGACGATGAAGAGGATCGCGACGAGGTAGTAGCGCACATCGAACTTGCGGCGGCTGTCCTCGAACGCATCGAAGCCGCACTCATAGGCAGAACGCTTCTCCGCGTCGTCGGGCAGCGTCGTGAAGTAGCGGCCGATCAGTGCGCCGACCGCGAGCAACAGGACGCCGATGCCGGTTGCGACACCGAGATAGATCAGGATCGGAACGTAGTTGCTGAGCATGGTCCGCCGATTCGACGCGAAACGAAGGGGACAGCGGTCGTCCTGGTCGAACGACGGTCTGCCCCCCTCAGGCGGCGCGCATTGTATCAAAGGTGGTGCCGACGGGGAGATTCGAACTCCCACACCTTGCGGCGCTAGCCCCTCAAGCTAGTGTGTCTACCAATTCCACCACGTCGGCAAAAGTACTTATTGCTCCGCAGGCGCGGGCGCCTGCGGAACGGGCGCTGCATCCGGCGAGGGTACGACCGGAACCTCGGACGCCTCGATCTGGTCGAGGATCGTACGCGGCGCCGCCTGGTTGCGCGTACCGAGATAGGCGAGCGCGAGGCTGTTCAACATGAACACGGCGGCAAACGCCGCGGTGGCGCGTGACAGGCCGGTGCGCGCACCGCGCGCGCCGAACACCGTGCCGGAGGCGCCGCCGCCGAAGCCCGCACCGGCATCGGCACCCTTGCCACGCTGGATCAGCACGAGCGCGATGATCGCGACCGAGCTGAACACCTGAACGAACATCAATACGGTACGAAGCACGCTCGTGAACCTTCCGGTTATCTGTCCTGGCCCGCGGCTGCGACGATCGCGAGGAACTCGTCGGCCTTGAGTGATGCGCCGCCGATCAGCCCGCCGTCCACATCGGGCTGCGCGAAGATCTCTGCGGCATTTCCGGCCTTGACGCTGCCGCCATAAAGGATCCGGACCTGAGCGGCGATTTTAGCATCGCGCCCGGCGATCCGCCCGCGAATGAAGGCGTGCATGTCCTGGGCCTGCCCGGGCGTCGCGGTGCGGCCGGTTCCGATCGCCCATACCGGCTCGTACGCGATCACGGCATTGCCGAACGCAGCGGCACCGACGAGTTCCAGCACGGCGTCGAGCTGCCGCCCCACGACGGCCTCGGTCTGGCCGCCTTCGCGCTCGGCGAGCGATTCGCCCACGCACAGGATCGGCGCGAGGCGGCGCGACTGCGCGGCGGCAAACTTGCGCGCGACGAGCTGGTCGCTTTCGCCGTAAATCGCGCGGCGCTCGGAGTGGCCCACGATCACCATCGTGCAACCGACATCCTGCAGCATCGCCGCGGACACCTCGCCGGTGTAGGCGCCCTGCGACTCGGCGCACACGTCCTGCGCACCCAGCGTCACAGTCGAATCACGCAGCAGGCGGGCGACATCAGCGAGGTAGACGAATGGCGGACACACGATGCAATCGGCCGCGCCAGGCCCATGGCCCGACGCCACGGCCTCGACGAGCGCGGCATTCCCGGCACGCGAGCCGTGCATCTTCCAGTTTCCGGCAACAAGTGGTCTGCGAATCAAGGCACTCACGCGGCCACGCGGGCCGCCCAGCAAAAAGGCGCGCGATCATAACGGCGCGATCCACGCCGCGCAATGTCCGCCTGGCGGATATCAGGGTTTGACCGTAATGGTGATCCGTTTCGAGATCACCGGCGGGTCGTGCGGGATATGGAGAAGGTCGCCGAGCACCAGCTGCAACGTGTGCTTGCCGGGCGGCAGTTCGATCGTCGTCTCGGTCTGGCCCTTGCCGAAGTGGATGACCTGTTCGGTGGCCGGCAGCGGCAAGCCGAGGTTCAGCGGCAGTTCGGTATCGATCAACAGATGGTGATGCCCGGTCCCCTCGAATTTGATGCCGGCGGGAGCGACGCCCATGCCCTTGAGGCCGAAACGGACCGTGACCGGGCTCGCGACTGTCGCGCCGTCGGCGGGTGACTGGATGTACACCACCGCGTCCTGTGGGGCAGCAGTGCGCGGCAGCTGCGGGGCATTGGTCGGCTCGGCGGCCTGCGCGACGGTGGCGGCGGCAATCAGCAGGGTAATGGCAGTCAGTCGCATGGCAAGTACTCCCCGGGACAGCGGTTCCGGCAATCGAGCGTGCAGGATAGCTCGCTCAGGCGGCCGCAGCACGAACGGCGGTGGCGATGTCCTCTGCGAAAGCGCGGGTTTGCGCCTCTTCCCGACCTTCGACCATCACGCGAATCACGGGTTCGGTCCCCGACGCGCGCAGTACGACGCGCCCTTCCGCGCCGAGGCTCTTCGCCACCCTGTCCACCGCGGCATTGACCTCCGGCACGGCAGCCGGATCAAAGCGGCGCGCAACCTTCACGTTCAGCAGTACCTGCGGGAAGCGCGCCATGCCCGCCGCGAGCCCCGGGAGGCTGCGCCCGGTCTGGCGAATGACGCCGATGACCTGCAGCGCTGCGACCAGCGCATCGCCCGTCGTGGTGCGATCGAGGCACAGGATATGGCCCGAAGTCTCCCCGCCGATGATGCCGCCGGTCTCCTTCAGCATGCCGAGCACGTAGCGATCGCCGACATTGGCGCGCCGGAAATCGATGCCGCAGCCGCGCAAGGCGACTTCGAGGCCGAGGTTGCTCATCAGCGTGCCGACCACCGGGCCCGTGAGCGCTCCGGCTTCCTTGCGCGCGCGCGCGATCACATAACTCAACTGGTCGCCATCGACGCTGCGACCGAGGTGATCGATCATGACGAGGCGATCACCGTCGCCGTCGAGCGCGATGCCCACCTGGGCGCGCACGCCCGGCACCGTGAGCTGCAGCAACTGCGGCGCGGTCGAGCCGCAACCGTCGTTGATGTTGCGACCGTTCGGCGAGCAACCGACCGGGATGACCTCGGCGCCGAGGTCCGCGAACACGCGCGGACCGACCTTGTAGGCCGCGCCGTTGGCGCAGTCGAGCACTATCTTGAGGCCCTCGAGATCCACGCCCGCAGCCAGCGTCGAAGCGCAGAATTTCTGGTATTCGGTGCGCTCCTTGTCGACGCGCACCGCGCGACCGAGTTCGCGCGAGCCGCGCGTGATCGTACCCCTGCCGATCTCTGCCTCGATCTCCTGCTCGAGCTGGTCGGACAGCTTGCCGCCGCTCGCGTCGAAGAACTTGATGCCGTTGTCTTCGTACAGGTTGTGCGAGGCGCTGATCACGACGCCGAAACTGCAGCCGAAGTAGCGCGTCATGTAGGCGATGCCGGGGGTCGGCAGCGGCCCGATCAGCTTGACGTCGACGCCGGCCGCGACGAAGCCCGCCTCGAGAGCCGCCTCGAACATGTAGCCGGAGAGGCGCGTGTCCTTGCCGATCAACACACTGCCGCCGCGAGGCGCGAGCACGCGCGCGGCGGCGCTGGCGAGCTGCAGCGCGAAGTCGACGGTCATCGGCGCCTCGCCAACCCGCCCGCGCACACCGTCCGTCCCGAAGTATGTCCTGCTCAAGTTTCACTCTCCTGCAGCGCTGCCACGAGGCGCAGCGCATCGAGCGTCGCTGCGACGTCGTGGACGCGCACGATACTCGCTCCACGCAGCGCCGCAATCGTCGCGAGCGCCACGCTGCCCGCGAGCCGTCCGTCGATACCGCGCCCGGTCAGCTCGCCGATCATGCGCTTGCGCGACAGGCCGACCAGCAGCGGCAGGCATTGCGCCGCGAACACATCGAGGCGACGCAGCAAGGCGAGATTGTGCGCCAGTGTCTTGCCGAAGCCGAAACCCGGATCGATCGCGATGCGTTCGCGTCCGATGCCTGCGGCCACGCAGGCCGCGACGCGCGCACCCAGGAATGCGTCGACCTCTGCCACCACATCCTCGTAGCGGGGATTGTCCTGCATCACGGCCGGCTCGCCGCGCGCATGCATCACACAAATGCCAACCGGCCCGGCGGCAGCAGCCTCGAGCGCGCCCGGCACCGTGAGCGCCCGCACGTCGTTCACGAGGTGTACCCCGGCCGCAATGGCCGCGCGGATCACCTCCGGCCGGCTCGTATCGACGGACACCACGACGGGCAGCCTGACGGCCCGCTCGATCGCCGGCATGACCCGGTCGATTTCCTCGGCGACCGCCACCGGTGCGGCACCGGGACGGGTCGACTCGCCGCCGATATCGACGATTGCCGCACCCTCCTCCACCACGCGCTCGACGCGGGCGGCAGCAGCAGCCGCCGTACGAAACGCGCCGCCGTCCGAGAACGAGTCGGGTGTCACGTTGACGATGCCCATGACGACGGGCGAGCGGAGGTCGAGGGTGCGGGAGCCGCAGATGAGCTTCATCTCCCCCTCACCCTAACCCCCTCGCCCCTTCGGGGGGAGAGGGGCTCAAGAGGGGGTTTATGGAGTCGGGGCAAGCGTGCCGCTGGCCGGCCCTTCCGCAGCCGGTTTGGAAGTCGGCGCGACGGGAGGCGGCGTATCGTCCCAATCGGCGGGTGGGCGCGGCGGACGGCCTTCGAGGATGTCCTTCAACTGCGCCTCGTCGATCGTCTCGTACTTCATCAGCGCCTCGGCCAGCGCATCGAGCGTCGTGCGGTTCTCGACGAGTATCGTCCTGGCGCGCTCATACGCCTGGTCGATCACCCGCCGGACCTCGATATCGATGACGTGCGCGGTTTCGTCGGAAACCTGCTTGTGCTGGGTAACCGAGCGACCGAGGAACACCTCACCCTGGTCTTCGGTGTAGGTGAGCGGACCCAGGCGGTCCGACAGGCCCCACTTCGTGACCATGTTGCGCGCAAGGCTGGTGGCGCGCTCGATGTCGTTGGACGCGCCAGTGGTCACGGCGGCGGGCCCGAAGGCGAGCTCTTCGGCGATACGGCCGCCGAACAGGCTGGCGATCTGCGACTCGAGCCGCTGCTTGCTGTAGCTGTAGCGATCCTCCTCCGGCAGGAAGAACGTGACGCCGAGCGCGCGGCCGCGCGGGATGATCGTGACCTTGTACACCGGATCGTGTTCGGGCAGGTTCACGCCGACGATGGCGTGGCCCGCCTCGTGGTAGGCGGTATTGCGCTTCTCTTTCTCGCTCATGACCATGGAGCGCCGCTCGGCGCCCATCATGATCTTGTCCTTGGCGCGCTCGAGTTCGTCCATGGAGACCGTGCGCTTGTTGGCACGCGCGGCAAACAGCGCCGCCTCATTGACGAGGTTGGCGAGATCCGCGCCCGAAAAACCCGGCGTGCCGCGCGCGATCAGCGCGGGCTTCACATCGTCGCCGAGCGGCACTTTGCGCATGTGCACGCGCAGGATCTGCTCGCGTCCGCGCACGTCGGGCAGCGGCACCACGACCTGGCGGTCGAAACGGCCCGGACGCAGCAGCGCGGGATCCAGCACATCGGGGCGGTTGGTGGCCGCGATCACGATGATGCCTTCGTTGCCCTCGAAGCCGTCCATCTCGACGAGCAACTGGTTCAGTGTCTGTTCGCGCTCGTCATGGCCGCCGCCGAGGCCGGCGCCACGATGCCGGCCGACCGCATCGATTTCGTCGATGAAGATGATGCACGGCGCGTGCTTCTTCGCCTGCTCGAACATGTCGCGCACGCGCGAAGCTCCGACGCCGACGAACATCTCGACGAAGTCGGAGCCGGAGATCGTGAAGAACGGCACCTTCGCCTCGCCGGCGATCGCGCGCGCAAGCAGCGTCTTGCCGGTGCCGGGGCTGCCGACCATCAGTACGCCCTTCGGAATCTTGCCGCCGAGCTTCTGGAACTTGCCCGGGTCCTTGAGGAAATCGACGATCTCGCCGACTTCCTGCTTGGCTTCCTCGACGCCCGCGACGTCGGCAAAAGTGACATTGACCTGGTCTTCGCCGAGCAGCCGCGCGCGACTCTTGCCGAACGACATGGCCCCGCGGCCGCCGGCCGCGCCCTGCATCTGGCGCAGCATGTAGACGAACACGAGGATCAGCAGCAGCGCGGGCGCCAGCTGTAGCAGCAGCTGCGCGAGGAAATTGGGCTGGCGCGGTGCGCGCCCCTCGATCGCAACGCCCGCCTTGTCGAGCGCGCCGATCAGGGCCGTGTAATCCGTTTCGGGATTGACCGTCTTGAACTGCGACTTGTCCTTGCGCACGCCGAGGATGGCATCGCCCTGGATGACCACCGAATCGAGCTGGCCGCTCTTCAATTCACTCAGGAAGCGTGAATAACGCACCGGCTCGGGCTCACCCACGGTCGGCATGTAGCGGCTGAACACCGCCAGCAGCACGACCACGATCACCACCCAGAGCAGGATATTCTTTGTCAGATCGTTCAAGAAGTTGACCTCAATTCGCGACTTTCACGCTACACCATCCGGTAGTCCGTCGCCAGCAGGTAAAGTTCCGCGCTGCGGGACCGGGAGGCAGCGGGTTTCGAGAATTTGACCTTGCCGAAATGACGTCGCGCCGCTGCCACGAGTTCCTGGAAGCCGGCGCCCTGAAACGTCTTGATGAGGGCGGACCCGCCCGGTTTCAAGACCCGTGTGGCCATATCGAGCGCGAGCTCGCACAGGTACATCGACCGCGGCTGGTCGATGGCGTCCATGCCGCTCATGTTGGGAGCGATGTCCGAGAGCACGACGTCGACGCCGCCCTTCGGCAGAAGCGCGAGCAACTGCTCGAAAACCGCCTCGTCGCGGAAGTCGCCCTGCAGGAATTCGACCCCGTCGATCGGCTCCATCGCCAGGATGTCGGAGGCGATGACCCTGCCCTTTCGGCCCAGTTTGCGGCGCGCATACTGGCTCCAGGCCCCTGGCGCCGCTCCGAGGTCCAGCACGGTCATGCCGGGCGCGAGAAGCTTCTCCTTGCGGTCGATTTCCTCGAGCTTGAAAACCGCACGCGAGCGCCAGCCTTCGGCGTGCGCGCGCTTGACGTAGGGGTCGGTGAAATGTTCGCGCAGCCAGTCGGCGCTGCTGCGGGTTCGACGCGCCATGCGCCTCCTGCCTTACAATGGGATCGATGCAACTGACCGAAAAACAGCGCCGCCACCTGCGCGGCCTTGCCCACCCGCTCAACCCCGTCATCCTGATCGGCGGCGACGGTGTCACTGCCGGCGTGATCCGGGAAACCGCCCGCGCGCTGCACGATCACGAACTGATCAAGGTGAAGGTGCGCGGCGCCGAACCCGGCCCGCGCGATGCGATGCTCGAGCGGCTCGCCGCCGATACCGACAGCGCGCTCGTCACCCGCATCGGCCACGTGGCCGTGTTCTACAAACCCCGCGCCGGCAATCCGAAAATCGTGATCCCCGACGCGTGACCGATGTCGCTCAGCGGTAGCTGATCGCCACGATTTCGTATGTCCGATTGCCGCCCGGCGCGGCCACGATGACCACGTCGCCCTCGGACTTGCCTACCAGCGCCCGCGCGATCGGCGAGGTGATCGAGATGCGCCCGGCGCGAATGTCGGCTTCATCCTCGCCGACGATCGAATAGGTCACCCGCTTGCCGTCCTCCTCCGCCTCGATTTCGACGGTCGCGCCGAACACGACGCGGCTGGTATCGGCGATCGTCGACGGATCGATGATTTCGCAGGCCGACAGTTTGCCCTCGATCTCGCCGATGCGGCCCTCGATGAAACCCTGCTGCTCGCGCGCGGCGTGGTACTCGGCATTCTCCGACAGGTCGCCGTGGCTGCGCGCCTCGGCGATGGCCTTGATCACGCGCGGGCGATCCTCGGACTTCAGCCGCCTCAGCTCCTCGCGCAGCTGCTCGGCGCCGCGCAGTGTCATCGGTGTTCGCTTCATGCCCGCGCTTCCCTGTGCAGATCCTGCAGCCGGTTCACCTCGAGGGTGTCGATATGGTCGATCGCCTCGCACGAGGCCATCGCCCCGTTCAGCGTAGTGTAATAGGTCACGCGCTTGTGCACCGCCTCGCGACGGATCTCGTTCGATTCGCGGATCGCCTGCTTGCCCTCGGTGGTGTTTACGATCAGCACGATCTCGTCGTTCTTGATCATGTCGACGATGTGCGGACGGCCCTCGCGCACCTTGTTCGCGCGGCGGCAGGCCACCCCGGCATCCTCGAGCGCTTTGGCGGTGCCGCTGGTCGCGACGATCTCGAAGCCGCGCGCCACCAGCTGGCGCGCCAGCTCCACGGCGCGCGGCTTGTCGCGCTCGCGCACCGAGATCAGGCACAGGCCGCTGCGCGGCAGTGCGACGCCTGAACCGGCCTGCGCCTTCGCATAGGCCTCGCCGAATGTGCGCCCGGTTCCCATCACTTCGCCCGTCGATTTCATTTCCGGGCCGAGGATCGGATCGGACTCGGGAAACTTCGCGAACGGAAACACCGCTTCCTTGACCGAGAAGTAACTCGAGGGCTGCGCGCCGTCGCAGCCAAGATCGGCCAGTTTGCGACCTGTCATCACGCGCGCGCCCACCTTGGCTAGCGGCACGCCGGTCGCCTTCGACACGAACGGCGCGGTGCGCGAGGCGCGCGGATTGACCTCGAGTACGTAGACGATGCCGTTCTGGATCGCGAACTGGATGTTCATCAGGCCGACGACCTTGAGCGCGAGCGCGAGCTGGCGCGTCTGTTCGCGCAGTTCGGCTTGCGTCGCGGCGCTCAGGCTGTTCGGCGGCAGGCAGCAGCCCGAGTCGCCGGAATGCACGCCTGCCTGCTCGACGTGCTCCATGATGCCGCCTACCAGCACGTCCTCGCCGTCGCACACCGCATCGACATCGACCTCGGTCGCGACATCGAGGAAGCGGTCGAGCAGCACCGGGCTGTCGTTCGAGACCTTGACCGCATCGGTCATGTAAGCGCGCAGGTCGGCCTCGTTGAACACGATTTCCATCGCCCGCCCGCCGAGCACGTACGACGGACGCACGACCAGCGGGAAGCCCACTTCACGCGCAAGCAGCACCGCCTGCTCCTCTTCCCGCGCGGTGGCATTGGCCGGCTGCTTCAGGCCGAGTTCCCTGACCAGCAACTGGAAGCGTTCGCGGTCCTCGGCCACGTCGATCGCGTCGGGCGAAGTGCCGATGATCGGTGCTCCGGCCTCCTCGAGCGCGCGCGAGAGCTTGAGCGGCGTCTGGCCACCGTACTGCACGATCACGCCCTCGGGACGTTCCTTCGCGATGATCTCGAGCACGTCCTCGAGCGTGAGCGGCTCGAAGTACAGGCGGTCGGAGGTATCGTAGTCGGTCGACACGGTCTCGGGGTTGCAGTTGACCATGATGGTCTCGAAACCGTCTTCACGCAGCGCGAGCGCCGCGTGCACGCAGCAATAGTCGAACTCGATGCCCTGGCCGATGCGGTTCGGCCCGCCGCCGAGAATCATGATCTTGCGCCGGTTGGTCGGCTGCGCCTCGCACTCCTCCTCGTAGGTCGAGTACAGGTAGGCGGTGGTGGTCGCGAACTCGGCCGCGCAGGTATCGACCCGCTTGTAGACCGGAACGATGCCGAAATCACGGCGGCGACCACGCACCGCCTTCTCGCTGGTGCCGGTCAGGCCCGCGAGCCGGCTGTCCGAGAAGCCCTTGCGCTTGAGGTCCCGCAGGCGATCGGCCGACAGGGCGTAAAAGCCCTGCTCGTGCACCCGCAACTCCTCGCTGACGAGGTCCTCGATCTGCGCGAGGAACCAGCGGTCGATGTACGACAGCTCGTGCACGCGCTCGAGCGACCAGCCGGCGCGGAACGCGTCGGCGACATACAGCAGTCGCGAAGGACCCGGCGAGCGCAGCTCGTAGGCGAGCTGCGCGGCGGACTCCTCGCCGGGTGGCAGATCGATCTGCCCGACCAGTCCGTCGAGCCCGGTCTCGAGCCCCCGCAGCGCCTTCTGCAGCGATTCCTGGAACGTGCGCCCGAAGGCCATCACCTCGCCGACCGACTTCATCTGCGTGGTGAGGCGCGTATTCGCGTCCGGAAACTTCTCGAACGTGAAACGCGGGATCTTGGTGACGACGTAATCGATTGAGGGCTCGAACGATGCCGGCGTGGCGCCGCCGGTGATGTCGTTTTGCAGTTCATCGAGGGTGTAGCCGACCGCGAGCTTGGCGGCGATCTTGGCGATCGGGAAGCCGGTCGCCTTCGACGCGAGCGCCGAGGAGCGCGACACGCGCGGATTCATCTCGATGATCAGCAGGCGCCCGTCGAGCGGATTGACCGCGAACTGCACGTTCGAGCCGCCGGTGTCGACGCCGATCTTGCGCAGCACCG
>CADEFJ010000067.1 GCA_902826575.1 uncultured Pseudomonadota bacterium | reverse complement strand
CCGGCTGGAACGAGGGCAGCCTCGCCTGGCGCAGCATCCCGCGCAACCCGGATACGCTCACCCAGTCCACGCGCTACATCGAGACGAGCACCGGACTGCTGAACGCCGATTGCACGATCGTGCCCGTCTACATCTTCCTCGCGGACCACAAGGCCGGGACGATAGAGCGCGTGGTCGCCGCCGCGAAGGCCTGGCGCAGCGCGAATCCGGTGCCCGGCGCCGAGTTTCGCCTCGCGACCGGCAACGTGGGCGTGATGGCCGCGACGAACGAGGAGGTGAGGGCGAAGGAGTTCCCGATCCTCGCCGGCGTGTTCGCGGCGGTCAGCGTGATGTGCCTGATCACTTTCCGTTCGCTGATCGGCACCTTGCTGGTCGTGCTGCCGCTCGCGCTCGTTTCGGTGCTGGTGTACGCGGTCATGGCGATCGTCGGCATCGGCCTCAAGGTGACGACCCTGCCGATGGTCGCGCTCGGCGTCGGTATCGGAGTCGACTACGGCATCTACCTCTACAGCCGCATGCAGGAATACCTGCGCAAGGGACTGGCGGTGCGCGAGGCTTACGTGCGCACGATGCGGGTCACCGGCGCCAGCATCATTTTCACCGGCATCACGCTCGGCATCGGCGTCGTGACCTGGGTGTTCTCGCCGCTCAAGTTCCAGGCGGATATCGGCGTGATGCTCACCTTCATGTTCATCGTGAACATGCTGGCGGCGATCGTATTGTTGCCGGCACTGGCGGCGTGGCTCATCAGGCGCCCGCGAGCGGCGTAGCAGGCGTGGTCGCGGCGCGGGGGCGGGCGTGGCATGTCCGGCTCCTCTCGGGTCGAGTGCACCGCCTGCGGCGGTGTGGCCTCGGCGCGGCGGCGCCCGGCGCATTGTGTCGGTGGCAGCAGAACCCCCGGCGGTCGCCGGGCGCAGCTCGCCGCGCCTCGGCGCTCTCCACGTTCGTCGCCGGACATGCCACGCCCGCCCCCGCGCGGCCGGCCAGGTGCGCCACTCGTTGGTGCGGGGTCGACCTGAAACCCTGTCTTAGTCCCGAGTGGGAGTAGAGTCTGCCGATCAGGAGCAGACGATGAAGAGCAAGAGGTTTTACGGACGACCAGTTGAACCTGGGTTGTGATCGTCCTGCTTTGTGGAGGCGACAAGGCATCCCAGGAGCGTGACATCGCACGCGCCAGGCACCTGCTGGCGGAACTGGAGTAATGATCATGGCAAAGCTGAAGGCATTTGATCCTAGCTCCTACCTCACGGACGACGAGGTGGTTGCGGAGTACCTCAACGCTGCGCTTGAGGATCCCAATCCGGATGTATTCCTGGCAGCAGTCGGAAACGTGGCAAAGGCACGAGGCATGAGCAGCATCGCCGAAGAGTCCGGCCTGGGTCGCGAGAGCCTCTACAAGGCGCTGACGCCGGGCGCTAAACCTCGCTATGACACAGTGCTCAGGGTGCTGCAGAGCTTGGGTGTCAAGATCACGGTCTCTGCGGCCTGAACATGCCACTGCACGGGCCGGCCTGAATCAGTCGTCACGCGGCCAGGCGACCGACGACGCGGCGAACATAAGGCGCGACCAGGGTCACGGTCGGAAACGCCACCGGCCAAGTGGTGGCGCAGCTCGTTAGCCACTGCGCGACGAATCCCTGGTGGATTCCCTGCGTGATGGCGATGACGAAGCCGGACACCAGCGCGACCATGATCGCGGAGAGCAGGGCGCCGAAGAGGATCGGGGCGAAGCGGCCGGGGATCCGCATTTCATTCTCCTGAGAACAGTTTGAGGGTGAGGCCGGCGGCGTACAGGCCGAGGCCGAAGACGGCGTGCGTGATGAGGCTTTGCAGCCGCGCGGTGTTCGGGCGCGGCGTGCGGCGGGCGGCGATGCCGGCGCCCATGCCGGGCTGCATCAGCAGGAACGGCGCCGCGACCGTGGCTATGCCGAGCGTCAGTGCCGGGACGAGCGTCGGTTGACGCGTCCACGCGGGCCCGCATATTGCGAGCAGCACTCCTGCGAACACGATGCCGGTCAGATAGTGGGCGATCCAGCCGATCGCGCGCTCGCCGCGCACGGGCTCGGCGGTGGCGATGCGCTCGTGGTGGAACTGTCCGTGCGCCATGTGTCCGAACCAGCGGCCGACGAGGCCCCAGTCCGGCACGGGCACGCCGAACAGGCGCGCGCGCACGGTGGTCCAGAGGTCGGTCGCCAGCGTCGCGCCGATGCCGATGAAAATCGTGCTGCCTGCGTAGTCCATGTGTGCCTCCGTTCGCTTGCCTTTGCCAGGCGGAGACGGCACAGTGCCACTTCAAGTCAACTTGAAGTCAAGGGGTTTCGGACCATGGATATCAACATGGTGGCGCGCGTCTCCGGCGTGCCCGCATCGACGCTGCGCTACTACGAGGAAAGGGGGCTGATCGCCTCCGTGGGAAGGCATGGCCTGCGCCGCACGTTCGAGCCGCGCGTGGTGGAGCGGCTGGCGCTGATCGCGCTGGGGCGCGCCGCCGGATTTTCGCTGGACGAGATCGCGCGCATCTTCGCGTCGGGCGGCCGCCCGAAAATCGACCGGCAGTTGCTCGCCGGCAAGGCAGATGAACTGGATCACACGATCCGCCAACTCAGCGCCATGCGTGATGGCCTGCGGCACGCCGCGGCCTGTCCCGCGCCGAGTCATCTGGAATGCCCCACTTTCCGGCGCCTGATGAATGTCGCGGCCTCCGGGGCGCGCGCGAAGAAGCTTGGGCGCCGGTTGGCGAAACGTTAGGCGGCAGCGCAAGCACCTGAGGTCGTTTCAATGATCGCAAGTAGTGGGTTCCGCTTGAGGTTGGCGACGCCCGCCGATGCGGTTGAGGTTGGCCGCCTCCTCGAGGAGTCCTATCCCGCGCTCATGGCATCCGCGTACGACGAGGCGGCGCTCGCTCCCGCCCTCTCGTTGATGACGAAGGCGAACCCCGCTCTGCTGCGCTCAGGCACGTACTACGTCGCCGCAGCGCCTGCGGGCCTGCTGGTTGGCTGCGGCGGCTGGACGCTGGAGCAACCCGGCACCGGCGCGGTCGAGGCTCGTGTCGCGCACCTGCGGCATTTCGCGACGCACCCCGACTGGACCCGGCGCGGTGTGGGGCGGGCCATCTACCGCCAGTGCGAGGCCGCGGCCCGTTCGGCGGGGGTATTGGCGCTGGAGTGCTATTCGAGCCTGAACGCCGAGAAGTTCTATGCTGCGCTGGGTTTTGCGCGCATTCGCGAGTTCGATGCCGAACTTCGACCGGGGGTCGCCCTGAGATCGGTCCTGATGCGCCGCGAGTTCATTGCAGGGGCCTGATTCGCTTTGACGCTGTTCGCGCGGTATCCGTCCGTCGACACCTTTACACTTCGCACATGACCCCGGATGAATTTCGCCGCGCCGGCCACGAGCTCATCGACTGGATTGCGGACTATCGCGCGAGCGTAACCGCGGGTGAACGGCCGGTGCTGGCGCAGGTCCGCCCGGGGGAGTTGCGCGCCGCGCTGCCCGCTGCCCCGCCGCAGGATGCGGAATCGATGGACGCGATCCGCCGCGATCTCGATGCGCTGATCCTGCCGGCCTGCACGCACTGGCAAAGCCCGAATTTCTTCGGTTATTTCCCCTCGAACAGCGCGCTCCCGGCCGTGCTCGGCGACCTCGTGAGCACCGGGCTCGCGCAGCTCGGGCTCAACTGGCAGTCGAGCCCCGCGCTCACGGAGCTCGAGGAGGTCACCACCGACTGGCTGCGCCAGATGCTCGGGCTGCCGGAAGCGTTTCGCGGCGTGATCCAGGGCACGGCCTCCGATGCGACGCTGGTCGCGCTCATCTGCGCGCGCGAGCGCGCCACCGGCTATGCGGCGGCGCGCGGCGGGCTGGCGTCGGTTTCCCGGCCGCTCGTCGTCTATGCCTCGGCGCACAGCCACAGTTCGGTCGAGAAGGCCGCGTTGCTCGCCGGTTTCGGCCGCGATCACCTGCGGCTGGTGCCGGTCGATGAGACCTTCGCGATGCGCGCCGATGCACTCGCGGAACTGGTCGCGCAGGACCTGGCGCGCGGGGCGCTGCCCTGCGCGGTGGTGGCCACGGTGGGCACCACGGGTACGACCGCGATCGATCCGGTGGGCGATCTCGGCGAGGTGGCCGCAAGGCACGGCCTGTGGCTGCATGTCGATGGGGCGATGGGCGGCTCGGCCATGATCCTGCCCGAATGCCGCGCACTGTGGCAGGGCATCGAGGGCGCCGATTCGATCGTCGTCAATCCGCACAAGTGGCTCGGCGCCTCGATGGACTGCTCGGTGTATTTCGTTCGCGATCCGCAGCACCTGGTGCGCGTGATGTCGACCAAACCGAGTTACCTGCGCACCGGCGCCGACGACGCCACAATCAACTATCGTGACTGGGGCGTGCCGCTCGGCCGGCGCATGCGCGCGTTGAAGCTCTGGTTTCTGATCCGCGAGCAGGGCCTCACAGGCCTGCAGCGGCGCCTGCGGCGCGATCTGATCCACGCGCGCTGGTTCGCCTCCCGGATCGATGCAACCGAACACTGGCGGCGCCTCGCGCCAGTGCCGCTGCAGACCGTGTGCGTGCGTCATGAGCCGCCCGGCCTCGCGGGCGAGGCGCTCGATGCCCATACACTCGCGTGGGTGGGCCACATCAACGCATCCGGGCGCGCGTACCTGACGCCGTCGCAGCTCGACGGGCGCTGGATGGTGCGCGTGTCCTTCGGCGTCGAGAGCACGGAGCGCACCCACGTCGAGGCGCTGTGGCGGCTGATGCAGCAGGCCGCGCAGGGAGCCGGGGCGTGAAGCGCCTGATCCTCTACGGCTCGGAGCGCTATGTCATCGCGATCCTGCGACCCATCGCCGAGGCGGCGCGCAAGCGCGGCGATGCCGTCGCGTGGTACCTAGGCGGGCCCGGGGCCGAGCTGCTCGGCGCAAACGACGAGCTGCTGCCGGACATGGCGGCGGTACGGCAGTGGGGCTCCGATGCCGTGCTCACCTGCAACGATCTCGTGCCGTATTTTGCCTCGGGTGCCAAGGTGCAGGTGTTTCACGGCTTCGATGCCGGCAAACCGCGCCATATCCATGTGCGGGGCCTGTTCGATCTGTACTGCACGACCGGGCCCGCGGACACCGCCGCGTTCGAGGCGCTCGCCGCCAGGCTCGGGCACTTCACCGTGGCGCAGACTGGCTGGCCGAAGCTCGATCCGTTCTTTCGCGCACTCGCGTCGCAGGATGCGGCCGCGCCCGTGCGCCCGCGCATTCTTTACCACTCCACGTTCTCACCGTCGTGGAGCGCCGCGGAGCTGCTGTACGACACCGTGGCCGCGCTGTCGCGCACCGGTCGGTGGGACTGGACCGTGACGCTGCATCCGAAAATGAACCCGGCCACGGTCGCGAAGTATCGCGCGCTCGCCGGTCCGCACCTCGCATTCGCGGACAACGACAACATCCTCGAGCTGTTCCCGGGTGCCGATGTAATGGTCTCGGACACGTCCTCGGCGCTGCATGAGTTCCTGCTGACGCTGCGTCCGGTCGTCACCTGCCGCAACCTGCGGCCGGGCCCGTACCTGATCGATATCCAGCAGCCCGCCGAGCTCGCCGCGGCGATCGAGCGGGCGCTGTCGGCGCCGCCGGAGCTGCTGGCGGCGATCCGCGCACACGCGGCGGCCCTGCATCCGGATCGCGATGGCCAATCCGCCGCGCGCGTGCTCGCGGCCCTCGACAGCCTGCTCGCGGGCGCAGGCGCGCGCCGCGCGAAGCCGCTGAACCTGCTGCGCAAGTGGCGCATCCGCCGCCGCCTCGCGCACTGGGAGCGCACGCGCGAGGGGCGCACCAAGGCCGCCCCGGCGCGCGGGTCCCGATGAACGCTTCATTCGAGCGCTGGCGCGCGAGCACCCTCGGCCCTTTCCAGGTGCGCATTTTCGCGGCCATCTGGATTGCCACCCTGATCTCGACCTTCGGCAGCCTGATCCAAGGCGTCGGCGCGTCCTGGCTGATGCTGTCGATCGCGCCCTCCGCCGACATGGTGGCGCTCGTACAGACCTCGACCACACTGCCGATCATGCTGCTGTCGCTGGTGGCGGGCGCGATCTCCGACATCTGGGACCGCCGCCGGCTGATGCTGATTGCACAGGGCATCATGATCGCGGTGTCGGTCGCGCTCGCGCTCACCACCTGGGCCGGCCACATCACCCCGTGGATGCTGCTCACCTTCACCTTCATCCTCGGCTGCGGCGCCGCCCTGTATGGTCCGGCCTGGCAGTCGTCGGTCGGCGAACAGGTGCCGCGCGAGCTGGTGCCGAACGCGGTGGCGCTCAACAGCCTCGGCTTCAACATCGCGCGCACTGTCGGGCCTGCGATCGGCGGTGCGATCGTCGCGGGCTTCGGCCCCAAGTTCGCGTTCGCGATCAATGCGGTGTCCTATGTCGGGCTCATCATCGTGCTCTCCTCGTGGAAGCGGGCGCCGCAGCCGCGCACGTTGCCGCCCGAGAGCCTCGGCGTCGCAATGCTCGCCGGCCTGCGATATGCGCGCCTGTCGCCCACGCTGGTGGCCATCTTCGTGCGCGCCATGGTGTTCGGCTTCATGGGCAGCGCGGTGTGGGCGCTGTTGCCGCTCGTGGCGCGCGACCTGGTCGCCGGCGGCGCGGTCACCTACGGGGTGTTGCTCGGTGCCTTCGGTGGCGGTGCAGTCGTCGGCGCATTGACGATCGCGCAGCTGCGCCAGCGCATGTCCAACGAAATCCTGGTGCGCGTCGCCAGCGTGCTGTTCGGACTCGGCACGATCGCGGTCGCGATGAGCCCTTGGCTCCTCACGACGCTGCTGGCGCTGCTCGCGGCGGGCGCCGCCTGGGTCATCAGCCTCTCGACGTTCAATACGTCGGTGCAGGTGTCTTCGCCCCGCTGGGTCGTGGGACGCTCGGTTGCGATCTACCAGATGGTGACTTTCGGCGGCCTCGCCATCGGCAGCTGGGTGTGGGGCGAGATCGCGCACGACTCGGGCCTGCGCACGAGCCTGATCGCCGCCGGCTGCGGCATGCTCGCCTCGATCCTCCTCGGACGCTGGTTGCTCGTGCCGCAGGCCGAAACCCTGGACCTCGAGTCGCTGCGTGTCGGCTCGCCGGCGATGCGGCCCAAGGTCGATGTGGTGCCGCAGAGCGGGCCCGTCGTGATCAATGTCGAATACCATGTGGCAGCGCAGGACCGGATTGCGTTCGCGGCGGCGATGCTCGATCTGCAACGCGTGCGGCGCCGCGACGGTGCCCGCGGCTGGACGCTGCTGCAGGACATGGATCGCCCCGAGGTCCTGATCGAGCGCTTCCACAGCCCGACGTGGGTGGCGCACCTGCGCCGGCGCCTGCGCCTGACCAAGGCGGATCGCGACATCGAGGAGCGCGTTCGCCGCTATCATCGCGGCGAGGATCCGCCGCGGGTGATTCGCTATCTCGAGCGGCCGCCGACCGCCATCGCGACCCTGGCCAAATCGGAGGCCGAGCGCATCGGCGAGCGCACGGCCAGGACGGACCCGACCATCTCGTAAAGGAGAATCCCGATGCTGAAGCTCGTTCTCGTATTGCTGCCGGCGCTCACCTGCGCGGGCTGTATCCAGGGCGAAGGCAACGACCGTATCAACGGTGCGGTCAACGTGGCCGCAGGTCAGTCCGCCATGGATGCATCCACCGTGAACGGCGCGATCAATGTGGCGGCTGGCGCAGCGGTGCTCGATGCCGGCACCGTCAATGGTTCGATCAAGCTCGGCGATGGCGCGACGGCCAACAATCTGGGTACGGTCAATGGATCGATCATGGTCGGCGAGAACGCGCGCGTGGCCGGCGACGTGGCGACGGTGAAAGGCGACATCGAGTTGCGCAAGGGTGCCGATGTCGCCGGGTCGCTGCGCAATGTCAACGGCGAGTTCACGATCGACGCCGCGCACGTTGGCGGCCATATCGCGACCGTGGTGGGCGACATCACCGTCGGTGCCGATTCGCGCATCGATGGCGGTATTCGCATCGAGCACTCGACCGGCGTGTCTATCTCGATCGGCAAGACCATTCCGGTCATCGTCATCGGACCCGGTGCGGTAGTGGCAGGTCCGCTCAAGTTCGATCGCGAAGTGAAGCTCTACGTGAGCGATCGCGCGACGATCGGTGCGGTGACCGGCGCCACGCCCGTGGCGTTCAGCGGCGATCAGCCGCCGCGCCAGGCCTGGCGCTAGTCGTCGCGCCCGACGCGGGCGCGCAGGCGCTTGGTACGTTGCGCGCGCGCCTTCGACTCGAGCCGGCGTTCCTTCGAGGCACGGGTCGGTCGGGTGGGGCGGCGCGGCTTGGGCTCGATGAGCGCGCGCCGGATCAGTTCCGCGAGGCGCTCCTCCGCGTCGCGGCGGTTGCCCGCCTGGCTGCGGTGGGATCTTGCCTGGATCAGGATCGCGCCGTCGTCCGTCAGGCGCTGGCCGGCGAGTGTGCGCAGCCGCTCCTTGACGCGCGGCGCGAGCACTGCGGTGCCGGCGAGATCGAAGCGCAGCTGCACGGCCGAGGCCACCTTGTTGACGTTCTGCCCGCCGGGACCCGACGCGCGGATGAACGTCACCGACAGGTCGCTGTCAGGTATCTCGAGCTGGCGCGAAATCTGGATGGTCATGGTCGAGCGCGGGCAGCATGCGCAGTTCGCGCTGCGCCACCGGGATGGTGATGCCCGCCTCGCGGAAGAGGCGGAAGATCGTGCGGTTCACGTCGGAGCGCACGTTGTTCACGCCGTTCATCGGATCGGCGATCCAGAAGCGCACTTCGAGGCGCATGCCGTAGTCCTCGAACGACATCAGGCGGGTGACCGGACCGGGCTCGCGCAGGATGCGCGGATGGTCGGCGGCGGCGTGCTGCAGCAGCAGCAGCGCCTTTTCCGGGTCGTCCCGGTAGCTGATCATGACCGGCAGCCGCAGTCGCACCCGCGCGTCCGAATAACTCCAGTTGATCACCGAATTCATGATCACGAACTGGTTCGGCACCAGCGTCTCGACGCCATCGCGGTCGCGCACGACGATGTAGCGGCCGCGCAGCTCCTGCACCCAGCCGAAGTTGTCGGCGGTGAAGCCGCCCGAGTTGGGGCCTGCAGCGCTGGTGAAGCTGATCACGTCGCCGGGCTTGATCGACTTGTCCATCAGCAGCACGAAGCCGGAGAGGAAATTGCTGGCGATCGACTGCAGTCCGAAGCCCAGGCCGACGCCGATCGCGCCGGTGAGCAGCGTTAGCGCGGTGAAGTCGACGCCGGCCGCATTGAAGCCGAGCAGCAGGCCGAGGGTGATCAGGAAGAAGTAGGAAAACTTCGAGATGCCAAGTCGCGTCGACATCGCGAGCGCGGTGACTTTCATCACCCGCCGCTCGATCGTGCGCGCGATCAACGAGGTGGCGATGACGATGATCGAGATGATCACCAGCGTCTTGAGCAGCTCCCAGACGGTGAACGTTTCCTTGCCGGGCAGCAGGTCGATGTTGTTGAGCGCGGCTTCGATACGCTCGAACCAGCCGAGCAGCTCGAAGGCGACCGCAAGCCAGACGACGAAGGTGAACTGGTTCTGCCAGCCCTTGAGCCACGAGTCCTCGCCGAGCAGTTGCCGCAGCGTGTAGACGCCGAAGCGCACCACCACCAGCGCCGCGGTGAGCTGCATGGCGCGGTCCAGCAGGCCGGTCTTCAGGTCGTTGGCCGCGAAGGCGACGTATACGGCGGACAGTACGCCGAGCGTCAGCAGGATCGGCATCAGCAGCACGGTGACATCAAGGACGCGCGCCGAGAATCCCGCGCGCGGTGCGGTGCCGTAGCGCTTGCGGTACCACGAGCGAAACAGCCCCGCCAGCGCAATCGCGACCAGCGTCGAGATCAGGATGGCGAACAGCCCGAGCAGTATCGCGGGATCGGTCAACGTGGCGAAGAACGCCTGCACGGCGCCGTCGGTCTTGTTCATCGTGCCTCGCGCACTGCGGTTTCCGGGCTAGGCATTGAGATCGGGGATCAGTTCGCTCTCGAGGCGGGTGATCTGGTCCTTGAGCCCGAGCTTGCGGCGCTTCAGCCGCTTCATCTGCAGCTCGTCGACGTGGATGTCCATCGACAGCCGCTCGATCACCTGGTCGAGGTCGCGATGCTCGATGCGCAGCTGCCGCAGCTTCTCGATGTTGCGGAACAACTCGCGATCGACGTTATCTTCGATTTCGATCATCACTAATCGGTGATGCGCTCGGCTACCGGGGCGATGCCATCGGGTAGCTTAGCGAAGCGGCCCAACGGATTCCACGGCACCGCCGGATCGTGGAAATCAGAGCCCGCGGAGCCCGCGAGGGCGTGCCGGCGCGCGAGGCTCGCGATGCGGTCGTGATCGTTGGGGCTCATGCCAGCCATGCTCACCTCGAGGCCGCTGCCGCCGCCCGCGGCGAAGTCGGTCACCAGCTGGCGCAGCGCACCGCCGGAGAGGCGGTAGCGGTGCGGGTGCGCAAGTACCGTGGCCCGGCAGGATTCGACCAGGCGCGGCAGCGCGGTGTCGAGTTCGGGCCACTCGACGGGCACGTGTCCCGGCCGGTCGCGGTTCAGCCAGCGATCGAAGGCGTGCTGGGTGTCGTCGGCGAACCCCATGGCCACGAGGGTGCGCGCGAGATGCATACGCGTGGGCACGCCACCCACCTCGAGTGCGCGCGTGGCGATGTCGCGTCCCGGAATGCGCCCGCGGCGTGCGAGACGCTCGCCGATCGCCAGCACTCGATCGCGGCGCCGCTGCGCGACATCGTCGATCTGCATGGTGATGCCGGCTGCCGTGGCATCGACGCCAAGGCCCACGACGTGTATGGCCTGGCCGCGCCAGCGCGTGGAGATTTCGATGCCGGGCACAAAGCGGATGCCCAGGCCCGCGCAGGCTGCCTGCGCCTCGGCACAGCCATCGACGGTATCGTGATCGGTGAGCGCGAGCAGCGTGACGCCGCGTCCTGCCGCGCGCGCGGCGAGTGCGCCGGGCGCGAGCACGCCGTCCGAGCGGTCACTGTGCGTATGCAGGTCGATCAGTCCGGACATCGTGCAGGTATCATAGGCCACCTCATGCATACCGCCCGCGTTGATTTCGCCGGGGTCGACACCGTGCTGTTCGATCTCGACGGCACGCTGCTCGATCTCGCCTACGACAACTATCTGTGGCTCGAGCGCATTCCGCACGCCTGGGCGTCGCAAAATGGCGTCGCTCGCGACATGGCGCTGCGCCGGCTCGCGCCGCGCTTCGCGGCGGTGGAAGGCACGCTCGACTGGTACGACGTCGATTACTGGTCACGCGAACTCGGCGTCGATATCGCGGCCGTGCACCGTGAAGAGGCGGCCCGCATCGCCTGGCTGCCAGGTGCGCGTGAACTGCTCATCGCGCTGCGCGGTCTCGGCAAACGTCTCGTGTTGCTCACCAATTCGCATCCGGTGACGCTTGCGATCAAGGATGACGCGACGTCGGTACAGGGCTATTTCGACGCCGCGTGGAGTTCGCAGGCTTTCGGCGCACCGAAAGAGGACCCGCGTTTCTGGCAGGGTGTGCGTGCCGCCGTGCACTTCGATCCGGCGCGCTCACTGTTCGTCGACGACAGCCTGCCGGTGCTGCGCGCCGCGCGTGCCGCGGGCATCGCGCACATCGTCGCGGTGCGGCGCCCCGACACCTCGCGCGAGCGGCGCAAACATCACGAGTTTCCGGCCGTAGATGGGGTCGCCGAGCTTTTGCCCGGGCTGGCAGCTTAGGGCCAATAGTTTGTGGCGAACGGCTTGGGGCGAGCAGCTTGCTTGCAGCCAGAGGCGCGGGCCTTGGCTGTCAGGGTGCGGAGTCGCCGCTGCCGCCGCCACCACTGCTGCCGCCGTTGCCGCTTCCGCTGCCACCGCCGCCACGACCACCGCGGCGTCTGCGACGACGTTTCGCGCCATCGGGCGCGGCGCCGCTGGCAGCGCCCGCCGACGCGCCGTGGCCGCCGTCGCTGCTGGCCGGCGCCGAAGCCGAAGCCGGCGCCGGCGCGTCGTGGCGCTTCGCTTCGTGGCGCTCACCGTGCGCGCCATGCCCGCCAGGGCGTCGGCCGCCGCCGGATGAGCGCCCACCGCCACCGGAACGACCACCACCGCCAGGGCGGCCTGAGCCCGGGCGCCCGCCGCGGCGCGCGTCGGGCGGGCCACGATGCCAGGTGCGCGGCGGAATCTTGATGTCGGTGGCGAGCAGGCCGGCCGCGATCGCCTCGACCGGAATCTTGCGGCCGATGTAGTCCTCGATGTCCGGCAAGGCGACGGCATATTCCTCGCAGCCGAAGCTGATCGCGTCGCCCTCGGCGCCGGCCCGCGCGGTGCGGCCGATGCGGTGCACGTAGTCAGGGGCGTCCTGTGGCAGGTCGTAATTGAACACGTGGCTCACGTCGGGCACGTGCAGCCCGCGCGAGGCGACGTCGGTGGCGATCAGCACCGCGAGATCACCATTGTGGAAGTCGCGCAGGAACTGCAGGCGCTTCTTTTGCGGCACATCGCCCGAGATGGCCTGGGCCGAGAAGCCGTTTGCGATCAGCACCTGCTCGAGCCGCTCGGCGACGCGCTTGGTATTGACGAACACCATCGTGCGGCGCGCGTCGGCCTGGCGCAGCATCCCGACCAGCAGCGGCATCTTCTCTTCCATCGCCGGGAAGTAGATGACCTGGCGCACGCGATCGGTGGTCACCTTGTCGGGCTCGATGCGCACCAGATCGGGCTCGTTCATGTGCTCATAGGCGAGTTCGAGCACCCGGTGCGAAAGCGTCGCCGAAAACAGCATCGCCTGGCGCTGGTCGGGCTTCGGCAGGCGGCGCAGGATGAAGCGGATGTCGGCGATGAAACCGAGGTCGAACATGCGGTCGGCTTCGTCGAGCACCGCGACCTGGGCGAATCGCAGGTCGTACACGTGCTGCTTGAAGTAATCGATGATGCGGCCGGGCGTGCCGATCAGCACGTCGACGCCATCGGCAAGCTGCTGGCGCTGCTTCTCGTAGTCGACGCCGCCGAACACCACCGCGAGCTTGAGGCCGGTGTGCTTGCCGAGCACGAGTGCGTCGTTGTGGATCTGCACTGCCAGTTCGCGGGTCGGTGCGACGACGATCGCGCGGACCGAGGTTGCACCGCGATTGGCGGCTGGCGGGTGGGACAGCAGGCGCTGGAAAATCGCCACCAGGAAGGCGGCGGTCTTGCCGGTGCCGGTCTGCGCCTGTCCGGCGACGTCCTGGCCGCGCAGCGCAATCGGCAGCGTCTGGGCCTGGATCGGCGTGCAACGGTCGAATCCCGCGTCGCGGATGCCCTGCATGACGGCGGGAGCCAGGTCGAGTTCACTGAATCGTAAATCTGCTAGATGCTGATCGGTCATTTCGTGTTTTCTGGGGTTATAATCGCCAGGCCCTTGCAAAATGGCGCGGAAGGCGCAAAAATTTGGGCCAGATACAGCGGAACCTGATTCCGCGCCGTCCCGGCAATCAGCTCCTTCTTGATCGCCCTAGTGTAACCGTTTGATGCCACCTCTTGGCACGGCCTTTCGTCCTGTGCCGCCAATAATCAACTCCATTCCCGGAGGATCCGCCGCGTGAGCAATCCGCATATCGTTCATACAACCGATTCGACGTTCAGCCAGGATGTGCTGAAGTCCGATAAACCTGTCCTTCTCGACTTCTGGGCCGAATGGTGCGGACCATGCAAGATGATCGCTCCCATCCTCGACGAACTCGCCGCCGAGTACCAAGACAAGGTCCGGATCGCGAAGCTCAATATCGACGAGAACCCGCAGACGCCGCCGAAGTTCGGCATCCGGGGCATCCCGACACTGATCCTGTTCAAGAACGGGGCGGTCGAGGCGCAGAAGGTCGGAGCGGTGTCCAAGTCGCAGCTGGCCGCTTTCCTGGACAGCAACCTGTGAGAGGCTATCTCGGCAACCAGGGTCGCGGTGGCGGCGGCCGGCAGGGCAAGCAGCGGCACGGTGGCGGCGGGGGGCACGGCAATCGCGACGGCAACCGCAGCAACGGGCGCCAGGACGAGATGCATGACCTCGAGCCGTTCGAGGTCGACGATTCCGAGATCATCAGCCCCGAGGAGCTGACCCAGTCGCGGGCCTCGATGAGCCTCACCGAGCTCAAGTCGAAGCCGATCCATGAGCTGGTGAAGGTCGCCGAGTCCATGGGCCTCGAGAGCGTGGCCCGCTCGCGCAAGCAGGACATCATCTTCTCGATCCTCAAGGCACACGCCAGGCAGGGCGAGAACATCTACGGCGACGGCGTGCTCGAGATCCTGCAGGACGGCTTCGGCTTCCTTCGCTCGGCCGACGGTTCCTACCTCGCCGGTCCCGACGACATCTACATCAGTCCGAGCCAGATCCGGCGCTTCAACCTGCGTACCGGCGACACGATTTCGGGCCTGATCCGTCCGCCGAAGGACGGCGAGCGGTATTTTGCGCTGCTCAAGGTCGGCGAGATCAATTTCGATTCGCCCGAGAACTCGCGCAACAAGGTGCTGTTCGAGAACCTGACGCCGCTGCATCCGACCAAGCGGCTGAAGCTCGAGCGTGGCAACGGCTCGACCGAGGACCTCACTGCACGCGTGATCGACCTCGTGGCGCCCATCGGCAAGGGCCAGCGCGGCCTGATCGTTTCGCCGCCCAAGGCCGGCAAGACGATGTTGCTGCAGAACATCGCGACCTCGATCACCTGGAACCACCCCGAGGTGTACCTGATCGTGCTGCTGATCGACGAGCGGCCCGAGGAAGTCACCGA
>CADEFJ010000066.1:3662-15066 GCA_902826575.1 uncultured Pseudomonadota bacterium | reverse complement strand
GACAGCAGCACGACGCCTTCGATGCCCCGGTCGCGGATGAAGTCGAACAGCGCGTCGCGCTCGGTGCGAAACGCCGCCCAGGTGTCGCCCTTCTCGCCGTCGGCCATCGACCAGCCGCTGCCGCAGGCAATGATCTTGAACGGCGCGCGGCTCGCGAGCAGGCGCTCGCGCAGCCACGCGTTCTGCGCGGCGCCGAGGAAGGTCTTCGACGGACCGTCTGGATCGCCGTTCGGCGAGCGGTAGTAGCGGCCGTCGAGCATGAAGAAATCGACGCCGCCGAAATGCTTCTCGAAGAACACGCCGGGCGCATCGGGCAGGCCGTAGGCGGGATTCGCCCAGTAGTTCCTGAAGGTCGCGAGCGAGGCCGCCTTGTACGGCGAGGTACCGTCGCTGTTGTTGTAGCCGAAGTCGTGGTCGTCCCAGATTGCGAGCTGCGGCACGCTGCGGATCAGCGGCGCGAGCGAATGCACCTGGCGCTGGCGGCGAAGCTCGTCGGCGATGGCCTCGGGCGCTTCGGAGTCGGCGTAGACATTGTCGCCGAGCCAGAGGAAGAGGTCGGGCGATTCGCGCACGACGACATCGAAGATGCGCTGCACCGGATCGCGCGCGATACGCGCGCAGGATCCGAAGGCCACGCGAAAGTCGGCGACGCCGGCGGGCGCGGTGCGTGTCGCGACCGGCACGCTCCGGTAGCGGTCGACCACGCCGTCGACCACCGGGCGGTACCAGTAGGTGGTGTCCGGCTCGAGGCCGTCGATGCGCACCGCGGCCGTGAAGTCGCTGGCGGCGCTGGTGGGCACCGCCGCGCTCGTCAGCGGCGCCGTGAATTCGCGGTCCGTCGAGTACTGGAAGGCGATCGGCAGCGGACCGCTCGCGCGGCCCCAGATCGTGAGGTGCCCCGGACCCGTGTCGCCGATCATGGGGCCCTGCTGCAGGCGCGGATAGCCGAGGCTCGCGGCCCGCGCGCGCCACGGCAGCATCGCAAGTCCCGCCGCGCCCGCGGCGGTACCGAGGAAGCGGCGTCGCAGCCCGTTGATCATCGTGCGTCCCCCTGGTCGAAGATCTCGTTCGCGATGCGCGCGAGATAGCTGTGGCCCTTGGCCGCATACACCGAGGGCGTGGCGACCGCGGGGTCCTGCTCGGCCTCGACGACCAGCCAGCCGTCGTAGCCGGCGCGCGCGATCGGGCCGAGCGCCGCCGGGAAATCGACGCTGCCGTCGCCCGGTACCGTGAACACGCCCTGCAGCACGGCCTCGAGGAAGCTCGTGTCGCGATTGAGCACGCGCGCCAGCACTTGCGCGCGCACGTCCTTGCAGTGCACGTGGGCGATGCGCGCGGCGTAGCTTGCGGCAAAGCGCGCCGGGTTCTCGCCGGCGTACGTCAGGTGGCCCGTATCGAGCAACAGCCCGACTTCCTCGCCCGTGTGCTTCATCAACGCATCGACATCGGCGCCGGACTGCACCACCGTGCCCATGTGATGGTGGTAGGCCATGCGCATGCCGGCGTCCTGCATGCGCCTCGCGAGCCGCGTGAGCCGTTCGCCGAAACCCGCCCAGCGCTGCGGCGGCATGTGCGGGCGGCGCGAGAGGCGCGCGCCCAGGTCGCCGTGGATGCAGCCGGTGACTTCGCACACCACCATGACGGTGGAGCCGAGCGTCTTCAGCAGCTCGAGGTGCGCGGCCATCGCCGCGAACTCGGCCTCGTCGTCGCGCTCGAGCAGGCGCAGGCTGTACCAGCCCGACACGAGCCGCAGGTCGTGCGCAGCCAGGATCGGACCGAGGCGGCGTGCATCGCGCGGGAACTTGCGACCGAGCTCGACCCCGGTGTAGCCCGCCGCGCGCGCCTGCGCAAGGCAGGTCTCGAGCGTGATGTCGGCGCCGAGTCCGGGCAGGTCGTCGTTGGTCCAGGTGATGGGATTGATGCCGATTTCGATCGTCATGATTCGTCCAGGTGCCGGCGATAGTCGGCGTGCGCGGCCCGCACCCGGGTGCTCGCCGAGACTTCGGCGACCGGCACGTTCCACCACGCGCCGCCGACCGCGGTCGAGTGCACCGGATCGGTGTCGATTACGACGACAGCGGTACGATCGGCCCGGAGCGCGCGCGCGAGCAATGTCTCGAGCGCGGCGAGGTCGCCGGCCTTGTCGGCGTGCGCACCGAGTGCCCGGGCGTGCGCGACGAAATCGATGCGCGGCGCCGCATCGTCCAGCAGGTTGTTGAAGGAATCGCCGCCGCAGGCGTCTTGCAGGCGGTTGATGCAACCGAAGCCGCGATTGTCGAGCACCACGATCGTGAGCTTCTGCCCGAGCGCGATCGAGGTCGCGATCTCCGAGTTCATCATCAGGTAGCTGCCATCGCCGACGAGCACGATGACGTCGCGATCGGGCTGCGCCATCTTCACGCCGAGGCCGCCGGCAATCTCGTAGCCCATGCACGAGTAACCGTACTCGACGTGATAGCTGCCGGGGCCGCTCGCACGCCACAGCTTGTGCAGCTCGCCCGGCAGGCCGCCGGCGGCGCACACGACGGTGCCGCGCTCGCCGGCAACGCGGTTGGCCACATCGAGCACTTCGGCATCGGACGGCAGGCCGGCGCCGCGCACGGCGACCGCCGCGTCACGGGCCGCATTCCACTCCTCGATGCGCGCCTGGGCGTCGGCCAGCCAGCTGCCGCGCGTGCGTGGCGCACCGAGCGCGGCGTCGAGCTCCTCGAGCGCGCGCAGTGCGTCGGCCTGCAGCGGGGCCGCGCCGCGCTTGACGAGGTCGTGCCGACACACATTCAGCGACAACAGCTTGCAGCCCGCGCGCGGCAGCAACTGGCCCGAACCGGTGGTGAAATCGGCGAGCCGCGTGCCGATCGCGATGATCAGGTCGGCCTCGGCCGCGAGCGCATTGGCAGCACCGGTGCCCGTGACGCCGATCGCGCCCACATTGCATGGATGATTCCAGGGCAGCGCGCCCTTGCCCGCCTGGGTTTCCCCGACCGGGATGCCACGCGCGCGGGCGAACGCGGCGAGCGCGTCGCAGGCCTCCGAGTACAGTACGCCGCCGCCGGCGATGACCAGCGGCTTGCGCGCGGCGTTGATCAGTTCGACGGCGTGACGCAGTTGTCGCGCGTCGGGGGCGGGTCGCACACGCTCATGGATGTGCGGCTCGAAGAAGGCAACGGGCCAGTCGTGCGCCTGCGCCTGCACGTCCTGCGGCAGCGCGAGCGTGACCGGCCCGCAATCGGCCGGATCGGTCAGCACCGACAGCGCCTGCGGCAGCGAGGCGAGCAACTGGCCGGGCCGCGAGATGCGATCCCAGAAGCGCGATACCGGGCGAAAGCAGTCGTTGGCGGTGATCGTCGGATCGCCGAACTGCTCTACTTGCTGCAGCACAGGGTCGGGTTCGCGGTTGGCGAAGGTCTCGCCGGGCAGCAGCAGTACCGGCAGGCGGTTGACGTGCGCCAGCGCCGCGGCGGTCACCATGTTGGTCGCGCCGGGCCCGATCGAGGTCGTGCAGGCCAGCATGCGCCGGCGCCGGGTCGCCTTCGCGAAAGCGATCGCCGCGTGCGCCATCGCCTGCTCGTTGTGCGCGCGCCAGGTCGGCAGCTCGTCGCGCAGGTCCTGCAGCGCCTCGCCGATGCCGGCAACGTTGCCGTGGCCGAAGATCGCGAACACGCCGGCGAACAGCGGCAATTCGCCGCCGCGCTCGCGAATGCGCTGCGCGGCGAGATAACGCACCAGCGCTTGCGCAGTGGTGAGACGCACGTGCTTCACGGTCGCAGCCTCCTCCACAGGTCGATCAGTCGCTCGTAACGCGTGGCGATGTCCTCGACCAGCTGCGCGTCGCCCACCTGTCCGCGCATCCATTCGCGTGCCGGGTGGCCGAAGATGCTGCGCCCGACCGCGAAGCCGCGACAGATCGGAAACGGTGCGGCCTGTTCGAACCCGGCGCTCAGCTGCGATTCGGGCGCATCGAGCCCGAGGAGCAGTACGCCATTGCAGTGCGGGTCGAATTCCATGATCACGTCCTGGATCCGCGGCCAGGCACCGGGCGAGGGCGGCTCGAGCTTCCACCACGCCGGCCGGATGCCGAGGTTGTAGAAGCGCCGCAAGGCGCGCGTGAGGCTCGCGTCGTCCACCTGCTGTCCGCGGCCGCTCGCGACGATCTCGAGCAGCAGTTCCCTGCCGAGTGCCTGGGTGTCGTGCCAGAGTTCGGTGACCCGCTCCTCCTGTGCAAGGCGCAGGTCGAGCGGGTCGTCGGGATGATAGAACACGAGGCACTTCACCACGTGGTTCGCCGGCCAGCCGAGCAGCGGCAGGCCGGCGCTGTTGCGCGGTTCGAGTTCGAGCGGCCGCGAGCCCGGGATCTCGATCGCACGCCCGACCCAGTATCCCTGGTGCGTCATGCGCGACAGCACCGCCTCGCCATAGCGCTCGTCGACGATCACGCCGAGTCGCTCACGATAGCTCACGCGGGCGGCGACACGATCGACGGCGTCGGCCACGAGGCCCTTGAGGCGACTGATCTGCGCCACCGGCAGGCCCCAGCTGCCGGCGAGATCCTCGAGCTGGCGGCGGTGATCGAAGGCGAGCACGTAAAGATCCTGGCGCGGACGGCGGTTGGTCGTCGCATCGTGCAGGTGCCGCAGCCGCGCATCGAGATCGGGCCGCCTGATCCCTGCGGCGCGCGCGAGGAAATCCTCGATCTCGACTTTCGAGGGCAGCGCCGGCGCACAGCCGTGGCGCGAGACGACGAGCGCGCCGCAGGCATTGCCGATCGTGGCGGCGCGTTGCCAGTCGGAGCCGGCGAGATGTCCGCTGAGCAGCCCCGCAAGGAAGGCATCGCCCGCGCCGAGCGTGTTCAGCACCTCGACCGGAAATCCCGGTACATCGAAGGTCGCGCCCGCGTCGGAATGGATCGTGCAGCCGGCGGCGCCCCGCTTGACGACGATCGTGGCGGCGCTCGCATCGCGGATCGCCTGCACGGCGGTGTCCAGGTCTTCGTCGCCGCCGGCAATGCGGATTTCCTCTTCGGTGCCGACGATCAGATCGCAGTGCGGGAGCAACGGCTCCATGCGCGCGGTGACGGCACTCGAGGCCACGAAGCGGCTGGCGCCATCGCCGGCGCCGGCGAGGCCCCACAACACCGGCCGGTAGTCGATATCGAGGACGACGCGCGTGCCGTGGGCGCGCGCCAGCGCCACCGCCTTCATGACCGCCGCAGCGGTCGACGGGCTCGACATGTGGGTGCCCGTGATCGCGAGCATGCGGCTCGATGCGATGTAGGCGGCGTCGAAGTCGTCGCTCGCGAGCCCCATGTCGGCGCAATGCTCGCGGTAGAAAATATGCGGGAAGTCGTCGCGGCCCGCGATCCCGAGCAGCACCAGAGCGGTGAGGCGCTGCGGGTCGGTCGCCAGATGGCTCACGTCGACACCCGCGCCGGCCAGCGCCTCGCGCACGAAGCGGCCCATCTGTTCGTTGCCCACCCGCGAGAGCATCGAGGACCTGAGCCCGAGCCGTGCGAGGCCGAAGGCCACGTTGGCCGAGGAGCCGCCGAGGTATTTCGCGAAGGTCTGCACGTCCTCGAAGCGCCCGCCGAGTTGCTGGCCGTAGAGGTCGACTGCGGCGCGCCCCAGGCAGATCACATCGAGCGCCCGCGCGCCGGCGGCGGCCGCTTCAGTCATCGCCGCCCTCCGCGGGCCACCAGAACGCGGCGTCCCTGGCCATCGTCCAGGCATGCTCTGGCGTGAACTCCGGCACGGTGTACGGCGCGCCGGGCAGGTGGCGGATGACCCAGGAGTAGTACATGCCGTAGCCCGGCGCCGCGCACTGCGCATGGTCGTAGCCCGCCGGTATGCACACCGAGTCGAATTGGCGCACCTTGACGACTTCGTCGCCGAGTTCGGCGTGGCCGTAGCCCTGCGGGGCGGTGAAACGGTAGTGGTAGATCTCCGGCTGCGGATGATGATGCGGCGGATAGCTCGACCAGCCGCCCGGGAAAGTCACCACTTCACCGAGCACGAGCTCGACTTCGGGCGGCGAGTTCTTCGCATCGAAGATCGTGCGCACGAAGCGCAGGCTGCGATCGCGGACCTGGCCCTTGCCGCGGTGTTCGTTCGGCACGTCGGCCGGGCGGAAGATGCGCGGCGCGAAGCGGCGTGCATTGGCGCAGCCGTAGACGGTCAGTTCGCAATCGCTGTCGGCCTGCAGCGAGACGCGCGTGCCGGCCGCGACATGCAGGCAACTCGCGGACTCGTCGAACAGCGAGCTGCGCGAGAGCACGGCCGCTTCGTCGCCGGCGCGCACGCGCACGGTGCCCGACATCAGCAGCCATGCCGTTTCGCTGTCGGCAGTGCCCGACCAGGATTGACCTCCCGCAAGGACTGCGACGGCGAGGCCAAGTCCCGTGGCATTGGCGGAGTCGGACGCGCGCGTGATGGTCGTGATGCCGGCTGCGAAACCGCCTCGGTGCGTACTGATGTGGTTCATGCCGGCACCTCCGTCCAGCTGCGGGTGGCGGCCGAGTGCTCGATCGCTTCCATGACACGCTGCACGCGCGCGCCCTCGTGGAAATCCGGCCAGGCGGGCGCTTCGCCGGCGATGGCGCGCAACAGGTTGCGCACCTCGATCACTTTCAGGTCGTTGTAGCCGAGGCCGTGGCCGGGCGCCGGGCAGAACGGGCGATAGTCCGGATGATCGGGCCCGGCGAGGATGGTGCGAAAGCCGCTGCGCGCGGCCGGGCCCGCGGCGTCGTACCAGCGCAGCTCGTTCATGCGCTCCTGGTCGAACTCGACCGTGCCCTTGGTGCCGAAGACCGTGAAGGTGAGTCCGCACTTGTAGCCCGTGGCGACGCGGCTGATCTCGAACGTACCGGGCACGCCGCTCCCGAACTCCACCAGCGCACGGGCGATGTCCTCGTTCTCGACCGCCCGCCGCTCGCCGCTCACGGGATCACGCCGCGTGGCATGCACGACCTGCAGGTCGCCCTGCACGCGCGCGATGCCGCCGAGCAGCAGGTGGGCGAGGTTGATGAGGTGCGAACCAAGGTCCGCGAGCGCCCCGCTGCCGGCCAGTTCGCGCTTGCAGCGCCAGGTCCACGGCGCTGCCGGATCGCTCATGTAGTCCTCGAGGTAGCTGCCGCGAAACGCATAGATCTCGCCGAGTTCGCCCGCGGCAATCATTTCGCGTGCCGCCTGCAGCAGCGGATTGCAGATGTAATTGAAGCCCATCATGTGGGTCACGCCGGCGGCGTCGGCCGCGTCGGCGATCCCGCGCGCCTCGTCCGCGGTCAGCGCGAGCGGCTTCTCGCAGTACACGTGCTTGCCGGCGGCAATGGCCGCGAGCGCCATCTCGCGATGCAGGAAGTTCGGCGTGCAGATGTCGACGACATCGATGGCCGGATCGGCCATGACATCGCGCCAGTCGCCGGTGGAGCGCGCGAACCCGAGCGCCCTGGCGGCTTGCGACGCCGCTGCGGGCGAGGAGTCGGCAAGCAGGTCGCACACCGGCGCCTCGCGCTCCGCGAACACCGCTCCGACGGCGTTCAGCGCAATCGCGTGCGTGCGGCCGATGAAGCCGGTACCGATCAAACCAAATCTGGGGCGGGCCATGGGCATAGCGGGTTACGTCTGCAGGGAAACGGGAGCGCGCGTGTCGAGCGAGCGCTGCGCGGCGTCGGCGAGGCGTAGTGCCTGGCGGCCGTCGATACCGGTCGCCAGCTCCGCCGGCGCACCACGCAGCGCCTTCAGGAACTCGTCGAGTTCGTCGCGGTAGGCGGCCGCGTAGCGTTCGAGGAAGAACGGCAATGCCGGCTCGCGCGTGAAGCCGGCGGCGTCGGCCGTTTCGACGGTGGTCGCGGGCACGTTGTCGGCGCGCGCGAGGCCGGCCGAGCCGAAGACTTCGATGCGCTGGTCGTAGCCGAACGTGCAGCGGCGGCTGTTGGTGATCTGGCACAGCCGCCCACTGGCGGTTTCGAGCACGACCACCGCCGTGTCGATGTCGCCGGCGGCGCCGATCGCCGGATCGATGAGCGCGCTGCCGCGCGCAAAGATGCTCACCGGCTCCTCGGCGAGCAGCCAGCGCGCCATGTCGAGGTCGTGGATCATCATGTCGCGGAACAGACCGCCGGAACGGGCCACATAAGCGGGTGGCGGCGGCGACGGATCGCGACTCGTGATGCTGACGACTTCGACATTGCCGACGCGACCAGCCGCTATTTCGCGCTGCAGACGGCGAAAAGCCGGGTCGTAGCGCCGGTTGAAGCCGAGCGCGAGCAGCGTCCCGGCCTGCGCGACCACCGCGAGGCTCGCCTCGGCCCGCGCCAGATCGAGATCCAGTGGCTTTTCGCAGAACACGGCCTTGCCGGCGCGGCCCCCGGCCTGGATCAGTTCGGCATGCGTGTCCGTGGAACTCGCGATCAGGATCGCCTGCACCCCGGGGTCGGCCAGCGCAGCGCGGGCGTCACTGACCTGTGCGCCGCTCGAGGCGGCGAGCCGCCGGGCCGCGTCCGCCGAGACGTCGATGACATGCCGCAGCTGCGCATCGTCGTGCGCAGCGAGGTTGCGCGCGTGGATCTGGCCAATGCGCCCGGCGCCAAACAGTGCAAAACCGTGCTTCATCGCGATTTGCCCTTGTTCGCACGGCGCTCCGACTGGAACGCGTAACTGACGACCAGCGCCTGCGCGAGGCACAGCGACGCCGTCAGCGAGCGGAACTGGAGCACCTCGGCGTCCTTGGTCTCGAAAACCACGTCGGCGTCGCGCGCAATCGGCGAGACACGCGTATCGCTGATCGCGATCACCCGCGCGCCGCGCGCGCGCGCCTGCGCGACGATTTCCGCCGTTTCCGCGGCGTAGGGCCGGAAGCTGATCGCGATCAGCAGGTCGTCCTGCCGCGCCATGGCGCTCTGTTCGGCCAGCATGCCGGCGGCGCCGTCGAGCAGGTAGGCGCGTTTGTCGTCGACATGGCGCAGTGCGTAGGCGAGGTAGGAGGCGACCGGGAAGGAACGGCGCAGGCCGATGATGTAGACGGCGGCGCACTCGCGGATCAGCGCGACCGCTTTCTCGAGGTCGGACTTGCGGATGGCGCCCTTCAGGTGCTCGAGCGCGATGATGTTGGCGTCGGCGAACTCCTGCAGCAACTCGTGCGGCGAAAGCACGTCGACCGCGCCCGAGCGGTCGTTGAATTGCCTGATCCGGTCGGCATAACTCGGGCTCGGCGCGAAGGCGAGGAGCTCGTCGCGAAACAGCTTCTGCATGTCGCTCGCGCCTTCGTAGCCCATCGCTTTCGCGAAACGCACGACGGTGGACGGCTGCACGTTGCAGCGCGCGGCGATCACCGCGAGGGTTTGCAGGCCCATGTCGTTCGGATGATCAAGCGCGAACTGTGCCACCTGTTGCAGGCGGGGACTCAGGTCCTCGTAACCACGCACGATGTCGGCGCGCAGTCGGTCGAGGTCTTTCGGGGCGGCCACGGGTGTCATCCTGTTGAAATGGTGATTTGTGATCCTTCCCGGCATCCGGGCGTGGAAAGAATTAGAACATATATTTCATTAATTGCCACGGGCAAAATTATCGTTCTATACTCTCGCTCCGATGGAACCCGGATTCCATGGCACGAGGGGGCGGGTGCTTTCCTGCGGGAGGGCGGCCGCGAACATACGGCAGTGTCAGGACACCATTCATATGAAGATTCGCCATTCGTCTCTGGTTGCCGCGGCCGTCGCCGCGGTCCTGGCCGGCCATGCCGGCAGCAGCCTCGCCGGCGATCTGGCCGGCCAGGTGGCTTCCGCGGCGGGCGAGCCGCTGCCGAACGCCACCGTGCGCATTCCCGAACTCAATCGCTCGGTGCGGGCCGACCGCTCGGGCCAGTTCCGCTTCACCGACCTGCCGGCCGGCGCCTACACCGTGACCGCGGACTACGTCGGTTTCGGACAGGCGAGCGGCAGCGTGACGGTGGCCGCGACGGGCCTTGCGACCCATGATTTCTCGCTCACCGGCTCGAACATCGAGGAAGTGACCGTGACCGGCTTCCGCCTCGCGCAGGCGACCGCGCTGCAGGACAAGAGGTCGGCGAAGTACATCAAGGAGTCGGTCACCGCCGACGACGCGGGCAAGTTGCCGGACCGCAACGCGGGCGATGCGCTGGCGCGCGTGACCGGCGTGTCGGTGACCACCGACCAGGGCGAGGGCCGCTACGTCAACATCCGCGGCATCGACGCTGCGCTCAGCAATGTCACGATCGACGGGCAGACGATCGGCTCGCCGGAAGGCGACACGCGCCGCATCGCCATGGATACCGTGCCGTCGAACATCCTCTCGAAGCTCGAGGTGATCAAGTCGGTGACGCCCGACCTCGACGGCAACGCGATCGGCGGCACCGTCAACCTCGTCACGCCGAGCGCATTCGACGATCCCGATGGCCGCTCGTTCGGGATCTCGGCCGACTACGGCTATTCGGACCTCGGCGGCTACAATCCCTGGGGCGCGAGCGCTGCCTGGAGCGGAGTGTTCGCCGAGGATCGTCTCGGCATCGTGCTGTCGGCGAGCTATTCCGACCGCGAGTTCAACTCGCAGAACATGCAGGGCGGCGACCCGTGGCAGGAGGAAGGCGACTTCCTCGTCCCTGACGAGCTGAACCTGCGCGACTACGAGATCCGGCGCGTGCGCAAGGGCCTGGTCGCGAACTTCGAGTTCCGCCCGAACGATGCGACGAAGCTGCACTGGCGCAACATCGTCAATCGCTACGAAGACACGGAACTGCAGCCCGAGATCACCTACGACTACCGCAACGGCGATCTCGAGAACCAGACCGCGACCTCCGGTCTGTTCACCGAGGGCGAGGGCAAGCGCGAGAATTCCGAACGCTTCGAAGTGCAGGAACTGCTGTCATCGACGCTCGGCGGCGAGTTCGAACTCGGCAAGTGGAACCTGAACGTCGCGCTGACCTACGGCGAGACCGAGCAGGACACCCCGTACGACAACGCCTATTCGTTTGAAACCGCCGACGAGATGCCGATGACGTACGACACGTCGGATCGCTTCTGGCAGGTCGGTGCGCCGGATGCGTTCTACGATCCGGACGCATTCGAGTTCGACGAGGCCGCCCGTGGCGGACAGTTGATCAAGGAAGAGCTGAACGTCGGCCAGCTCGACCTGTTGCGCAACGTCGAATGGGGAGCCGGCAATTCCGGCTTCATCAAGTTCGGCGGCAAGTACACGACCCGCGAAAGCACCTCCGACCAGGACATGATCGTGTACGACGGTTTCGATGGCGATCTGCTGCTGTCGCAGGTCGACGCCCAGGGCAGCACCGACTTCTATCGGGACGTGCGTCCGTACTACCGGTTCGGGCCGTATCCCGATTTCCGCGCGTCCGAGGCCTTCTTCAACGCCAACCAGGCGCTGTTCGAGCAGAGCGA
>CADEFJ010000066.1:0-3562 GCA_902826575.1 uncultured Pseudomonadota bacterium | reverse complement strand
GCCTGGACCAACACGATCGGCCGCCCGTCGTACGAGCAGAACGTGCCGTTCCGCGTGTTCGAAACCGAGGAAGGCGATCCGGATATCTTCGAAGGCGCCATCGAGATGGGCAATGCCGATCTCGACCCGCTCGAGTCGGCCAACTACGACCTGGCCCTGGAGTGGTACCTGCAACCTTCCGGCATTCTGTCGGCGGGCGTGTTCTACAAGGACATCGAAAATCCGATCTTCACGCGGGTGCAGACCCTCGAGGACGAGGTTTTCGAGGGCAGGTTCTATTCCGAACTTGAAATCGTGCAGCCGCAGAACGCGGACAGCGGCGAGATCTTCGGCATCGAGCTCGGCTACCAGCAGCAGTTCAGCATGCTGCCGGGGTTCCTGCGCGGCTTCGGTATCTCGATTGGCTACACCTACACCGATAGCGAGGCGCAGACCCAGGACCGCGCGGAGAAGGTGCCCTTCTTCCTGCAGTCCGACCATGTCGGCAACGTCGCGCTGTTCTACGAACTGTCCGGCCTCGAGCTGCGCCTCGGCTACGCCTACCGCAGCGAGTACCTCGTCGAACTCGGCGACAGCTCCGCCGAGGACCTCTACATCGACACGCACGGCCAGCTCGACTTCAAGGCGAGCTACCAGGTCACGAGCCAGGTCGGCGCGTTCGTGGAGATGAAGAACATCACCGACGAGCCGCTGCGCTACTTCAGCGGCACCCGCTCGAGGATGGCGGAGAACGAGTTCTACTCCTGGACGATCCTCGCCGGGGTGAGCATCAAGTTCTAGGCGGCAAGTTTCGGGGGGCGGCAATGCCGGGAGCGTGTACGCTCCCGGCATGCCCCACCGACCGCTCCGCGGCATTGCGTTCATGCTGGCCGCCGTCGCCGTGTTTGCCGTCATGGATGCGCTGCTGAAGGCGCTGACCGCGCGTTATCCGCCGATGCAGGTGGCCGCGCTGCGCGGCGTGGCATCGCTGCCGTTCATCGCGCTGCCATTGCTCGCAACCGGTCGCGCCGCCACCCTGTTGCCACGGCGTCCCGGCATGCACCTGCTGCGCGGCCTGCTGATGGTCGTGATCATGGGCGGCTTCCTGTATGCGGTGCGCTCGTTGTCGCTGGCCGACGCCTATTCGATCTTCCTGACCGCGCCGCTGATGGTCACCGCGCTCGCTGCCCTGGTCCTGCGCGAGCACGTCGGCTGGCGGCGCTGGGTTGCGATCGTGATCGGGCTCGGCGGCGCGCTCACGATGCTGCGTCCCTCCGCGACCGGCTTCGCCACGGTGGCTGCGCTCGGTGCGCTGGTGGCGGCCCTCGCCTATGCCTGCAACGCGATCCTGCTGCGCGTGCTGACGCGCACCGATACCACCGCCAGCGTCGCGTTGTGGTCGATCGGCGTCATGACCGTGGTCGCGGCAGCGCTGGCTTTGCCGGCCTGGGTGGCGATCGAGCGGACGGATATCTGGTACATCATCGCGATCGGCTTCGTCGGCGCGGTCGCGCAGCTGTTCCTGATCGAGGCGTTTCGCGCCGCGCCGGCGTCGGTGATCGCGCCGTTGGAGTACACGGCGCTCTTCTGGGGCATCTGCATCGACTGGGTGGTATGGCAGGCGCTGCCGACGCTGCGGGTACTCGCCGGCAGCGCGATCGTGATCGGCTGCGGACTCTATATCATCTGGCGCGAGCGCCAGCTCACCATGCGACGCTGACGCCCTTGGTCTTGAGGTAGGGTTCGAGCCCTTCCTTGCCGAATTCGCGTCCCCAGCCCGACTGCTTGTTGCCGCCGAAGGGCATGGCCGGGTCGAGCGCCGCGTGCATGTTGACACTCACCTGGCCCGAGTCGATTCGTCGCACCATCTGCAGCGCGCGGCCAATGTCGCGCGTCCAGACACTGCCGGAGAGGCCGTAGATCGTATCGTTCGCCTCGCTGGCGACCCGCTCGAGGTCGTCGTCGCCGAACGATTGCACGCACAGCACCGGGCCGAAGATTTCGCTCTTCACCGGGGTCATGCCGGCGTGCATCCGGGTGAATATCGTCGGCTCGAAAAACCAGCCGCTGCGTGCCGGGGCGTTGCCGCCGCACACGAGCTCGCCGCCCTCGCGCGTGCCGGCCGCGACGAAACCGCGCACCCGCTCGCGCTGTTCGGCGGATATCAGCGGACCGAACTGCGACGCCGGATCGAGGCCGTGGCCGATCCGCATGCCGCGTGCGATCGCCGCGACGCCCGCGACCACCTCATCGTGGACCTGCTCGTGCACGTAGAGGCGTGTACCGGCCATGCAGTTCTGCCCCTGCAGGAAAAAGCAGGCGCGCGCCGCGCCTGGTATCACCTGCTCGAGGACGGCGTCCGGGAACACGATGACGGGCGATTTGCCGCCGAGCTCGAGCGACACCTTCTTCAGGTTGCCGGCCGCGGCCTTGACGATCATCCGGCCGACGTCGGTCGAACCGGTGAAGGCGATCTTGTCGACACCGGGATGCGCGGCGAGCGCCGCGCCGGCGCTCTCGCCGTAACCCGTCACGACGTTGACCACGCCGTCCGGTACGCCCGCCTCGGCGCACAGTTGCGCGACGCGCAGCGCAGTGAGCGGCGTGTGCTCGGCGGGCTTCAGCACCAGTGTGCAGCCGGTCGCGAGTACCGGCGCGAGTTTGACCATCAGCATCGGCAGGGGCGCATTCCACGGCGTGATCGCGCCGACGACACCGATGGGTTCGCGCAGCGTGAACGACAGGACTTCGCCCGGCCGGCGTCCCTGCGGTGCGGCGGGCACCGTCGCGCCCTCGATCTTGGTGGGCCAGCCCGCGTAGTAACGGAAGAAGTCCGGTGCGATGCGGTTGACGACATGCTGGGCGACCGCCAGCGGCTGGCCGTTGTCGAGCACCTCGAGCTCGACGAGCAGCGGCGCGTCCCGCTCGATCAGTTCAGCGAGTTTCCACAGCAGCTTGCCGCGTTCGGCGGCGGTGAACTTCGCCCACGGTCCGGTAAACGCCGCCCGCGCGGCCGCGACCGCCGCGTCGATGTCCGCGGCTTCGCCCGCGGCGACGCTGGCGATCTTTCCCCCGGTCGCCGGATCGAATACATCGATGCTCTTGCCGGCGAGCGCATCCACCCACTGCCCGCCGATGAAAAGCCGGTGCGGGCGCGCGAGAAACGCCTGCGTGGCGACGGCGGGCGCCGGATGCGATGGCGTCGTACTGGTCGACGCCGGCTTCTGGGTTGCTGACATAGGCGCATGCTACCGCCCCGCGGACAGGACGGCATACGCACGCGTCGCGCGCCGCCCAAAGGGTGGCGCGGGCCACCTCTGGCCCTAAGCTCCAAGCCCTAAGCCCTCAGCCCTAAGCTCTTACCCCCATGCCCACAGATTCCGCCGCCCAGCCCCTTCCCCGCCCATCCGGCTGGCGCCTGCACATCGGCTGGGCCATCGTCTTCAATCGGGGGATGGGCGTTGTCAGCGATCGCACCTCGACGCGCTGGGGCCGGCGCCGGCCCTAGGTTTTGCTCGGTGCGGTGCTCACCGGCCTGGGGTTCGCGGCGAGTTACCGGCTCGGGCGCACGGCACTGCCGCGC
>CADEFJ010000065.1:2828-15073 GCA_902826575.1 uncultured Pseudomonadota bacterium | reverse complement strand
ACACCGCCGTCCAGATGATGAGCGGGAACAGCAGTTGATGAACCATCTGGCTGTTGGCTGTGTACGCCACGAGCCAGGCGAACATCATCACGGCGAGGGGCGCGGCTGCGGCGAGACTCGGCCGAACGCGGGCACTGCGGTGACGCCAGGCGACGAGCGCAAACCAGGCGATGGCGACTGCCGCGATCAGGGGACCATGCTGGTAGTCGTGGATTGCACGCCAGAATTCCCACAAGCTTTCGACGGTGGGCCATAGTGCGATCGTCGCGAGGGCCACGATGGCGCCCATGACGGGGCCCGCCGTCAGGTCAGGCTTCGCCATCGTCGCGACGGATGCCGTAGCGGTCCATCATGTCGTAAAGCGTCGGCCGGCTCACGCCCAGCAGATCCGCTGCGCGCGAGATCGTACCGTCCGACAGTGCGATCGCCTGCAGGATCGCCTGCCGCTCCGCGCGAGTGCGCACCTCCTTCAGATTGAGCAGCAGCGCGTCGCCCTGCGCATCGGCAAGCCCCAGGTCCTCGGCCGTGACGAGCGGCCCCTCCGCCATGATGACGGCGGATTTCACCTTGTTCTCCAGTTCACGCACGTTGCCGGGCCAGGCCCACGCCTGGATCGCCGCGATGGCCTGCGGCGTGTAACCACGCCTCGGATGGCCCTGCTCCGCGCCGAAGCGGCCGAGGAAAGCATGTGCGAGCACCACCGCATCGCCGGGGCGGTCGCGCAGCGGCGGCAGCGTGACCGACACTTCGCTCAGGCGGTAGTACAGGTCCTCGCGGAAGCGCTGCTCGGCGATCAGTGCCTGCAGGTCACGATGGGTCGCGCACACGATGCGCACATCGACCGGAATCTCCTCACGCCCCCCGACCCGCTCGATGACACGCGCCTGCAGGAAACGCAGCAGCTTGGCCTGCAGCGGCAGCGGCATGTCGCCGATCTCGTCAAGGAACAGGGTGCCGCCATCGGCCACTTCGATCTTGCCGGGCGTGGTCTTGATCGCGCCGGTGAAGGCCCCCTTCTCGTGGCCGAACAGCTCGCTCTCGAGCAGCTGCTCCGGGATGGCCGCGCAGTTGATCGCGACGAAGCGCGCCTTGCGCCGTTCGCTCAAGTCGTGGACGGCGCGGGCGATCAGCTCCTTGCCGGTACCGCTCTCGCCCAGCACCAGCACCGAAACGCTCGCCGGCGCGATCTTCTCGACCATGCGGCAGACACGCAGCATGCCCGCGTCCGTGGCAATGATGCCCTTGAGCGGCGAGCTTGCCTGGGTGTCGCGCAGCGCGCGATTCTGTTCCTCGAGCGCGTGGATGTGGAAAGCACGATCCACGATCAGGCGCAGCACGTCGGTGTCGAGTGGCTTCTGGTAGAAATCGCTCGCGCCGAAGCCGACCGCCCTCACGGCGCTGTCCTTGTCGGCATTGCCGGTCACGACGATGACCTTGGTGCGCGGCGCAAGGCTCAGGATTTCCTTCAGCGTCGCCATCCCTTCGCTGACCCCGTCGGCATCGGGCGGCAGTCCGAGATCCTGCAGCACCACGGCAGGTTCGCTGCGGCGCAGGTGCGCGAGCGCCTCCTGGCGATTGCCGGCCTGCAGCACCTCGAAATCGTCGAAGGTCCACTTGAGCTGCTTCTGCAGACCCGCGTCGTCCTCGACGATCAACAGCTTGCGCTTGGGGTCAGTCATGGGGTCCATCGAAAACGGGAAGGATAATGTCGAATCGCGTCCCTGTACCGGGACTGCTTTGCACTTCCACATCACCACCCAGGCTGCGTACGTATTCCCTGACCTGGAAGGCCCCGATTCCCATGCCTTTGGCTGCTGTGCGGTATGGGAACGGCGGCAAGAGCTGCTCGCACTTGAAGCCAGGGTCCATGGCCTAACCGGTATCGGCGATCGTGAGGCGCACACGGCCTGCTTCGGCTGCGAGCCGCAGCGTGATCGAATCACCGACCTCGCAGGCATCCTGCGCGTTGCGAATGACATGCTCCAGCGTCGTCGCGAGACGTTCCGGGTCCGCGCGAACCACCGACGGCCGGTCGGCGAACACTTCGAGCAGCGGAACTGGCGCGCGATCGGCGCAGCGCCCGGCAACGCTGCGAGCAAGCATGGCAAGATCGACCGACTGGGCCGTCGGCGCGGCGTCTCGATCCTGCAGCTGGGCCATCAGGCGCGTCATGCGTTCCGAGGCGTTGGCGATCGTCGCGATCACATCGTCGACGAAGGCCGGATTCTGCCGGTGCTTCTGCGCATTGCGCACGATCAGCTGCAGCTGGGCGGCCGAGTTCTTCAGGTCGTGCATCATGAACGCGGTCAGCCGGTGATAGGCCTCGAATTGGCGACTCTCGGCGAGCCTGCGGTCGGCGTCGTACTGCACGACCATCGTGGCGACGTGGCGCCCGACGGTCTTGAGCAGATCGCGATCTTCATAGGTCAGATCGAACGGCGGCGGCGGATCATAGAGCAGCACGAAGCCGGCGAGACCCTCGGGCCGCAGCAACGGCAGCAGCACGCGTATCCTCGGCGAACTTCGCAGCCCCTCCGGCAGGGACACGTTCTGGTACAGGTCGGGCGAAGCGTCGTATTCCTGCAGGTCGATGACCCACTGGCGCGCAGCGAGGAAGCGCACGATCTCGTGGTTGGCGGGCACGGCGGCCTGCCCCTGCAGGTCCTCGGGGCACATGGGCCAGGCAACGGCCAGCACGTATTCGGCCGCGGCCTGGCTGCGGCAATACATGATGGCGCCGGGACTCTCGAAGATTTCCGCGATCGCCCGCAAGCTCGTCCGCCGGATATCCTCGTCGCCGCCGCCGGAAAGCGTCTCGATGAACCGCAGCCATTCGACGCGGTAGTCGTACTTGTTGCGATAGAAATGCTTGCTGATGAAGACACGCAGCCGCCGACGCATCGTGCCCGAGAGCAGCAGCGCCGCGAGCAGCGCCAGCGCACCGGTGAAGAAGATGGCATTGGCGGCGATGCCCCACTGGCCGCCAATCTGCTGCAGCACATAGCCACCCGCGGCCATCAGCAGCAGGTAGGTGCCGACCGCGAGGGTCATCGTCGTGAATATGACCGCCTGGCGCGAGATGAATACATCGAGCGACCACTGCGGGTTGCGGCGCGCCGCGATCGCGATGAACGGCACCAGCAGGGCATTGACGAAGCCGCGCGCATTCCAGATATCGGCCGAGATGCCGCGCAGCAGCTCGGCTTGCGAGAACAGGAACAGGTCGTACGCGAATACGCCACCGAGCCCGATCGCCAGGAACCTGAAATCCTCGCGCCCGCTCGCGTTCGCATTGCGGTAGATCTGCTCGAGCAGCACCAGCACCGCGAGCGCCAGCGCAATGCCACCCTGGGCCAGCAATCGCTCCGTGTAGGCTGGAAACGCCCAGCCGCCCGCCAGCAGCGCGATCCAGAGTGCGTTGCCAATGATCGTGATGAATCGCGGCAGCACGCCGTGCGCGAGCACGAGCAGCGCCATGATCCACGCACCACCCCGCAGCACCTCGAGCGTGTAAACGATGATCAGGGGCAGCGGACGGCCAAAGGCAAGCAACGCCAGCGTTGCGGCCCAGACTGCGGTTACCGCGGCCGCAGCAATGAGCCGCGCGCCCTGGGCGCGCCCGCGCCAGCTGGTCGCCAGCAGCAGCGTCAGGACGCTGAAGGCCAGCGCCGCGGCACCATAGCCCGCCGTGCCGAATGCGCCTGCGTCGATCGGGTCGCCCACGATCACCCGTCAACGCGGGCGAAAGAGACGGAATCCGATCGCGAAAATCATCGCGGCGGCCGAAAAATCCAGCATGCGGCCGGGACTGTAGCTGCCGCCCACGAGCGAGCGGCCGGCCAGTTCCGCCACGCCTTCAAGCACCGCGATGGCAGCGCCGACACAGGCCAGCACGAATAGCACGCGGTACGCATAATGGAACAGCTTGTCCATGACTCGATCCCCGTTCAATGTTCCTGTGTGCGTGAGTGTCGCACATAGGCCTTCCAGGCGAGATGCCGGATCAGCATCACGGGGGGCATTTTGACCCAATGTGAGCGCACATAAAGCAGCGCCCGGGCGAACCCGGTGCGGCGCCTGGGCCGGTCGGGGTGCGCGGGAAACAGCGCGCGCGGTACCAGCCGGTCCATCGCGGCCACGATGAGCGGCCCCGGGGAGCCGGCCTGCGAGGCCGCGAGTACCTGGGGCGGGATCGGCGTGGCCAGCAGCCTCTGCGCATAGCGCAAGCCGTAGTAAGCCGGCCGCGCGAGATCGAGCTCCACTGCGCGCGGCCAGAACTGCTGCCAATAGTCCGGCTCGACCTTGCCGAAATGGCGCAGCAGCGCATCGATGTCGACGATCTCCCGCAGGGCATCATCCATCTCTCCGCCGTAGAACAGATGTGCCATGGCGTGCAGTGTCATGTCGATCGGCGCCATCACCGAATAACCGAAATACCGAAAACCCGGCACCGCGCGGGCGGCGGCGAGCAGCAGGCGCGGGTCGGGGTGCAGGCGTGCGGTGCGCATCAGCACGTTGTGATGCAGGTCGACTTCGACTTCGCGCTCCTCATGCGTGAGCGGCGGCAGTTCGTGCGTCCACTCGCGGTAGTAGCGCTCGTCGTACGCCGAGAGTTCGCTCGAGCTCCAGCCGTGCTCCCGCAATTTCTCCTCCACCTCCGCAAGGCGCGCTTCGGGCACCAGCACGTCGACGTCGGCGAACATCCGGCCTTGCGCGTGCGGCAGGTCGGCGAGCAGGTAGGCACAGCCCTTCATGGCGACGACGCGCAGGTCCTCGAGGTCGCGCAAGGCGTAGGCGATGCGATCGAGCTCCCAGCGTGCCACGCGCGCGCGCGCCTGCGCGGCGATGAGCGCGCTCGCCAGCGCATCGCGCGCGGCCAGTGGCAGTGCCCCAAGCAGGCCCGCGGCATCGAGCTCGCCGGCGACGCGCCCGAGCAGGCGCGCACGTCGCAGCAGGCGCAGCGCCAGATCGAGATCCGCCGCCGACCAGGACACGAGGTTGCGCGGATCGACGAGCGCGGCGATCAGCAGGTCGCGCTCAGCCATCATGCCCGTCCGCCAATTCTGTGAGCCGAGTCACCGCCGCTTCGAGATCGGAATAGACGAGCCGGAAGCAGCGCGTGTTCGCGACGAGGTCGCGCGCCGTCGAGAAGCCGGCCTCGCCAAGCATTTCGTAGTTGAACGCGTTGGTCGCGAGTTGCATGTAGCCCTCGGACTTCGGGATCTCCTCGAGCGTGAACGGCGCGCCCTCCTCCCAGCGCGGGAACACGAGCCACGCCGCAGTCGCCGTCTCTCCCGCACGCACGGCACTGTCCGCGGGGGGGCGCACGTGCGCGATCGTTCCCTTGCGCGTGTTTGGTATCGCAGGGCCGAGGAAGGCCTGCGGTGCAAAGTGGCGAATGACCTCGATCGAAGCGTTCTTGAGCGGCATGGGGCGCGGCATTGGTATGAGTTCGCGAGTCCCGGGGCGCAGCAAGCCGAACTCGTCCGAGAACAGGCGCCAGCCGCGATGGGCAAGCGCTGCACACAAAGTGGTCTTGCCGTGTCCCGGCCATGCCGGCAGCAGCAAGGCGCGGCCGCCCCGCTCGAGCACCGCCGCATGCAGCATCAGGAAGCAGTGGTAGCGCAGCGCGATGACGAGGTTGATGCCCCACTCGAGCACCGGCAGTGCCTGTCCCGCGGGCATGTCCTCGTGCGGCGCGCGGCCATCGACGAGGAACCGCACCCTGCGCTGCGGCCATGGCCACAAGCGCCACACGTCGCGCACTTCGACATGCGCGTGCAACACGCGCGCGCCCGAGAGCAGCGGGTAGTCGCGCCAGAGTGCATGCAGGGGTGCGGCGAGACCGCGTGCGCGCGCCTTGACGCGCACGTCGAAGGGCCCGATACGAACTGCCACGCCTGCGCCAGCAAGCCGTGCCTTGAACGCGCCCGGCGACAGGTCGCCAACCCGGGTGATCGCGCCCGAAGCGACGCTCACGCGCGCTCGATCAGCCCGAGTTCCTCGAGTCGCAGCAAGGTGTCGCCAACGTCGGCTCGCAATTCGTCATCGACGACCACGCCCCGCGCCTCCGCAACGGCCCGGGCCGCCGCCTCGACAGTGGCAGGCTGCTCGAGGCCCTGCTCGAGGAGGAAGGCCGTGGCGGCGTTGATGAAATGGGTCTTGCCCGACGGGCGGTGGTAGATCACGGACGACGCGTCCCAGTCCGACCACAAGAGCGCGCAATCCGCGCGCCGTCGAAACGACTCAGACGTCGGTGTAGTTGATGCCACTGCTGAAGGAACTCAGCGCGGTGGCCGAGACGAGCACGCCCCGCTTCACGTTGACTTGCCTGGTGCGATGGCGATCCTTGCGGTAGTAGGTACCGCCGTCGGCACACATTTTCGGCTTGGAAACTTCCGACGGAGTACTACCATAACGGTCCCGCCTGTCCGGATCGGTCGCGTAGTAGCTGGACTGCGCGTCGATGCGGGTCACATGGCCCATCGCCGGCTCGCCGAGGTCGTACACGTTCGGCTTGTCGGTGCCCCCGATGCCGTCGATATCGAGGCAGCGATACTTGCCACCCTGCTGCCCGGCATACTTTGCCGCGCCGATCAGGTTGCTCGAGCGCGCCAGGGCCGCGCCGCTGTGCAGGGTGAGGATAGCCGGCACGGCCGCGGACGCACCGCGCAGCATGGCCCGGCGATTGACCTTCGCCGGCGCTCCGTTCGACTCTTTCCGCTCCACTGTCATTTGCATCACCTTGGTGTATCGACCTGGGCAAGCATCCCATTGCCCCACTTTACATGCAAGACTCTGGCCGCTTGCGGGCAATTGTAGCTCAATCAGGAACTTGGCAGTGATTTAACATGTTGCGTTCAACAACCGTGTAAACCATCCCGACGCTAGCGCCCGCCCTTGCCGAAAAGCACGACCTCGACGGTCTGCAGCAGGATCATCAGGTCGAAAAGCAGGGTGTGATTCTTCACGTAGTAGAGATCGTATTGCAGCTTCTCGATGGCGTCCTTTTCCGATGCCCCGTACGGGTAGCAAAGCTGGGCCCAGCCGGTGATGCCGGGCTTGGCGCAGTGGCGCTCGTCGTAATACGGCACGGTTTCGCCGAACTGGCTCACGAACTCGGGCCGCTCGGGGCGCGGGCCGACGAAACTCATGTCGCCGCGCAGGACATTGAACACCTGGGGCAGTTCGTCGATGCGCACCTTGCGGATCACGCGCCCGACGCGAGTCACGCGGGCATCTCCGGTCCTGGCCCACTGCGGGCGACCGTCGGCTTCGGCATCGACCGTCATGCTGCGGAACTTCAGGACATTGAACACTTTGCCGTCGAGGCCGACGCGCCGCTGGCGGTACAGGACCGGCTTGCGCGGGCCGTCCTCGATCATGATCGCGATCGTGGTGAGAACGATGAATGGCAGCGTGACGATGAGCAGCGCGAGCGCGGCGAGCACGTCGAACACTCGCTTCGAGCCCTGGCGGACCGGGTCGCGCCTGAAGCCCTCGCCGAAGATGATCCAGCTCGGGTTCAACACGTCGAGCCGCACGCGGCCGGTTTCGCGTTCGAGAAAGCTGACCAGGTCGATCACTTCTATGCCTGCGAGCCGGCAATCCAGCAGCTCGCGCACCGGGAATTCACGCCGCCGATCGTCCATTGCGACAACGATCTCGTCGACACTGAGTTGCTGCGCCAGATCGCGCAGTTGCTCATCCGGCTCGATCGATATCACGTCGCGGTCGACGAGCACGGCTTCCCCGGGCGCCGAAACGTACGCGGCAATCCGAAAGCCCCGCTGATCGGATCGGCGCCGCAGCTGCGACAGGCTCTTCGCCCGTTGGCCGGCACCATAGACAAGCACGACACGCTTGAATGCGTTCTCGTCGACCAGGCGGTCGCCGATGAGCCGCGAGAGGACGAGCAGTGCCAGTGACAGCGCTCCCCATTCAATGAGTTGCCTCGGCTCAGGCTGCAGCGACTGGACGAAGAAGGTGATGATCACGACCATCGCCAGCGCGAGCAGCATCGCCAGTCCGGCGCGCAGCACCACGCCCCTGAGCCGCGCGCGCTGGCGGGCGCTATAGAGCCCCATGGCCGACAGCGCGAGCAGAGCGCACACGGCAAACACGACCGCCGTGCCCCAACGCGTCGAATAACCACGCAGGCTGTCGAGCAGGATCGGTGCGCCGAGAAGAACGAGCAACTCGACCGCGGCCGTCAGCGCGGTGGGCAGGTTTATGTAATGGCGAAAGAAGCGAAGTGTCATCGGCACCTGTCAATTTGCAGCGCAACGCAGTGCAGGGACCTGCGGCAACACCCAACGTGAGCAAACTCGCGTAACCCCCTGTCGTGGCGCGCGAATACTGCCATGAGACGCGTTTCACTGTACCGAAAATGTCTCCGAATACAGACGCTTAGCCATATTGTAGGCCCTTCGCGCGGCACTTATTGTGCGACACGACGAGAAAGCGCCAGTTGACCGACGCGCGGAGCAGAAATCCGATGAGATTGATGGGCAGCATCTTCCTGACCGCAGTACTGGGCCTCGGCTTGCAAGCCTGCGGCAGTGGTTCCGGTGAGCCGACCACCGCCAATGCGCAGGATCCGACTCCCACGCCGGGCAATCGCGCGCCGACGATCTCGGGCAGCCCCCCGACCCAGGTCGTCGCCGGTCAGGACTACAGTTTCACGCCCCAGGCCTCCGACCCGGAAGGCGCGACGCTCACGTTCTCGATCGAGAACCGGCCCGCGTGGGCGACTTTCAGCTCGTCCACGGGCCGCCTGAGCGGCACACCCGGCGTGGCGGGTGTTACCCAGGGCGTGCGCATCGCCGTGACCGACGGCACGAATTCCGTGAGCCTGCCGGCATTCACCCTCACGGTGACCGCGGGCACGGCGCCGCCGCCGGTCGTGGGTAGCGCCACGCTCACCTGGCAGCCGCCCACCGAGCGCACCGACGGCACGGCGCTCAGCAATCTCGCCGGCTATCGAATCTATTACGGCAATGCGCCGGGCAATTATTCGCAGAGCGTCAACGTGACGAACCCGGGCCTGACCAGCTACATGATCGAAAACCTGTCTGGCGGCACCTGGTATTTCGCGATGACCGCGGTCGATGCGGCGGGCCTCGAAAGCGCGCGGACCAATCCGGTCTCGAAGACCATCAGCTGAGGCGGAGGCGGCGACCGCCACTGGTTGGAGTGGCGTCCCCAAGGGGATTCGAACCCCTGTCGCCGCCGTGAAAGGGCAGTGTCCTGGGCCTCTAGACGATGGGGACGCCGTAACCGAAATTTGGTGGAGCTAGACGGGATCGAACCGTCGACCTCTTGCATGCCATGCAAGCGCTCTCCCAGCTGAGCTATAGCCCCACGAAAGGTGCGCGAAACTACGCAAGCGCCAACGCTATGTCAAGGCAGCGCACATTTGCCTTATTTCCTCGAATGCGACAATACCTGATGTCGGCACCCTGAGACATTATGCGCGCGAATTTCGCGTGCTATTAATGCATCGACTTGCAAAGGCATACCTGTCGTAAGGCAGGGACGCAAAGCCTCCGGTCTTGGGGTTCTGACAGACTCGAGATAGCGGGGTTGCCGGCCGGGCTGCCGTCATGGCGCTGCCGTCATTCCCTACTGTTGTTCGATTCCGCCTCCCTCGGGGCCGCAGTTGATGCGGGGAACACTCGAGGAACGCGCGGAATGAAAAACAAGCACCTGGTCTGTCTGGTAATCGCGGCGACTCTCTCGCTCGCCGCATGCGGTGGCGAGGACACGGAAACGGCAGCCGCCGAACCGACGCCTCCGGTCACGCCGACACCCCCACCGACTCCGCCGCCGACCAACACGCCGCCCACGATCACGGGCACGCCGCCCACGACGCTGCAGGCAGGGCAGGCCTACGCGTTCACGCCGAGCGCGAGCGATGCCGACAACGACACACTGACCTTCTCCGCGAGCGGCCTGCCCACGTGGGCGAGCTTCAATGCCGCGAGCGGCGCCGTGACCGGCTCGCCGGGCGACTCCCATGTCGGCACCTCGGGCGACATCAGGATATCAGTCAGCGACGGGACAGCGAGCGCCGCCCTGCCCGCCTTCCGGATCCAGGTGACGGCGCGTCCCACGACGCCGCCGCCGGCCAATACGCCGCCGACCATCTCGGGTGTACCGCCGGCGAGCGTCACGGCCGGCACGGCCTACAGCTTCCAGCCGACCGCCGCCGACGCCAACGGCGACACGCTCAACTTCTCGATCACGAATCGCCCGACCTGGGCCACGTTCTCGACGACGACGGGCCGCCTGTCCGGCACGCCGGGCACCGCGCACGTACAGACGTACTCGAACATCACGATCCGCGTCAGCGACGGCCAGGCAACCGTGGCGTTGCCGACGTTCCTCATTCAGGTGCAGGCGGCCGCGAATCGCGCGCCCACGATCAGCGGCTCACCGAGCACTTCGGCCACGGCCGGTACAGCCTGGTCATTCCAGCCGAGCGCCAGCGATGCCGATGGCGACACGCTGACCTTCAGCATCCAGAACCGCCCCTCATGGGCAACGTTCAATGCGAGCACCGGCCGCCTCTCCGGCACGCCGGCGGCCGCAAACGTCGGCAGCTTCGCGAACATCCTGATCAGCGTCAGCGACGGCAAGGGCGGCAACGCCGCACTGTCGGGCTTCACGCTGTCCGTCGTCGCGGCCGAGAACCGCGCGCCCACGATCAGCGGCACGCCGGGCACCGCCGTCAATGTCGGTTCGGCCTACACCTTCACACCGACCGCGAGCGACCCCGACCAGGACACCATCGCCTTTGGCATCGCGAACAAGCCCGCCTGGGCGACGTTCGACACGACCACCGGCCGGCTCTCGGGCACGCCCGCCGCAGCCGACGTCGGCACGACGTCGAACATCGTGATCAGCGTGAGTGACGGCAAGGGCGGCAATGCGACGCTGCCCGCGTTCGCGATCACAGTGAACGGCGTGACGACGGGCTCCGCGACGCTCAACTGGACCGCGCCGACCGAGAACGAGGACGGCACGACGCTCACCAACCTCGCCGGCTATCGCATCGTCTACGGCACGAGCGCGTCAGCCCTGACCCAGACGGTGCAGGTGCCGAATCCCGGCATCGTGACCTACGTCATCGACGACCTGGCGCAAGGCACCTGGTACTTCGCGATGCGGGCCTATACGAGCGGGGGACTCGAGAGCGCGCAAACAAATGTGGTAAGCAAAACGATCCAGTAAGCGAACAGCGGGCGGCGAACAGATTACAGCCAGAGGCGCGGGCTTGTTCTGACGCGCGTTAGCGCGCTCTGGCTGTGATCTGTTCGCCTCTCGCCGCTCGCCTTTCAGTTGATCGCAGTTGCCAGCCGCAGCATTGTTCGCTCGCGGCCCAGCAAGTTCAGCGTCTGGTCGATCGGCGGGGAGATCGTGCCGCCGGTGACGGCCACGCGCACCGGCTGCGCGACCTTGCCGAGGCCCACACCCAGTTCCGCGGCGAGCGTTTCGATCGCGGCGTGGATCGCGGGCGCGTCCCAGGAAGGAAGCGCCGCGAGCCGTTCGCGCAGCGTCGCGAGGAATCCCTTCGTTTCGGCCGTCAGGTGCTTCGCCACGGCCTTGGCGTCGAACTCGATCGAATCGGTGAAGAAGAAACGGCTCGCCTGCGCCATTTCCTTCAGTGTCTTGGTGCGCTCGCGCTGAGCGAGGATGACGCCCTCGATCAGCCGATCGTCATCGGCCGGGAGGCCGAGTCGCGCGAGATGTGGCTTCAGGTACGGCGCGACCTGCGCCGGATCGGTACGCATCATGTGCTGCTGGTTGAGCCACAGCAGCTTTTCCGGATTGAATGCTGACGCCGCCTTGTTCACGTCGGCGATGTCGAACAGCGCGATCATCTCCTCGCGCGTGAAGATCTCCTGGTCGCCGTGCGACCAGCCGAGGCGCACGAGGTAATTGAGCAGCGCATCCGGCAGGAAACCTTCCTCCTCGTACTGCAGCACGCTCACGGCGCCGTGGCGCTTCGAGAGCTTCGCGCCGTCCGGCCCGAGGATCATCGGCACGTGCGCATAGGCCGGCGGCGTGACATCGAGCGCCAGGAGCATGTTCATCTGCCGCGGCGTGTTGTTGATGTGATCGTCGCCGCGGATCACGTGCGTGATCCCCATGTCCGCATCGTCGACGACCACGCAGAAGTTGTAGGTCGGCGTGCCGTCAGAGCGCGCGATGATGAGGTCGTCGAGCTCGGTGTTGCGAAA
>CADEFJ010000065.1:0-2728 GCA_902826575.1 uncultured Pseudomonadota bacterium | reverse complement strand
CGGACCCCGCCAATGTGCAGCAGGCCCGTGGGGCTGGGGGCGAACCGGGTGACGATACTCATGGGGCCGCGAATGGTAACAGATTGATTTCGCACGGCCGATTGATTCAGGGCAGCGGCCCCCGTAAACTTCGCGCCCTCTTCCCGGCGGACGGTTAGCTCAGCGGTAGAGCACTGCTTTCACACGGCAGGGGTCACTGGTTCAATCCCAGTACCGTCCACCATCAGTCTCCTACGCATCTTCCCTGTTGCGCCAGCCGCGCGCACACGCCAAGTATTGGCCCATGCACGCAGAAGCGGCCGAACGAGTCATGGTCATTGGCGGCACCAGCGGCATCGGGCTCGCGTGCGTGGAGCTGTTCGCGGCCTGCGCCGGCGAGGTCTGGGCCGTGTCGCGCAACCCGCAGCGCGCGCTGTCCGCCTTGTCACGCTTCGGGAATGTCCGGACCGCCGCCGCGGACGCCACCGACAGCGAGGCGCTCGGTCGACTTGTCGCGACGATCGGCCCTTGCGATCACGCGGTCGTGTCAATTGCAGGTGGCGCGCACCTCGGGCCGTTCCCGGAGTTCGGGGACGCCGAGCTCGATCGAACGATCGATGGCAAACTTCGCCCGTACGTCCATGCCGCGCGCGCCGCGCTGTCGGTATTGAAGCCGGCCGGTTCGCTGACACTGGTGACTGGCATGAGCGCTCGCCGCGCGACGCCCGGCGCCGCCTCGCTCGCGCTGGTCAATGGTGCGCTGGAATCCCTGGTGCTGACCCTGGCGGTTGAGTGCGCGCCGCGGCGCGTGAATGCCGTATCTCCCGGCACGACCGCGACCAGTGCCTGGGATCGACTCCCGGAGCCTGCACGACGTGCACTGTTCGACGGCGCGGCGGCGCGTACGCCCCTCGGCCGTATCGCGGCGCCCATCGACGTCGCAAGGGCCATCTTCGCCCTGACCCGCACCACTTTCGTGACCGGTGTCGTCGTCCCCTGCGACGGCGGCACCCATCTTCCCTGACGACAGAAGGCCGGAGTTTCAATGAAGGTCAGCGCGATTCGCAGTTGCATGGTCGGCGTCAGCGATCTCGAACACTCGCTGCAACTGTTCCACGACCTCATGCAATTGCGCCTCGAGCGGCGCGGGGCACTGGCCGCGGATGAACTGCGACTCTATGGCCTGCCCGCCACGACCGTCGCGCCGTACGCGGATCTGTCCTGCGCGGGCCACCCGACGGGTCGGTTGCGACTCGTGCAGTATTCGCCGACGCCGACCGGGTATGTGCGCATCGACCACGCCGATGGCGGCCGCGGCGAAGCGGATTCCCCGACCGATATCGGACCCAAGGCCCTCGACTTCTATGTCGCCGATCCGATCCTGCCACGGGTCGCCGAGATCGAGCGCGCGGGCTACAAATTCCGTTCCCGTCCGGTAAGGCACCAGGTCGGCCGCACCGAAAGCGAGGAGTGCCTGTTTTCCGGGCCGGACGGCGTCCCGATTCTCCTGATGGTCGGTCATCGCCACTCGGATGCCGAACTGCGCCCCGGCTGCCTCGCCGGGCCCTACAGCGAAATCGCCACGATCTCGATCGTGTCGGGCGACCTCGAAGCGAGCCGGGCCTTCTATGAGGACGTGCTTGGCCTCGCGCTGATCGTCGACGCCGAAACCGGCCAATCGCATCGCGATTCGGTAAACGACCTCACCGGCGTTCCGCCCGATACCCGGGTGCACTTCAAGGTCTACGCGGAACGCGGCGAAGCCAGCGGCAAGGTACTCATCGTGCACTTCTTCGAGCGCACCGGGCGGCGCCTCACCGATCGCATGCGACCCGGTCGCCTCGGATTCTCGTTGATGACGCATGAGTGCGACGATCTCGACGCACTGGCGCAGCGCCTCAACGCAGGCGGCTTTGCCATCGTGGCGCCCCCGACGCGCATTCGAACGGACCACGACGAGCGCCGCGTGCTCCTGGCCAGGGGACCGGACGAGGAATTGCTCGAATTCGTACAGGCAAACTGAGGCAGCTGCATGTCGAACCCAGATCCGCACGATGAGTCCGCGATCCGCGCGCACTTCGCCAGCTATTCACGGGCATGGAAGGCGAACGATGCTGCCGCCCTGCTCGGGCATTGGACCGAGCCGGCGTTTCGCTTCTACAAGGCCGAGGAAGCCGAGCGCTTCTTCACGCGGTTTGCGGACGTGGCCGCCTACTTCCGTGGCAACGTGCAACTCATCGACATCATGGACGTGGATTTTACTGCGATCGAATTCGTGCCCTGCGACGCCGAGATGGTTTTCACCATCGCGCATTTGCAGTGGAACATCCGTTTCGCGCACGACGCCCGGCTGCCCGACGGCTCGCTGTATGCGCACCGCGGCAAGGCCATGGGTGGTGACAACCACGTGCTCGCGTTGCTCGCGCGTACACCCGAGGGCTGGCGGTTCGCCGGCTGGAGCGAAACGCCGGACGCACCGCTCAGTTACATCGCGCGTCTCTATCGCAAGAACGTGCGGCCGGGGTCGCCGGCGGCGACCGTCTAGCGAACGTTTGTTCACGACGGCGATCGCGATCAGGCCATGGCGGCTGCTTGTCTTGCCCGGTTCGCGGTTTTGTCCGACACTTTGCGTTACGCAGCACCAACAGGAGAGCATGCTGACCAACATCATCGACCGCGCGCTCGAGGACTTGAAGCGCGAATTCCCCGGAATCGACGGAACTGTGAGGGGGATCGTCTATTCTCTCTT
>CADEFJ010000064.1 GCA_902826575.1 uncultured Pseudomonadota bacterium | reverse complement strand
AGGGTGGTGCCGCCAGGCGTTTGGGTCGTAGTTCTCGCCGTAAGCGAGGATGGCCCAGACGGTGCGCAGATGTTTGTTGGCGATGGCCACGAGCGTCTTGTGGTAGCCGGCGCGGCCATGCAGCGCCACGACCCACTGCTCGAGTCGAGAGCGCCGGAGGGGTGTGCGGTTGAGCAACGCCGTGCGCTCCTCCAGATACCCGGCGCGTGCCCGATGCCAGGCGAGCATGGCCTGCTGATCGACCGACTTGATGGCGACGAAGCGCATGCCGGGCTGGCGCACCGCACAGAGGATCGCCTCGGCATCATTGCGATCGCTCTTGGCGCCGCGGCTCATCCGAAAGGGTTCCACGAGCTCGGCCGCCATCAACTGCGGGGTGTGGCCTCGCCCGGCGAGGTATCGAGCCCAGTGATGTGCCGAACTGCACGCCTCCATGCCGATCAGGCACGGTGGAAGCTTTGCAGCCCACTCGGCAAAGCCCGCACAGCTGAGCTGTTTGAAGTAAACCGGGCGGCCCGTTGCATCGGCGGCGCACACCACGATGACTTCCTTTGCGAGGTCCGCGCCGACGGTAGTAATCTCGCCCATAGAGCTCCCCTTCGCTGGTTTGGATTGATCACGCAAACCCAATCTTGGCACTCGATGCCGTGCGACTCACGTCGCTTCGGTGGAGGGGAACTCCCTTGTATTCGCTGGTGCGCGGCCGTGACCGATGAAGTGCAAACACATGGCGCATGCGCGCGGCGCGCTCAGCTCAATCGTTATGCCGCAGAAGAAGTCTCACTCCTTGACATACTATTTATGGCATAGGCACAATGTGCCATGTGGCGCGTTGAAGAACACCGGAGGGTGGAAAAGCAGCTTGATGCGGCGCCGAAGGACATTCTCAAGCGTTACGAGAAGTGGCTAGACATCGTCACGATCTCCGGGCCACCGGGCCTGCGTGCGATCAAGGGGTTTCATGATGAAGCCCTGTCGGGAGAGTGGAATGGGCATCGTTCATCTCGCTTGTCGATCCAGTACGGCGTTGTCTATCGCGTGGTCGCAGCAGATCAGCTTTTCCAAGTTGTTTCGGTCACTGCACATGACTACCGGAGGCCGTAAGTGAGTCAGTTTCGTCCAGCCAGACGCCGCACAGCAGTCAGCGTCGGAGAATCGGTTCGAATAATTCGTGAGCTTCAGGGGCTCAGCCAGAATCAGTTGGCTGAATTGGCGGGCATTCCTCAGGCAACGATCTCGGCTATTGAGAATGATCGAGTCAGACTCGGCGTGGAGCGTGCGAAGGTTCTTGCTCGTGCCCTGAAGTGCCATCCTGCGGTACTGGTGTTCCCGGGCTGGGACGCCGGGCAGCAATCTGCGGCATAACAAGTCGCTCGAGCGCGGCCGAGAGGGATAAAGTGCCAACACAACGGGTGGGCGGCCGGCGCGCTCAGCTCAATCGTTAGGCGGCACGATACGTCTTGCTAGCATCCTCAGAGCATTTGCATTGGGGGTTACCGATGTCCATCCAGCTTGACCACCTCCTCGTGCCAGTACGAGATCGGGTCTCATCCGCAAAGTTCTTGGCCGAACTTCTTGGAGTTCCGTGGGCTGAGACTGGGGTTGGTCCCTTCTCTCCTGTGTACGTGAACGACGGACTGACCATCGACTTCGATGAGGCAGAGGGTGAATTTCCTACTCAGCACTACTGCTTCAGGGTCACTCCCCTGGAATTCGACCAGATCCTTGCCCGAATTCGATCTGCCGGAGTTCCATACAGGAGCCAACCGCATGGACCGGTAGACTCTCAAATCAATCGCGACCATGGTGGAAGCATCGTGTACTGGGACAAGCCAGGGGGCCACCTCTGGGAACTGCTCACTGTCAGCTATGAACGGCAGAAGAAGTAGGGTTGTGCCAGGTGCCGCCTGACTCTGCGTTGCAGTGGACCGTGATACCCAATCGCGTGCGCGCGGCAGCTGCGTGTGCTGGTTTCCATCAAGTGCAGGGCATGGCTACACTCGCGCCATGAGCAACCCGCCCGTGCGTGCCGACTTCCCCGTGTTGCGTCCGATCGCGACGCGCTGGATGGACAACGACCACTACGGCCACGTCAACAACGTCGCCTACTATTCGTATTTCGACACGGCGGTGAACGGCTGGCTGATCGAGGCGACCGGCACCGACATCCGCACGCTGCCCGCCATCGGCCTCGTGGTCGAGACGGGTTGCAGCTACTTCAAACCGCTGTCGTTTCCCGACGCGCTGGAGGTCGGTCTCGGGATCGAGCGCCTGGGCAAGAGCAGCATCACCTATCGCCTGGCGATCTTCCGCGAAGGCGACGACACCGCTGCCGCCGCAGGCCGCTTCGTGCATGTGTACGTCGACGCGCAGTCCCGCCAGACGACAGCAATCCCGGAAGTAATCCGCGCCGCCGCTGCAAAGCTCTCCGCCCCCCGCTGAACTTCGCGCTAACGCTCGGGCTGGGGCTCTTGCTCTGGCCGCAAGCTGCAAGCTGTTCGCAGTTCGCCCCTATCCGTATCTATCCGGCCGATACAGCCCAATAGCCACCGCAGGTTCCCGGCCCGCAATGAGGTCGCTCACGATGCGCCCGGTGGCCGGCGCGAGCGTCACCCCCAACATCGCGTGCCCCGTCGCCACGATCACGTTGTCGGCGCGGCGCGTGCGGCCGAGATAAGGCAGTCCATCCGGCGTGCAGGGCCGCAGGCCGACCCACGGCGTGATGCCGGCGAAATCCGCGGGGCCGAACTGCGGGTAGAAACGCGGGATCGCGTCGATCATGGCCGCAACCCGCCGCTGATCGATCGTGCGATCCAGGCCGCATAGTTCCAGCGTGCCAGCGAAGCGCAACGAATCGCCCATGGGCGTGACGGCGATCTGCGCCTCGGTGAGCAGCGCGCAGGCGTGGGGTCGCACGCGCGGCGCGCGCAGCTCAAAACTGTAGCCTTTGCCGGACATCAGCGGCAACGGCAGGTCAATGTCTCGTGCGAGCGCGGCGGACCACATGCCGCTGGCGATCACGAACTCGTCGCCGCCGACCACTCCGGCAGCGGTGAGCGCGCCGCTCACGCGCGAACCGTTGTGCTCGAGACCCGTGACTTCGGCATTCCAGCGCAGATCGACCCCGGCATCTTCGAGTGCGGCAATCAGCGTGGCGACGACGCGCTGCGGCACGGTGTGCGCGTCGAGCGGATAGCGGACCGCGCCGACGATCGACATGTCGATGCCCGGTTCGAGGGCGGCGGCGGCCTCGCCATCGAGGACCTCGACCGGCATGCCGAGGCGCTGTGCCATCTTCGCGGTCCGGTGTTCCTCGCGCAGCCCATGCGCGCTGCGGGCGAGCGTCAGCGCGCCGTGCTCCGCGAGCGGCACGCCCTGCGGCCACAACAGCGTGAGCGCCTCATAGCCGCGGCGGCTGAGCAGTGCGAGATCGCGCAGCGCAGGCGCGGCAATCGCCACGCGCGAGGCGCGCGCTGCGCACAGGAACTGCCAGCACCAGCGCAGGTATTGCGGGTCGAGCCGCGGGGCCACGCGCAGCGGGCTGCGCGCGTTGGCGAGCGACAGCAGGCCGGTCATCACCGCGCCCGGCGAGGCGAGCGGAATGAAATGACTCGGTACGATCATGCCGGCATTGCCGAGCGAGCAGCGATCGCCGCCTGCGCCGCCGCGATCGAGCAGCGTGACCTCGTGTCCGTCCTGCGCCGCATACCAGGCGCAGGCGAGCCCGGCGATGCCGCCGCCGATCACGACGACCTGCTTCTGCGGCGGCAGGCGCGCGCTCATGGTGCTATTCGCTGGCCGTGGGCGAGGGGATCGCCAGCGTGCATGATCAACGTCGACTCGGCGGTTACCCAGGCCTGGCCGGTGATCGTCGGGAGGACCCGCTCGCTTTCGTGCCCGTGATCGCGTTCGTAGCGGGCTTCGAACACGCTGCCGGTGATGCCCGTCTGCCGCCACACTTCGCCCGGCGCGAGCCGGCCATCGGCCGCGAGGCAGGCGAGTTTCGCGCTGGTGCCGGTGCCGCAGGGCGAGCGGTCGTATGCGCCGCCGGGGCACAGCACGAAGTTGCGCGTCTCATCCGACAGCTCGACATGATCGATCTCGGCGCCGCCCGCGCCGGTGATGCCGGCCTGCGCGAGCGCGCGCCGGATGCGCTCGCAGAAATCGGCGAGCGCGGCCGCATCGGCGAGCGCGAGGCGCCGGCCGTGGTCTTCGCACAGGAAGAACCAGTTGCCGCCCCACGCGATATCGCCGCTGACGGGTCCGTGGCCCTCCACCTCGACGCGTATGCCCTGCGCATGGCGCCAGGCCGGCACGTTGCGCACCGACACGGTATGCGCATCGTGCAGCGTCGCGGTGACGGTGCCGACAGGGGTCTCGAGGCGATGCTCGCCGGGCGCGATGCGCCCCAGCCAGGCGAGCGTGACGATCGTGCCAATCGTGCCGTGCCCGCACATGCCGAGGTAGCCGACATTATTGAAGAAGATGACGCCGTCCGTGCAGTCGGCCGCGAGCGGCGGGGTCAGCAGCGCGCCGACCAGTACGTCGGAGCCGCGTGGCTCGTTCACCACGGCGGAGCGGAAGTGATCGTGCCTGCGCCGCAATTGCTCGACGCGCGCGGCCAGCGATCCGGTGAGCGCCGGGCCGCCGTCGATCACGACCCGCGTCGGCTCACCGCCGGTATGCGAGTCGACGACGCGGATGCGTTGCACGGGCGCGGCTCAGCGCCCGCGGCGACGCCGCGTCGGCAGGGGCGGGAGCTTCGGGCGTTGCGCGAGTCCGGCCTCGATGATGCCGAGGATGCGGCGGCGTTCCTCGCCGATGAGCACGCGCCGCGGTGCGCGCACCCATTCGGCGCCGAGCCCGGCCGACTGGATCGCGAGCTTGATGTACTGCACGAACTTGACGTGGGTATCGAGGTGCGCGAGCGGCGTGAACCAGCGGTACAGCGGCAGCGCCGCGTCGATGGCGCCGGCCACCGCGAGTTCCCACAGGCGCTGGTTCTCGCGCGGGAAGGCCAGTCCGATGCCGGCGATCCAGCCGTCGGCGCCGAGCACGGCGCTCTCGAGCGCCAGGTCGTCGACGCCCGCGAACAGCACGTAGCGATCGCCGAGCGCATTCTTCAGATCGGTGATGCGGCGCACGTCGCCCGAGGATTCCTTGATCTCCACCAGGGTCGACACCTCCGCGAGCTCGACGAACATCGCCGGCGTGATGTCGACGTGGTAGGCGAGCGGATTGTTGTAGCAGATGATCGGCAGCTGCGTGGCGCGCGCCACGGCGCGGTAGTGCAGCAGTGTCTCGCGCGGATCAGCGCGGTAGATCATGGCTGGCAGCAGCATCAGGCCATCGACGCCGAGCCGTTCCATTTCGCGTGCGTAGCCGATCGCCGCCGACGTGCTGGTCTCGACCACGGTGGCGATCACCGGTACGCGCCCGGCCGCCGTCTCGAGCGCGGCGGCGATGACGGCGCGCTTCTCCGCGGCGGTGAGGGTTGCGTTCTCGCCGAGCGAGCCGAGCATCACGAGACCCGAGGCGCCGCTCGCGATCATCGTCTCGATGTGACGCGAGCCGGCGTCGAGGTCGAGCGATTCGTCGCGGCGAAACTGCGTCGTCATCGCCGGGAAGACATCGCGCCAGGGAATGGTCATGCGGTGCGCTTGCCGTACATGGTGCGGGGGCTATTTCACGAGCTTGAGGTTGCGCGCGGCGCGGCCGACGCCGAGCGCGCCACTGCGCACCACTTCGACCGTGTCGGTCTGGCGCGAGAGCTCGACGATGAAGTCGTTCACCTCGGCCTCGCTGGCGGTCAGTTCGACGACGAAGCTGTCGGGCGCCGGATCGAGCACGCGCCCGCCGCTGCGCACCACGTAGCCGCGCACGGCATCGGTCTGCTCGGGCCGGAGGCGCAGCTTCGCGAGCGCCAGTTCGCGCTCGATGTGCTCGCCGTCGGTGAGATCCTCGACCGCGACGACGTCGATCAGTTTCAGCAGCTGGTTGGCGATCTGTTGCAGCACCGCGTCCGAGCCCCGGGTGACGAGGGTGATGCGCGAGACTGTGGGATCGTCGGTGGCCGCCACGGACAGCGACTCGATGTTGTAGCCGCGGTTGGAAAACAGGCCCGCGACGCGCGTGAGCGCGCCCGCCTCGTTCTGCAGCAGGATGGCAATGATGTGACGCATGGAATTCCGGCGAAAATGAGCACTTCGAAGAATACTGCAAGCGCGCATCCACATGGCGGTTTTGCGCGCGGTGGTCAAACTGTTACTCTCTTTGGTTCCCCCCACGATGAGCGAAGCCAAGCCCCCGATGAGCGACACGGTCATAATGCCCCGCCCGCAGACCCACCCGCTGGCCGGCCAGGCCATGACCGGTGCACAGATCATCGTGCAGGTCATTGCAGATGAGGGCGTCTCGGCCATCTTCGGCTACAGCGGCGGCGCGATCCTGCCCACCTATGACGCCGTGTTCCTGTACAACGAGGCACGCCGGCTCGAGGGGGCGCGGCAGATACCGCTGATCGTGCCGGCGAACGAGCAGGGTGCGGGCTTCATGGCGGCCGGTTATGCGCGCTCGAGCGGCCGCGTCGGCGTGGCGCTCGTGACCTCGGGACCCGGCGCCACCAATACCGTCACGCCGATCCGCGACAGCATGGCCGACTCGGTGCCGATCGTCGTGATCTGCGGGCAGGTGCCTACCGCCGCCATCGGCTCCGATGCCTTCCAGGAAGCTCCTGTGAGCTCGATCATGGGAGCCGTCGCGAAGCACGTGTTCCTCGTCACCGACCCGGAGAAGCTCGAGGCCACCGTGCGCACGGCCTTCGAGGTGGCGCGCACCGGCCGGCCGGGACCGGTCGTGCTCGACGTGCCGAAGGATGTGCAGAACTGGACCGGCGAGTTCCGCGGCCACGGTACCCTGCCGATCCCCGGTTATCGCCGCCGCATGGACAGCGCAACTCTCAGCAGCGTCGCTGACGTGGATGCGGCGCGCTTTTTCGAGCTGCTCGAGGCCGCCGAACGCCCGCTCATCTATGCGGGAGGCGGTGCGGTGAATGGTTCCGCGGCGGAGGCGTTGCGCGAGTTTGCCGAAGCCTTCGACGTGCCGGTAGTCACCACGCTGATGGGCATCGGCGCGATCGACACCACCCATCCGCTGTGTCTGCGCATGCTCGGCATGCACGGCGCGGCCTTCGCCAACTACGCGGTGGAAGATTGCGACTTCCTGATCACGGTGGGCGCGCGTTTCGACGATCGTGTCGCCGGGGACCCGCAGCGCTTCGCCGCCAATGCCCGCGCGATCGCCCATCTCGACATCGACCGCGCCGAGATCAACAAGGTGAAGCGCGTGCAGTGGAGCCATGTCGGGCCGATGCGCGAGGCGCTCGCGGCGCTCACCGCCTGGGGCCGCAGGCGTGGGCGCGCACCAAAGCACGCTGCCTGGCGCGCCGCACTCGAAGGGTTGCGCCGCGCGCACGCGATGAACTACGACCGCGAGAGCCCGCTGATCCAGCCTTACTACGTCATGGAGGAGATCGCGCGGCTCACCCGCGGCGAGGCGATCATCGCGACCGGCGTCGGCCAGCACCAGATGTGGGCCGCGCAGTACTGCGAGTTCCGCCAGCCGCGCCAGTGGCTCACCTCCGGCAGCATGGGCACGATGGGCTTCGGCCTGCCGGCCGCGATCGGCGCCCAGGTCGCCAATCCCGGCCGCCTCGTGATCGACATCGACGGCGATGCGAGCATCCGCATGAACATCGGCGAGCTCGAGACGGCCACCACCTACGACCTGCCGGTCAAGGTCGTGGTGCTGAACAACTTCGGCGACGGCATGGTCAAGCAGTGGCAGAAGCTGTTCTTCAAGGGTCGCCTGTCGGCGAGCGACAAGTCGCTGCACAAGAAGGATTTCGTCAGGGCCGCGCAGGCCGATGGCTTCGCATACGCAGTGCGTCTCGAGCGCAAGGCCGATGTGCCGCGCGTCGTGCAGGAGTTCCTCGAATTCAAGGGCCCGGCGTTCCTCGAAGTGCTGATCGACACCGATGCGGGCGTCTATCCGATGGTTGGCCCGGGGCAGTCGTACGACAAGATGATCACTGGTGACTTCATCGCCTCGCGGCATGCAGCCGCGCCGCGGGAGTCGCCGCCCGATCCCTCGGAGTTGTTCTGAAGTACCTGCATACGATGGTGCGCGTCAGCAACCTCGATGCGTCGCTGCGCTTTTACTGCGATGCACTCGGACTTGCCGAGCTGCGGCGCCAGGAGAATCGCGAGGGACGCTACACGCTGGTATTCCTCGCGGTACCCGGCGATGAGGCGGCGCAGGTCGAGCTCACCTTCAACTGGGATGAGGCGGGTTACGCGGGCGGGCGCAATTTCGGCCATCTCGCCTACGCGGTCGATGATATCTACGCCTGCTGCGCGCGGCTCGCGCAGCACGGCGTGACGATCAATCGCCCGCCGCGCGACGGCCGCATGGCGTTCGTGCGCTCGCCGGACAACATCTCGATCGAGCTGCTGCAGAAGGGCCCCGCGCTCGCGCCCTCCGAGCCCTGGGCCTCGATGCCGAACACCGGGGAGTGGTGACAGGCGACGCATGCCGCAGTCGCGCACACGTTTCGCAGGCCTGCTGATCGCCGTCGGCTTTGCCGCGCTCACATTCGTGCTGTGGGCGATCGTGAACCAGCCGACTGAAGAGCCTCCATGGCCGGAGCGCATCCAGGGCTTTGCCTTCTCGCCGTTCACCATCGAGCAGGATCCCGGCCGGCAGCGACTGCCGAGCGAGGCGGACATCGATCGCGACCTGGCGCTGCTCTCGGGCAAGACCAACGCCGTGCGCACCTACAGCACGCTCGGCTCGCTCGGCGCGGTGCCGCGCCTCGCCGACCGCCATGACATCAATGTGGCGCTCGGCGCGTGGCTCGATTCGAACCTGACGGTCAACGAGCGCGAGCTCGAGGGCGCCATCGCGCTCGCGCGCACGCATCGCAACGTCGTGCGCGTGCTGATCGGCAACGAGGTCGTGCTCCGCGGCGACCTGACCGCCGAGGAGATGCACGCCTATCTGGACCGGGCACGAGCGGCGATCCGCCAGCCCGTCGGTACCGCCGAGCCCTGGCATGTGTGGCTCGCGAACCCGGAGCTCGCCGACCATGTGGACTTCATCGCGGTGCACCTGCTGCCGTACTGGGAAGGCATCCCGGTCGAGAAGGCCGTCGAGTACTCGATCCAGCGTTTCGAGGAGGTGCAGGCCCAATTCCCGGGCAAGCCGGTCATCATCGGGGAGGTGGGCTGGCCCAGCAACGGACGCACCCGCGAGGGTGCGGTCGCGTCCATGGCGAACGAGGCGCTGTTCCTGCGCCGCTTCCTCGAAATCGCCGAGAAGGAGGGCTATGTCTACTACCTGATGGAGGCCTTCGACCAGCCGTGGAAGGCGACCTTCGAGGGCGCAGTGGGCGCGTACTGGGGCGTCTACGACGTCGAGCGCCAGCCGAAGTTCGAATTCACCAAGCCGATCGTGCGGGTGCCGCAGTGGCATGTACTCGCCACCGTGTCGGTACTGGTCGCGCTGTTCGTGCTGGCGCTGCTGTACTTCAACAGCGCGACCCTTCGCAAGCGCGGCCGCAGTTTCCTCGCGGTGATCGTGTTCCCGACCACGACGATCGCCGTATGGGTGTTCTACCAGTTCACGCAACAGTACCTCACCGCCACCAGCGTGATCGTGGGCGCGCTGCTGTGTGTCGGCATGATCGGCGTGATCGCGGTGCTGCTCGCCGAAGCGCACGAATGGGCCGAGGCACAATGGGTGGTCGGGCGCCGGCGGCTCGCCGGGCAACTGCTGCTCGAGGGTGGCGACGCGCGTCCGAAGGTCTCGATCCATGTACCGGCCTACAACGAGCCACCCGACATGCTGATCGCGACGCTCGATGCGCTCGCGCGGCTCGACTACCCGGACTTCGAAGTGCTGGTGATCGACAACAACACGCCGGACGAGGCGACCTGGCGGCCGGTCGAGGCGCATTGCGCGGCGCTCGGGCCGCGCTTCCGGTTCTTTCACGTCGCGCCGCTCTCCGGCTTCAAGGCGGGAGCGCTGAACTTCGCGCTGCGCAACACCGCGCCCGACGCCGAAGTCGTCGCGGTGATCGACAGCGACTACATGGTCGAGGCTGGCTGGCTGCGCGATCTCGCGCCATGCTTCGCCAACCGCTATGTCGGCATCGTGCAGGCCCCGCAGGACTATCGCGACGGCGACGAGAACGCGTTCAAGGCCATGTGCTATGCCGAATACCGCGGTTTCTTCCACATCGGCATGGTCACGCGCAACGAGCGCAACGCGATCATCCAGCACGGCACGATGACGATGGTGCGCCGGCGCCTGCTCGAGCAGACCGGTGGCTGGGCCGAATGGTGCATCACCGAGGACGCTGAACTCGGCCTGCGCGTATTCGAGGCGGGTTACGAGGCCGTCTATACGCCGCGCTCCTACGGTCGCGGCCTGATTCCCGACACCTTCATCGACTTCAAGAAGCAGCGCTTTCGCTGGGCCTACGGCGCGATGCAGATCCTGAAGACCCACGGGAGTCTGCTGTTCTCCGGCGGGGGCGGCGCGCTGACGGGCGGTCAGCGCTATCACTTCATCGCCGGTTGGCTGCCGTGGGTGGCGGACGGCTTCAATGTGCTCTTCAACGTCGCTGCGATCGGCTGGTCGGTCGCGATGATCTGGGACCCGGGGCGCGTCGATCCGCCGCTGGCGATGTTCGCGGTGCTGCCGTTGTCGCTGTTCACCTTCAAGCTCGCGAAGCTGCTGCACCTCTACTACGCGCGTGTCGGCGCGGGCTGGCGCCAGACCATCGCCGCGGCGATCGCGGGTCTCGCGTTGGCGCATACGATCGGGATCGCGGTGCTCAAGGGCATCATGACTCGCAGCGAGCCGTTCTTCCGCACCCCGAAGCAGGCCGCCAAGCATCGCGTGCGCACGGCGCTGAATGCGGCGCGCGAGGAACTGCTGATCATGCTGGCCTTGTGGCTGGCCGCCTGGGGCGTCGCGTATACGCCGCAGATGGCGAGCCCGGACCGGCTCGCGTGGATCATCGTGCTGTCGATCCAGTCGGTGCCCTACGCGGCGGCGCTCGTCACCTCGCTGGTGAGCGCCTTTCCGCTGCCCGCACGCCTGATGGGCGGCAACCGCAGATGGCGCGAGACTATTTCATCGTCGGCATGACGAACTCGGCGGTGTCGGCGCCGCTCGTCGGCCAGCGTGAGGTCACGGTCTTCAGCCGCGTGTAGAAGCGCACGCCCTCGGGGCCGTGCACGTGCATGTCGCCGAACAGCGAGCGCTTCCATCCGCCGAAGCTGTGGAACGCCATCGGCACCGGGATCGGGATGTTGACGCCCACCATGCCGGCCGCGACGCCATGCGCGAAGACGCGCGCCGCGCGGCCGTCGTTGGTGAAAATCGACGTGCCGTTGCCGAATTCATGCGCATTCACGAGCTCGAGCGCTTCGGCAAGCGTGCCGGTACGCACGATCGCGAGCACCGGCCCGAAGATCTCCTCGCGGTAGATGCGCATGTTGCGCTCCACATGGTCGAACAGCACCGGGCCGATAAAGAAGCCGCGCTCGTGCCCGGGAACCTGGTGGTTGCGCCCGTCGATCACGAGCTTGGCGCCTTCGGCCACGCCCGCATCGATGTAGCCCCGCACCTTGTCGCGATGCTCGCCGGTGACCAGCGGCCCCATTTCGACATCGGGCTCGAGGCCGCTGCCGATACGCAGCGTGGCGAGCTTCGCGCGCAGCGCTTCGATCAGCGGGTCGGCCGAGTTGCCGGCGGTAACGGCCACCGAAATCGCCATGCAGCGCTCGCCGGCCGAGCCGTAGGCGGCACCGAGCAGCGCATTGGCGACGCGCTCCGGGTCGGCGTCCGGCATCACGACCATGTGGTTCTTGGCGCCGCCGAGCGCCTGCACACGTTTGCCATGCTGTGCGGCGGTGCGGTGGATGTGCTCGGCGATCGGCGTCGAGCCGACGAAGCTCACCGCCGCGATGTCGGGGTGCGTGAGCAGCACGTCGACCGCTTCGCGATCGCCGTTGATGACGTTGAAGACGCCGGCGGGCAGGCCGGCCTCGGTGAGCAGCTCGGCGAGGCGCAGCGGACAGGACGGGTCCTTCTCGGACGGCTTCAGCACGAACGTGTTGCCGCAGGCGAGGGCGACCGGAATCATCCACAGCGGCACCATCGCCGGGAAGTTGAACGGCGTGATGCCGGCGCACACGCCGAGCGGCTGGCGGATCGACCAGCTGTCGATGCCGGCGCCGACGTCCTCGCTGAACTCGCCCTTGAGCAGTTGCGGGATGCCGCAGGCAAACTCGACGACCTCGAGTCCGCGCGTGACCTCGCCGATGGCGTCCGACAGCACTTTGCCGTGCTCGAGCGTGATCAGGCGCGCGAGCTCGTCGCGGTGCGCCTCGATCAGCGCCTTGAAGCGGAACATGACCCGGGCGCGTTGCAGCGGCGGCGTTGCGGCCCAGGCCGGCGCGGCGGCGCGTGCCGCGGCGATCGCCGCAGCGGTCTCGTTTCTGTCCGCGAACGCGACATGGGCGCGCAGCGCACCCAATGCGGGGTCGTACACATTGCCGTGGCGGCCGCCGCTGGCGCCTGCGACCCGTTTGCCGTTGACGTAGTGCCCGAGCGCGAGCGGCGCGAGGGTGGGGCGTGTATCGACTGCCGGTGTACTCATGGCTCTCGACTCGTTGGTGGGCCGGCGGAGCGCCGCGCCAGGATGATCTCGAACTCTTCGACCATGCGGCCGCCGCTGTCGTTCGGCGTCGAAATGAGCTTCACGGTGGCGTGCTCGCCGTCCAGGGTCACGTGCGCGAACCCCCACACCATGCCGCGCGAGAAGAGCGAGCGCAATTCGGGATTGTTGATCTGCTGCTTCGCCGCGAACAGGGCGTTCGACGGGCGCTGCTTGGCGGCAGCTCCTGATACGACCTGCAGCAGCGGCTTCGCATGCGCGCCCGGCAGGGCCCTGGAGCAGTCGTCGAGGTGTGCCTCGAGTGTGTGCTCGTGTCCGGCGAGATACAGGTCGGCATACCGGCACAGCGTCGGCAGGATCAGCGCGCGCAGCGCGCGCGCCTGGGCGAACTTGCTGCCTGCCGTGGACCAGAGCGGATGATGGCCGGCGACGATCTTCCAGCGCGCCTTTGATCCGGCGAGCGCCTGCTCCAGCCACGCCACCATGCCGCGCTCGGCGTCGCTCTGCTGTGCGACGCCCGGCGACAGGTCGTCGTATTCCGGCAGCACGATTTCGCTGCCGTCCCAGTCGACTTCGGTTTCCGGCACGGCGACCTGCGCGAGCAGCAGTTCGGTGTCGATGATGAACAGCTCGACCTCACCTTCGAGGCCTGGCGGCGTTACCCGGTAGAAGTAGCCGTCCATGTAGAACGGCGGCGTCGACTCGAGGAAGGCAAGCTGCGCCTCGGCGCCGGCACGCGAGGTGTTCCAGTCGTGGTTGCCGAGCGCGGCGTAGATCCGGAAACCGGCGGCGATGTCGCCGTACGCGCCGTAGGGTTCGGTGAACACGGCCCTGAAGCGCTCCGCGTCGCTGCGGCCGTCGGCACCGGCGGTCGCGCCATCGGGATAAATGTTGTCGCCGAGCATCGTGGCGAACCGGCAATCCTGGGCCGCACAGTAGCTGCGCATGGCACGCGCCACCGGTGCGAGGCCGCTCGCTGCGACCACGCGGCCGTCGGCCAGTGCATGCGGGGGTGCCGGGATGAACTCCTCCGGCACGCGCCGGTCCTCGAGCCAATCCGCCCGTTCCATCGCGATGTACGCGTCGAGATCGGCCGCGATGTCCTCGGGATCGAGATAGTCGTAGTGGTAGCCCGAGTCTCCGAATGCGATGAAGCCGATGGCGCGGCTTTCAGGTGCTGCTGCCGATGGTTCCGGCAGTTGCGACGTGGCGCAGGCGCCAAGCAGCGCCGCAACCAGCAGCGTGACGGGCGCGGCAACGCGGCGCAGGGACTTGGTCATCTCAGTCGGCTCCGTACTTGCGCTCGATCAGGGCGTGGACATCGGCCACCGGCCGGCGGATGGGGCCCTCGGCTTCCATCTTGAGGCTCGTGACCGCGGCCGCCCATATTGTCGCCTCGGCGGGCGAACTTGAAAGCCGGCGCGACAGGTACGAGCCGATGCAGGTGTCGCCGCGACCACTGCGGCCGCGCAGTGGCTCCGGATGAAACGTGGCTTCATGTTCCTTGCCGTCGGCCAGCACCAGCATGCCGTCGCGGTGTGTCAGCACGATTTCGCGTGGGCCCTGCGAGGCGAGGATGGCGGCGGCCCGATGGATGTCCGCGGTGCCGGTGAGGAACTCCGCCTCGACCGCGTCGGTCTTCAGCACGTCGACGAGGGCGAGCACGGCAGCCTGTTCGGGCCACGGCGTGTAATGCAGCCGGCCGTCCTCGCCCACCACGCGCACATAGCCCTGCACGTCGGCACCGACCAGCGCACCACTTTCCTTGATCGCCCGAATCACCGCGAGCGGCACCTCGCCGCGCACCGAGGCGCTGACGAGCCAGGCGCCGGCCTGCAGGAAGAACTCCGTCACCTCGATGTTGGGCGGCAGCGTGCCGGCCTGCAGGGCCTTGGTGTAGACGAGATCGGGGTAGCTCGCGAACAGCCGGTCGAGCAGCGGCTTGGCGAAGCGCTCCTCCAGGCTCGTACGGTAGCGCGGCCGCGCCAGCGACAGGCCCGTGAAGATGTGCAGCTTGATGCTGCGGTCCGCCTCCGCGAGCTTGCAAAGCGCGTTGACCAGCAGCACCGGCTTGCCGATCCCGATCGGCACTGCCAGCCGGATTTCCCGCCCGACGCGGTCGACAATGGCCTCGGCGCAGCGGGCGGGATCGTTCGCGTGCTGGGTCACTTCATCGTCGGGATCACGAACTCGGCGCCTTCCTTCATGCCGGACGGCCAGCGCGAGGTGACGGTCTTGGTCTTGGTGTAGAAGCGCACCGAATCCGGGCCGTGCTGGTTGAGGTCGCCGAAGCCCGAGCGCTTCCAGCCGCCGAAGGTGTAGTAGGCGAGCGGCACCGGGATCGGCACGTTCACGCCGACCATGCCGACCTGCACCTTGGCCGCGAAGTCGCGCGCGGCATCGCCGTCGCGGGTGAAGATGGCGACGCCGTTGCCGTACTCGTGGTCGTTGGCGAGCTTCAGCCCTTCCTCGTAGGTCTTGGCGCGCACGACGGAGAGGACGGGACCGAAGATCTCCTCCTTGTAGATGCGCATGTCGCGCGTCACGTCGTCGAACAGGCAGCCGCCCATGTAGAAGCCGTTCTCGTAGCCCTGCATCTTGAAGTTGCGGCCGTCGACCTTCAGCTTCGCGCCTTCCTTGATGCCGATGTCGACATAGTCCTTCACCTTCTTCAGGTGCGCGGCGGTGACCAGCGGGCCGAAATCGGCGTCGTTGGATGTCGAAGGCCCGATCTTGAGGCTCTCCACGCGCGGGATCAGCTTCTCGACCAGGA